>JBBQGQ010000015.1:0-97651 GCA_038323195.1 Acidimicrobiia bacterium | reverse complement strand
CCACGGCTTCATGGTCGATCGTGCCGGTGTTGTTGACGACGAACGTGACATCACCCACAGGAACAGCGGCCGGTGACACCGCAAGCGTCATCGGACCCGCAAGACCCCTAGTGTCACCCAACGTCACATGCACCGTCGAGGCACCGACCTTCGAGCCGGACGGCGACGTGGGTATCTTGATGCCGCCTTCCAACGACGCTGCTCCACTTCCGGTCGAGCTCGGAGTACTCGCGCATCCGGCGACGCCGCCGAGTATCCCAATCAACGCGACACAGGTGTAGATCCGTAGTCGGCGAGACGTGACCGGGCGAGTTCTTCCCGCCATGCGACGCGACAGCCGGTGCCCGCCTGCAATGCCGACCGACCGGGTCACGATGGTTGCCTCATAGCCGCCTCTAGAACATGTTGAAACGGGCGAGCTCGGTCGCCGCGGTCCGGGGCGACGTTCCTCATTTGTCGGAAAGTGGCCGGAGGGTACGTCGGTCTAGCGCATCGGGTCAACGCTGCCGCATCGCCAGGCGTCGAGACGTCGTGCAATCTCGTCATCGCCACGTACACCTCCGGGTAGTGAGATTCGTCCCGATCCGCAAATGCGACTAGGGCCGAACGACCGCCTCTGACGATCCTCTGGTCACACTCTCCGCCGCAATATCGCGCCCTTGAATCGGCGATACGTGACGATGGGTGGCCGCGATATGGAGCGTGTGTTTCGGGCGACCGTTGCTTCCTCCGGGGACTTGCAGCGCGTCGTAGCCTCCGTTCGTGTTGCCCGTCCATGCCGCGACCATCCGGCTGTTCTTGCACGTCCTTGGCGCGACGGTTTGGGTCGGCGGGCAGGTAGCGCTCGCCGCTTTGGTACCGGTCGTTCGCCAGTTCGGCGGCATCGAGACCGCGCGTGCGGTCGGACGCCGCTTCCAGCTCATCGCCTGGCCGGCGTTCGTCCTTCTGCTCGCCACCGGTATCTGGAACCTGTTCGCAGTGAACGTCGGCGAGCAGTCGGGCAGCTATCTGACGACCCTGTGGGTGAAACTGATCCTCGTCGCCGTGTCTGGGATCGGCGCACTCGCACACATTCTTGTTGCGAGGCGTCGACCCGCGCTCGGCGGCGTCTTGGCCGCACTCGCTCTGCTCGCCGCGCTCGGCGCAACCTACGTAGGCGTGCTGCTCGCGACCGGATAGCCCGGGCCGACAGCCAACGTTTTGGCCGCGCGCCATGCCGAGACTTGGACCCACCGATCTGAGACGGGTGGCGGCGGTATCGCGGCTACGGGTGAAGCGAAGGCCCAAGGCCATCCGGTATGTGACGAACGGCCCTGCCCGTGTGGGTTCCCGTCAACGACGCTACGGGCATGGCGGAGTTCGATGGCCGGACGGGACTGGACATACTCGACTGGGACGAGTGCCTCGCGCTGCTCGGCCGGTGCAGTCTCGGTCGGCTCGCGGTCGTGATCGACGATCAACCGCTGATCTTTCCCGTGAACTTCGCGCTCGACGCCAACGCGATCGTGTTTCGCAACGATCCGGGAACCAAGGTCTACGGTGCGCGGAACAAAAGAGTTGCGTTCGAATGTGACGGGACGGACACCGTGTACAAGACCGGCTGGAGCGTCCTGGCGATCGGTGACGCGGTCCAAGTCCGTGACCCGGCCGACCGCGATCGCCTCGGGCGGCTCCCGCTCGGCCCGTGGTCTCCCGGCCCGAAAGCGATCTGGCTGCGCATCCAACCCAAAGCCCTCACCGGCCGGCGCATACCGCTTCCGCACGGTCAACACTCCGGTGCCTCGGGCTGATCGGCTGAACGCCACTGGTCGACCCTGATATCGGCGCAGGAAGGACGTGGCGGCGCGCGACTTTCACTGCACGGGGTGAAGGCGCCGGCCCGTGATCCTTTCGACCTCGATCCGTACGAGACGGTCGCGTTCGCTGCCCGGCCAGAAGGCATCGAGTTGCGATTGCAGGCTCTCCACGAGCGAGGGCGTTCGCACCTCGTGCGCGCGCCCGACGACGAGCACGCTCCAGCCCTCGTTCAGGTCGTCGACCTCGAACGCGACTCGTGACTCCAACACCGCTGCGATCAGCTTCGTACCCGGGTCTGTCCGGAAGACGATCTCGCCGTCGATGAGTGCGTAGAACACCGGAAGAACGATCGGATCGTCGGCGATCTTCATCCCGATCCGACCGAACGATCGGCTCCCGAGACGAGCGATGCACTCGTCGGTCCCGAGTAGATCGAATCCTCGACTCGACATCTCCCACCCTCCACCACTCGCAGGGACTGGACGCGCCTATACGTATTCGCCCGGGCGGTAGTGCCAGAGCAGATCCGGTCCGTGCAGCCGGCGACCGCTCACCTCCCAGGAGTCGATGAGAAGCCACGCATCACGATCGGCGAGCCACGGGTTCGGGTCGTAGAGGTCTCGAAACGCGGCGGACGTCGGATCGGCGTGGAGGAGCTCGCCCCGCACGAGTACCGACCAGCCTTCTTGGCTGACGGGATTGATGGCGTCGATCTCGAACGCGACACTCTCCGGAGCCTGCGCGATGACGTTGCCGGGTCGGGTTCGCACCGCGAGCAGCGGTCCGGAGGGTGCCTCGACCACCCGGTAGTTCACCGGTAGAACGATCGGGCCCTGATCGGCGATGATTGCGATCCTGCCGACGCACTCGCGCCGCAGCAGCTCCATGCATTCGTTCTGCGAAAGTTCCTCGAGCCAAGGGTCGTTCATCGAGTGCCCTCCGCTGATGGCGAGCGGTCCAGATAGCTCTCCAATGTCGAGTCGGCAAAGACCTGATACCCGATAGACGACGGAAGCGAGAGCGGGCGCAGGACCGAGGTGATGTAGCGCCCGTACCGCTCGGCCTTGTCCGCGGAGCTCCAGGAGTACAAGCCCGCGTAGTCCGACGTGTCCGGGTTCACCATCCAGAGCTTCACGAGGTATCCGTCAAAGCCGGCGAACAACACCGTGTTCAGTATGCAGAGCCGTTCGAAGAGCCAACGGCGAACGCGCGCGCCGGGCGGAATCGCGCGCAACCGGAACCAGACGGCGAGCATGACCGGCGCAGTGTCTGTCTGCTGATCGCAGCTCGACTCCCGGAACACCACGTATCTGCGGCCGTCGGGCAACGCGACGGTCGACCCGAGGCGCGAACGTCGAAGGTGCAGTCGCCGAGCGGCCAAGAGGCGGGCAGAGCCCGCCGCGCACACTACGGCCTGCCGGATCAGGGACCGAGGTTCCGCTCCGGCGACCGTCACGACACCTCGCCGGCCCGATCGCGGCACGTCGTCGGTGCTCATGTCCGTGTCAGCACGACTTTGAGCGCGCCGGTCTCACTCGCGCGTGCGAACACGTCGTACGCGTCCAGAAATTGATCGAGCGGATAGTGGTGCGTGACGAAGCGGGTCGCGTCCAGTTGATCGCCCGTGAGGAGGCGCAGGAACGTCGGCGTCGAGAACGTGTCGACGAGACCCGTCGTGATCGTGACGTCCTTCGCCCACAACTCTTCGAGATGCAACGTCGCCGGCTTGCCGTGCACGCCGATGTTCGCGATGTGGCCGCCCGGTCGCGCGAGGCTGGCTGTCAGTTCGAAGGTTTCGGGCGTGCCGACCGCCTCGATCGCCACATCCGCGCCGAGACCGTCAGTGAGCGACCGCACGATCGCCAACGTGTCCTCGCGTTGCGGGTTCACCACGACGTCCGCTCCGAAGCGCTTCGCCGCCTCCAACCGGCTGTCGGCAAGATCGATGGACACGACATGGCTCGGGCTGTACAGCCGGGAGCCGATGATCGCCGACAAGCCGATCGGGCCCGCACCCACGATCGCGACCACATCACCCGGTGTGACGTGCCCGTTCAACACACCGACCTCGTAACTCGTCGGGAGGATGTCGGCCACCATGAGCACGGCCTCGTCGCTCACGCCCGCGGGGACGGGGTACGTCGACGTGTCGGCGAACGGCACCCGCACGTACTCGGCCTGCGTACCGTCGATCAGATGGCCGAGGATCCAGCCGCCACCGCCGAGGCACTGACCGTAGCGACCTTCTCGGCAGAATCGACACGCCCCACACGCCGTGATACACGACACCAGCACACGATCGCCGGGCTTCACGTTCTTGACACCGACGCCGACCGATTCCACCGTACCGACCGCTTCGTGGCCAAGGACCCGTCCGTCGGTCACCTCGGGGACGTCGCCGTTCAAAATATGCAAATCGGTGCCGCAGATCGTGACGGCGTCAACGCGAACGATCGCATCCGTGTCGTCAATGACCGTCGGCTTCGCGACGTCTTCCCACGCCTTGCTGTTCGGGCCGTGATACACGAGAGCCTTCATCAGCAAACCCTCCATCCTCCATTGCCCGGATGGGCGCTTATACGGATACGGATGCGTCGTCGGTAGCTGTTCCCGCTCCGAAGCGCAAGAACGTACTTTGCAACAGTTCGATGCATTCGGATTTCGGTCGGGTGGCGCATCCGTGACATGAGAGCGGTTCGACGGGACGCAAGGCGCCGTGCTCGACGCGCCAGCAGTGCCCGCACGACTCGCACAGCAAGTGTCGTTGGTCGAGCGACCGGACCGGGTGCAGGTACGGCCAGATGCATCGCGGGCAATGACGACCGGCGGCCCACACGGCACTGAGGCCGGACGGAATGAATGTGTCATCGAAGACTTCCATCAGCCACCTCCTCATCGTCAAGGACCATCGTCCGTCGTCGTACGGGCGCGCGGCTAGGGCCATATGGCACGAGTTCTTGCACGATCACGTCGCCCGAGAGGGCCCGGTCGAGTCGACGCGCTCGTGATCGCCGATCGCGTACGCCTCGCTGTCCGGGCCCGATCGCGGCACGAGTCGCGATCCTCCACACGGCGAACCCGCCCCGACCACGAGGTTTTCTGCCAAGTAGTCTGCAACCCCCGCCCTCGTAGCTCAGGGGATAGAGCATCGGCCTCCGGAGCCGTGTGCGCAGGTTCGAATCCTGCCGAGGGCGCGTTGCGAAGGTGCGGCGTTCCGCCGCGCGCACCCCTGTACCGACACCTTTGGACCGAGATGAGCCACGAGCATCGAGGCGCCAGTGCCTCCGACGAGATCTGCGTCAACCCGCTGTTCGCGCGACGAGCGGAGAACGCGATCCCGCGCTGGCGGTTACCCGACGACGAGATGCTTCCGGAGACGGCGCACCAGATCATCCACGACGAGCTGTTCCTCGACGGCAATGCCCGCCAGAACCTCGCGACCTTCGTGACCACGTGGATGGAACCCGAGGCGACGCAGCTCTACATGGAAGCGTTCGACAAGAACATGATCGACAAGGACGAGTACCCGCAGACCGCGGCGATCGAGGAACGCTGCCTGCATATCCTGGCCGACCTGTGGAACGCGCCCGATCCCCACGCGACGATCGGCACTTCGGCGATCGGGTCCTCCGAGGCCTGCATGCTCGGCGGACTCGCGTTCAAGCGCCGCTGGCAGAACGCTCGACGAGCCGCGGGACAGTCGACCGCGTCGCCCAACATCGTTTTCAGCTCCGCGGTCCAAGTGGTATGGGAGAAGTTCGCCAATTACTTCGAGGTCGAGCCGCGCTACGTGCCGATCACGAAGGACAAGCCGTTCCTCACGGCCGAGGGCATGCTCGCCGCGGTCGACGAGAACACGATCGGCGTCGTCCCGATCCTCGGCGTCACGTACAACGGCATCTACGAACCCGTGCGGGAGCTCGCCGATGCGCTCGACGCGCTCGAGGCCCGCTCCGGTCTCGACATTCCACTGCACATCGACGCCGCGTCGGGCGGTTTCATCGCGCCGTTCCTGGATCCGCATCTCGAGTGGGACTTCCGCGTGCCGCGCGTGCACTCGATCAGCGCCTCCGGGCACAAGTTCGGCCTCGTCTACCCGGGCCTCGGTTGGATCGTGTGGGCGGGCCGTGAGTACCTGCCCGAGGAGCTCGTCTTCAACGTGAGCTATCTCGGTGGGAACATGCCGACGCTCGCACTGAACTTCTCGCGCCCGGGTGCCCAGGTGCTCCTGCAGTACTACAACTTCCTCCGGCTCGGTCGTGAGGGATACCGGCGCGTCATGCAGGCGTCGAAGGACGCGGCTCGCTACCTCGCCGCGGAGCTGTCGAAGATGAACACGTTCGAGGTACTCACCGACGGTTCCGACATGCCGCTCGTCACCTGGACCACCGACGGTCGCGATCGGAACTGGGACCTGCACGACCTGTCGGCGAAGCTGCGCGAGCGGGGCTGGCAAGTGCCCGCGTACCCGATGCCGGCAAGCATCGACGACATGACGGTGATGCGCGTCGTGTTCCGCAACGGCGTCTCGATCGACCTCACCCGCCTGCTCCTCGACGACATGAAGGCCTCGCTGCGCGTCCTCGACGCGCGGACCGCACCGATACCCCGGACCGAGGCTCCGACAATCGGCTTCCACCATTGAGCAAGCCCCGAAGAAGGAGAACTTCGCTGTGGTCGACATCACGGAGTACGAGTACCGTCAGATCGCCCAGGCGAATGCCTCCGATCGAACCCCGGTCATCTTCATCCATGGCCTGTGGCTGTTGCCGATGAGCTGGGATCGTTGGCGCCAAGTGTTCGACGACGCCGGCTACACGACACTCGCGCCGGGTTGGCCCGACGATCCCAACACGGTCGGAGAGGCGAACGCACACCCCGAGGTCTTCGCGCACAAGACGGTCGGGCAGATCGCCGATCATTTCGAAGAGGTCATCGGCGAGCTCACGAAACGGCCCGCGCTCATCGGGCACTCGTTCGGCGGTCTGTTGGCCCAGATCCTCGCCGGCCGCGGCGTCGCCGATGCAACGGTCGCCATCGATCCTGCGCCCTTCCGAGGCGTGCTGCCACTGCCCATCTCCGCCCTCAAGTCGGCGGCGCCCGTGCTCGGCAATCCCGCCAATCACAATCGTGCGGTCCCGCTCACCTACGAGCAGTTCCGGTTCGCCTTCGCGAACGCGGTCGGTGAGGACGAGGCGCAGGAGCTGTACAACACGTACGCAGTGCCAGGGTCGGGAGTGCCGCTGTTCCAGGCCGCGACCGCGAACCTGAATCCGTGGACCGAAGCGAAGGTGAAGTCGAAGAACCCCGATCGCGGACCGTTGCTCATCATCGACGGCGAGAAGGATCACACCGTCCCGTGGGCGATCGCGAACGCGTCCTACAAGAAGCAGAAGCGCAACAAAGGCGTCACCGAGATCGTGAAGATCCCGGGTCGTGGCCACTCGCTCACCATCGACCACGGCTGGCGCGACGTCGCCGACACCACGCTCGCCTTCATCAAACGGTTCGTCAAAGCCTGAACGGTCGTCATCCCGAAGGACCGAAACGTTCGACCCGGATCTGCTCCGTGGGAAGACCGGCGCCGAGAAGCACGTCGCTCGCGGCGTCGGCAAAGCCCGACGAGCCGCAGATGTACGCGCGGGTTCCCGGTGCGACCGGCTTCGGGATATCGTCGCCCGTGAGGCGCGCGGGCGGACGCGAAAACGACGGCGGCGTCGCGCGCGTGTATACGACGGTCGTCTCGGGCCCGGCGATCTCGTCGGCGAAGTACAGATCGTCCGGGGTACGCACCGAGACAACCAGCCGAATCAGGTCGGTCCGGCCCGTTCGGCGCGCGAGTCGCAACATCGCCATGAGCGGAACGACGCCCGAACCGCCGCCGACGAGCAGCGCCGGCGAGTCGGCCTCCCATACGAACCAGCCGCCGATCGGTCCCCTGACCTCCAGCTCGTCGCCGACGGTGACACCGTCGTGCAGGAACGTCGAGACCTCACCGCCCTCGAGGCGCTCGACGGTCACCTCGATCTCCGCCGACGCGTCGGGCGCCGACGCGATCGAGTACGACCGCGCTGCGGTGTAGCCGTCGGGCGCGGTGAGCCGCACGACGACGTGCTGGCCCGCGCGATGCGCGAACGGCACGGACAGTGCGAGTCGGAAGGTCTTGGCGCGCGTCGTCTCGGGTTTGACCTCGACGACCGTCACGGCCTGCCAGGCGATCGCGCGCGCGGCGCCGGCCGTCGGGGGCGAGTCCACTAATCGCCCTGATAGCGCTGCTCGAGCCAGGGATCGCCGCGATCGTGATAGCCGTTCTGCTCCCAGAACCCGGGCTCGTCATGGAAGAGGACGCGCAAGCCGGCGACGAACTTCGCGCTCTTCCAGAAATACAGGTGCGGCACGAGCAGGCGCGCCGGGCCGCCGTGTGCCGCTTCGAGCGGACGGCCTTCGTAGTCCCACACCACCCAGGCCTTCCCGCCGGTGACGTCGGCAAGCGGGAGGTTCGTCGTGTACGCGGTGTGCGAGAACGCGAGGACGTGGGTCGCGCCCGGCTGCACACCCGCCACCCCGAGCAGTGTGTCGACGGAGACGCCGCCAAAATGCACGTCGAACTTCGACCACGTGGTGACGCAGTGGATGGCCCCGGCGTAGCTCGCCGGCGGGAGTGCGTGGATCTCGTCCCACGTCCACGTCGTGGGACGATCGACGAGCCCCTCGATCTTGAACGTCCACGTGGCAGTGTCGAGACGGGGTGTCACCTCGGCGGTGAGCACGGGCCAGTCTTTGCCGGTGTCGTATTGGCCCGGCGGCAATCGGGGGTCGCGCTCGCCTCGCCCACGACCGGCGAACCCTCGCGTGAATCTCCCCATGACGACCTCCTCGGATTGCTCACGCGTGCGTGGCGAGATATTCATGAACTTGGCGGACCGCGCTCGATCCCTCACCGACCGCAGCCGCGACCCGCTTCACCGACCCGGCGCGCACGTCGCCGGCCGCGAACACGCCCGGAAGTGAAGTTTCGAACGGCAACGGATCGCGGCCGCCGAAATCCGATCCCTTCGAGATGGAGTCCGGCAGGGCCCGGTCGGTGAGGACGAACCCGGAGCGGTCGAGCGCGACGCATCCGCCGAGCCAGGCCGTCGCGGGGACGGCACCGATGAAGCAGAACAGGCCTTGGCACGGGACCGAACGTCGCGCGCCGCTCTGGTTGTCTTCGAGCGTCACCTCTTCGAGGTGCTTCTCGCCTGCGAGCCGGCGCACCTCGGTGTGGTTCAGCACCTCGATGCGGTCGTTGGCTTCGATGCGGCCGATGAGATACTGCGACATCGTCTCCGTGAGCTCGCGCCGCCGCACGACGAGCGCGACGGAACTGCCTTGCTGGGCCATGTAGATCGCGGCCTGACCCGCCGAGTTGCCGCCGCCTACGACGATCGTGTTGAAGCCGCGGCACAGGCGCGCTTCGAGCTCGGTCGCCGCGTAGTAGATACCGGCTCCCTCGAAGCGCTCGAGGTCGTCGACCTCGAGCTTGCGATAGTGCGCGCCCGAGGCGACGATCACCGCGCGCGTGGATACCTCGCTGCCGTCGGCGAGCACGACCACGTGGAAGCCCTCTTCGAGGCGCAGGCCCGCGACCTCGCAGGGCGCGTTGAGCCGGGCACCGAGGCGCATGGCCTGGATCGCGGCCCTCGCGACGAGGTCGTCGCCCGACACGCCGTTCGGGAACCCGACGTAGTTCTCGATGCGCGAGCTCGCGCCGGCTTGACCGCCCGCGGCAACGGCGTCGAGGGAGAGCGTCTCCAGCCCCTCCGAAGCGCCGTAGACCGAGGCGGCGAGACCGGCCGGTCCGGTCCCGACCACGACGAGATCGCTGAGGTAGCCGGGGACGTTGCGATAGGTCAGGCCGAGGTGCTCGGCGAACTCACCGACCGTCGAGTTCCGCAACAACGCGGTCGGCGTGATCACGATCGGCACGTCGCGCGGACGCACACCGATGTTCGCGAGGTATACCGAGGCGTCGTCGATCTCTTCCAGATCGACCCACGCGTGCGGGAGCCGGGAGCGGTTCGCGAACGCCCGCAACGCCATCGCGTCGGGCGAGTATCGGGACCCGATGATGCGAATGGCGCCCGCGCCCTCCCCGGCCCGCAGGATCTCCCGACGCGCGACCAGCGCGCGGAACACCGAGTCGGAGAAGTCGGGCTTCGTGCTCATCAGCTGGCGAAAGGTGGCGAGCGGGACGACCAACAGGCGTCCCGGCTGCGAGATGCGCGCGGTGAGGAATGCGCGCTGTCCGGTCAGCAGGTTGAGCTCGCCGAGGAATCGATGCGCCCCGTGCGTCGCGACCACGACCTCGTTGCTGTCTTCGAGACGGACGATCTCGACCTCACCTTCGAGCACGACGAAGAAGTCGGGGGTGGGGTCGCCGGCGCGATACAAGATGTCGCCGCGCGCGACCTCTCGGATCTCGCCGAACGACTTCAGCTCCTCGAGCATGGGCCCGTCGAGCCTCGTCCACGCAACTTCGGTCCGGTCGGTCTCGCTCATTGCGGTCGCCACCATAGAGGCAGCCCGTTCTCTTTCAGCCCCCGTGACCTGCGCACCGCGGCCGCGTAGTAGAACGACCGCCGTCTGATCTCGGGAGACGACATGACCTCGCAACCATGGCCCGTGCTGACGCTCGCCGACTGGGAAGACACACGCGCCACGGTGCACATGTGGACCCAGATCGTCGGCAAGATCCGGCTCGCCCTCGAACCGCGGCTGAATCACTGGTGGCAGGTGACGCTCTACGTGTCCGCCCGGGGACTCACCACGTCGTTGATGCACGCCGGCGAACGCGGCATCGAGATCGAGTTCGACTTCATCGACCACCGGCTCGTCCTGCGAACCACCGTCGGCGACGTCCGGGGCGTGGCCCTCGAGCCCCGTACGGTCGCAAGCTTCTACGACGCGACGATGGCCGCCCTGCACGAGCTCGGCGTGCGCGTCGAGATCCTGGCCCGCCCGGTCGAGATCGCCGAGGCCATTCCGTTCGCCGATGATGTCGAGCACCATGCGTACGAGGCCGAAGCGATGCACCGCTTCTGGCTGGCGCTCGTCCAGGCCGACCGCGTGCTGCGCGTGTTCCGATCGCGGTTCGTCGGCAAGAACAGCCCCGTCCACTTCTTCTGGGGCGGGTTCGATCTCGCCACGACGCGCTTCTCCGGTCGACGCGCTCCCCTGCACCCGGGCGGCGTGCCGAACTGCGCCGACTGGGTGATGCAGGAGGCGTACAGCCACGAGGTGAGCAGTTGCGGGTTCTGGCCGGGTGGCAGCGACGAGGGCTCCTTCTATTGCTACGCCTACCCCGAGCCGCCCGGCTTCGCCGCGTACGCGGTCGGTCCCGGCGCGCGCTACGACGCCGAGCTCGGTGAGTTCGTGTTGCCGTACCGCACCGTGCGCACGTCCGACGACCCGGACTCCACGCTGCTGGCTTTCCTGCAAAGCACGTACGAGGCCGCCGCGGAAACTGGTCGCTGGGACCGCCAAGCGCTCGAAGTCGGAGACAAGGCGTAACGGCCGACGGCGCGAAACCTACGGATGCGCGCTGCGATCGGCTCCGACCGACTCGGGCGCACGGCGATCGGCGATCCGCCGTCCGATTCGGTCGATGCGTGCGATGTGCTTGATGATGCGCTCGCGCGCGACTTCCGCGTCGGCGTCGAGGCCCTCGAGCGTCTCGATTCCCCAGTGGCGCAACACGACCGGCACGAGCACCTGATCGTGGTGCGATACCAAGTCGTAGATCCCGGCCGCGGCGATCGCCGACGCGTGGGCGCTGAAATCGGGGATGCCGGCGCCCGGCATCTCGAACGTCCGCACCTGGCGCTCGATCGCGCACACCGTGCCGGACGGGTCGACCTCGAGCGCAGCCGACACGAGGTCGCGATAGAAGAGATAGTGCAGGTTCTCGTCGGCCGCGACGCGCGCCATCACCTTGTAGCCGGCCTCGTCCTCGAGCATGTTCCCGGTGTTGCGATGCGAGATGCGCGTCGCCAACTCCTGCAGCGCGACATATGCGAGCGTGTCGACGGCGGATTCGGGCTGCGGCACTTGTCCACCACACACCTGGTGCATCCGCGCGAGTTCGAGCGCGTCGAGATCGACTGCGTGCGTGACCGTGATGTAGTCGCGGATCACGATCGCGTGACGCATCTCCTCGGCGACCCAACGTCGCGCCCATTCGCGCCACACGTCGTTCGCGAACATGCGGTTGATGGTCTCGAAGTAGTAGGGGAGGTTGTCCTCGGTGAGCAGATTGACGACGAGCGCGCTGCGCACGCCGGCCGGGATCTGGGAGCTCGCCGCGTCCCACTCGCCCCGAGGTGCCGACTCGGCCGCGCGTTCCCACGGGACCAGCGCGTGCGGCATCCACGACTTCGTCGTCGAGAGGTGACGCTCGAACAGTTGCTCGACTCGCGGAGCGAGAACCTCCACCAGGTCGGGGGTGATCGTCAGAGTCATGGTCATACCCGGAAGCCTACCTACTTGTAGGTAGGCTTCTCGCACCGGCCTCCACCCTCGCCGCCCCGGCGGGGGTGGTTGGGGGGAGTCGTCCCGACTGGATACGTTCGGGCGATGATCATCGTGGTCGCGGCACTCAAGGGCGGGGTCGGCAAGACGACCACAACGGTGTACCTCGCGGCCCTCGCGGCCGCCCGGCGGCCGGCAACGCTGGTCGACGCCGACCCGCAGGCCAGCGCCGCCGACTGGATCGAGAGCGCCGAGGACGAGTATTTCGAGCGGCTGACGCTGGTCGAGGCCCCGACCGACCGGCTGCTGCTCAAGGCGCTCGACCGGATCGACACCGAGGACGTCGCGGTCGTCGACACGCCGCCCGGCAACGAGCGGCTCCTCGCGAAGGCGATCGAGCGCGCCGACGTCGTCGTCGTTCCGACGCGCATCGGGGGGGTCGAGACCGCGCGCGTCGAAGCGGTACTCGACGTCGTGCCGCGCAAGTTGCCGGTCGGTCTCGTGATCTGCTCGGCCCGCACCTATACCCGCGACTACCAGGACGTCGTCGCGGCGTGGAGCGAAGCCGGCGTCGCGGTGTGGGGCAGCGTGCCCGAGCGGGTGTCGATCGCGGCCGGTCCCGAAGGGGCATTGTCGCCGGACGGCGTGGAGTCCTATCGCGCGGTCTGGCGCCGAGTGTTGCGCGCCGCACGCGAGTCCTAAGCGTCGGAGTCGCCGCGGCCCGTTCCGCCCGGCACTCCGTGCGTCAGGCGACGGTCGAGACGCCGCGGCGGTCGAGCACCGGACCCAACAGGTCGACGAAGTTCTCGACGTAGAACCGCTCGCGCGCGTCGGCACCCAGGCCGGCGGCATCCATGCTGCGTTCGAAGCGCGCGATCGGGTTCCGCCCGCCCTCGACGTGCGGGAAATCGGACGAGAACATGCACACGTCGTCGCCGGCGTTCGTGATGGTCCAACCCGTGTCCTCGTGCGGATAAGGCGTGACGCGCACCTGACGCTGCACGTACTCGCTCGGCCGCAGGTCCATCTTCTGCAGCCGGGTCTCGTTCTTGCGGAATGCTTCGTGCGCCGAGTCGAGCGAGCGCATCCACCCCGGTACCCACGTGGCACCCAATTCGATCACGCCGATCCGCAACGAGGGATGGCGCATCAACACGCCGTCGACGATCAGCGCGTTCAGCGTCTGCATGACCGGAAGGGGGATCGAGAGGTAGTCGATCGATTTGAAGTTCGTGTCGCCGCCGTGGAAATCGGGCACCGGCGGCAGACCGTTGTCGAAGAATTCGGGCGCCATCACATTGGCGCCGGCGCCGGCGACATGCAGCACCACCGGCACGCCCGCCTCCGCGCACGCGGCCCACAGCAGTTCGAGCGCGACGTGGCTCGGCGAGTGCCCGGCCGGGTACTGGCCGATCCAGATCGCGGCGCTGCCCGCGTCGATCGCTTCGGCGCCGAGCGCGACCGCGGCGGCGGTATCACCGACCGGCACGACGGTCACCGGCAGGAGGCGTGGGTCGACTGAACACCAGTCGACGACGGCGCGGTGTTGCGCGCGCGCGAGCGCCACCGCAAGCGCGTGGTCGCCGTCGCGATCGAAGCGCAGCGCGTGCGGGCTCGTGAACGTGTCGAACACGAGCTGGCTCGCGAAGCCGAGGAGGTCGAGCGCGACACCCCGGTCGCGGTTCAGGAACGAGCCCGTCGCGAGGAAGTTCTTGCGCAACGTGATCTCGGCCGCGTCGTCGGCGCGATACGCCGGATCGCGGTGCATGGCGGCGGCGCGTTCCACCGCATCGTCCGGCGTCGTGTCCTCGTTGGCGTCGTTCCAGACGAGCGGGAAGCGCTCCCGAGTCGGCCCGTCGAGGTAGGGGTGCAGCCAGTCGGCCGGCTCCATGATGTGCGAGTCGGCGTCGTGCATCGGTCTCGTCGCGTACGCCACGGCCGCGAGGTTAATTGAGGCCTCCCTCGGCTCGCCCGGGCGGTCGCCCGGGCGCGGGGCTCAGTGCGGTTCGAGCCGGAAGTACGGGTCGTCGGCTCGCCCGGGCAGTCGCCCGGGCTCGGGGCTCAGTGCGGTTCGAGCCGGAAGTACGGGTCGGTAGCTCTGACCAGCTATTCTGGTGGTTCGGGTCCACTCCATCTGCCGGGCCCGCGGCCGTCCCTCACCTGTTTCCCGTTCGGAGATGCCGAGGATCGGCCTCCGATACGACGTACAGGTTGAGGAGCAACGTGACCACATTCAGATCGCTCGGCCTCCGGGCCGAGATCGTCGACGCCCTCGCGGCGCAGGGCATCGACGAGCCATTTCCGGTCCAAGCCGCGACCATCGAAGACGCCCTCGCCGGGCGAGACGTGTGCGGCAAGGCGAAGACCGGCTCGGGCAAGACGCTCGCCTTCGGCCTGCCGTCCCTCCAGACCGTTCACGCGGCCCGGCCCGGACATCCGACCGCGCTCGTGCTCGTCCCGACCCGCGAGCTCGCCAAGCAGGTCGTCGACGTGCTGAGCCCGATCGGCAAGCAGATCGGCGTGCGCGTCGCCGCGTTCTACGGCGGCACCTCGATGGACCGCCAGATCCGCAATCTCTCGCGCAAGATCGAGGTCGCGGTCGCGACACCGGGCCGGTTGATCGACTTGCTCGAGCGCGGTGAGCTGGATCTCGACGCCATCGGGATCCTCATCATCGACGAGGCCGACCGCATGGCCGACATGGGATTTCTCCCCCAGGTCGAGTGGATCATGCGCAAGGTCCCCGACAACCGCCAGACGCTGCTGTTCTCCGCGACGCTCGACCGCGAGGTCGACGTCCTCGTGCGGCGCTACATGCGCGATCCGGTCTTGCACGAGGTCGCATCCGACACGCAGACCGTCGACGAGATGTTGCACCGGTTCTTGAAGGTGCACGAGCTCGACCGGATCAAGGTCCTTGCCGCCATATCTCACGGCGTGTCGCGCACGTTGGTGTTCGTGCGCACGAAGCGTGGTGCCGACAAGCTCGTCTCGCAGCTCAAACGCGAGGGGGTGGCCGCGGCCGCGATTCACGGCGACCTGCGCCAGTCTGCGCGTGAGAAGGCGCTGCGCGACTTCCAAGAGGACGAGCACGGTGTGCTCGTGGCGACCGATGTGGCCGCCCGAGGTATCCATGTCGACGACGTCGACGTGGTCGTGCACTACGACCCGCCCGAGGAGCAGAAGTCGTACGTGCACCGTTCCGGGCGCACCGCCCGCGCCGGCAACGAGGGAATGGTCGTCACGTTCGTGCTCTGGAACCAGGAGCTCGAGGTCGAGCGGCTGCAACGCCGGCTCGGGATGCGCGAACCCATCGTCGAGGTGTTCTCGAACGATCCCCGTCTCGCCAACCTCGCTGCCCTCGACGGTCCGGCGCCCCGGCGCAAGACGGCCTTGGTCTGAATAGGCCTTGGTCTGAATATCTGCCGGAGCGGCCGGCGGTCCGGCCGGTACCATGCCTGCCCGTGACGCAGATGGAACCCGGCACCGATGGAAGTTCCGCCGTGAGCAGTTCCAGTAGCGCCAATTCGAGTAGTGGCGATGGACCGGTCACGCCCGAAGTCGTCGACGCGCCGACGAACCCCGCCGCCGCGGCCGACGACGGCGAACAGGTCGCGCGACCGACGAAGCTCATCCGCATCGCGGCGATGGTCCGCTCCTTGCTCGACGAAGCGCGCCGCGCGCCGCTCGACGACGCCGGACGCCGTTCGCTGAAGGAGATCCACGAGCGCTCCATCCGCGAGCTCCAGGAGATCCTCTCGCCCGACCTCCGCCAGGAGCTCTCCGACGTGACGCTGGGGTTCTCGAGCGACACACCGAGCGATGCGGAGCTGCGCATCGCGCAGGCGCAGCTGGTCGGCTGGCTCGAAGGACTCTTCCACGGCATCCAGGCCACCCTGTTCACGCAGCAGGTCCAGGCGCAACGCCAGTTCGAGGAAATGCGCAGCCGCCGGTCGCTCGAGATGGGCGGCACCGGCGAGCGCACGCCCGGCGCCTACCTCTGATCGCTGATCGCAGAAGACCGTGATGGATTCATGACCGCACCCGTGCCGCTGGGCAACTTCGACTGGGAACCTACGAGCTGGCGCGGCCGTGCCGCCGCCCACCAACCCGAGTGGCCCGATCCGGCCGCGCTCGACGAGGTCACCGCCGAGCTACGCCGCATGCCGCCGCTCGTGTTCGCGGGCGAGGCGCGCTCGCTTCGGGAATCGCTCGCGGCCGTCAGCGTGGGCGAGGGCTTTCTTCTCCACGCGGGCGACTGCGCGGAGTCGTTCGCCGAGTTCACGGCCGACAACATCCGCGACAAGCTCAAGGTGATCCTGCAGATGTCGGTCGTGTTGACGTACAGCACCGGCGTGCCGACCGTGAAGGTCGGACGGATCGCGGGACAGTTCGCCAAGCCGCGCTCGTCGCCGATCGAGCGGCGCGACGGGCGAGAGCTACCGTCGTACTTCGGCGACATCGTGAACGACTTCGCGTTCGACGCCATCGCCCGCCGTCCCGACCCGCAGCGCATGCTGCGCGGCTACAACCAGGCGGCCGCCACGCTCAACCTGTTACGCGCGTTCACGAAGGGCGGCTTCGCCGATCTCAACCGCGTGCACCAGTGGAACCTGGAGTTCATCGCGTCGCGCCGTGAGGGCCGTCGCTACGAGGAGATCGCAGACGGCATCGAGCGGGCGCTGCAGTTCATGGCGGCATGCGGAATCGACCTGGCCAACGAGACGCAGCTGCACGCGGTCGACTTCTACACCTCGCACGATGCGCTGGTCCTCGCGTTCGAGGAGGCGCTCACCCGCCGCGACAGCCTGACCGGCGACTGGTACGACTGTTCCGCCCACCTGCTGTGGATCGGCGAGCGCACCCGGCAGGTCGACGGCGCGCACGTCGAGTTCCTCTCCGGGGTGCAGAACCCGATCGGCGTGAAGCTCGGACCCGACGCGACCCCCGACGAGGCCGTGGCGCTGTGCCGCCGCCTCGATCCGGCCCGCGAGCCCGGCCGGCTGGTGCTGGTGAGCCGGATGGGTGCCGAGCAGGTCGCCGAGAGGCTGCCACCGCTCCTGCGAGCGGTGACCCGGGCCGGTCATCCGGTCGTGTGGGCGTGCGATCCGATGCACGGCAACACCTACGCGCACGAGAGCGGCTACAAGACCCGCCATTTCGACGCGGTCATGCACGAGGTCGAGCAGTTCTTTCTGGCCTGTCACGCGGCCGACGTATGGCCGGGCGCGATCCACCTCGAGCTGACCGGCGACGACGTCACCGAATGCCTCGGCGGCGGCGACGACGTGCGCGGCGAGCAGCTCGAGAACAAGTACGAGACCCGTTGCGATCCGCGGCTCAACGCGCGCCAGTCGCTCGATCTCGCGTTCCGGCTCGCCGAGCTCGTACGGCGCTGAGCACCACTCCGCCCGCGCGCCCGGAGGGCGTGAGCGGGCTGATCGGGTGTCATACGCTCAAGAGGTGACGAGGGGCAGCCACCCGCCCCGGAACGAGGTGCGTTCAACATGACCACCGATGCGACGCCGACGACCGAGGCGACCCTGGCCCGGTCTCGCCTCGCGGACCTCGGACCCAACGCCGGGCTGATCGACGAGATGTACCGCCTTTACCGGGAGAACGCGAACGCAGTGTCGGCGGGCTGGCGTGAGTTCTTCGCCGACTACCAACCCCGCGCCGAGATCGCGACGCCCGCTCCCGCAGCTTCGGTCGCTCCCGCACCCATACCACCGCCCGCGGCGGCCAAGGCCGACGGGTCCCGTCCGCCGGTCGTCCTCGACGGCGAGGCACCCGAACCGCTGCGCGGCGCGTCGGCGCGAGTCGTCGAGAACATGGAAGCCAGTCTCGGCGTACCCACCGCCACATCCGTGCGCACGCTGCCCGCGAAGCTGCTCGAGATCAACCGGCAGATCCTGAACAACCAGCTCGCGCGCGACCGCGGGGGCAAGGTGAGCTTCACCCACCTCATCGGATTCGCCGTGATCCGCGCGCTGCAGCGCGTCCCGAGCATGAACGCGAGCTTCGGGGTCGTCGACGGCAAGCCCAGCGTCGTGCGCCACGCCCACGTGAACCTCGGCCTCGCCATCGACCAGCAGAAGGCCGACGGCACGCGCACACTGCTCGTGCCGAACGTGAAGAACGCCGACACACTCGACTTCGCCGCGTTCCACGCCGCGTACGAGGACCTCATCCGCCGGGCGCGCACGAACAAGCTGACGGTCGACGACTTCGTCGGGACGACGGTATCGCTCACGAACCCCGGCACGATCGGGACGCTGCATTCGGTGCCGCGCCTCATGCCCGGCCAGGGAGTCATCGTCGGTGTGGGCGCGATCACCTATCCACCCGAGTACGAAGGGGCCGATCCGCAGACGCTCGCCGAGATCGGCGTCAGCAAGACCGTCACCCTCACCAGCACCTACGACCACCGCATCATCCAGGGCGCGGAGAGCGGCGAGCTCCTCGCGTCGCTCCACGATCTCCTGCTCGGGGGCGACGCCTTCTACGACGACATCTTCTCCAGCTTCGGCGTCCCCTACGAGCCGGCGCGCTGGTCGCCCGACCACAGCCCGCTCGAAGACTCGGTCGAGGCGCAGCACAAGATCATCGCCGTGCAGCAGCTCATCAACATGTACCGCGTGCGCGGGCACCTCATCGCGAACCTCGATCCGCTCGGCCTCAAGGAACCGCGCACCCACGAGGAGCTCGATCCCAACCACTGGGGCCTCACGATCTGGGACCTCGACCGCGAGTTCCCCACCGGCGGGCTCGCGGGCGGTGACGCCATGAAGCTGCGCGACATCCTCGGCGTGCTGCGCGACGCGTACGCGCGCACCATCGGCGTCGAGTACATGCACATCCAGGAGCCCGACCAGAAGGCGTGGATCCAGCAGAAGGTCGAAGGCGTACACGGAGACACGTCACTCGACGACAAACGTCGCATCTTGTCGGCGTTGAACGGCGCCGAGGCGTTCGAACGCTTCCTGCACACGAAGTTCCTAGGCCAGAAGCGCTTCAGCCTCGAAGGCGCCGAGACGCTGATCCCGATGCTCGACTTCCTGATCGACCGCGCGGCCGACGCCGGCGTCGAAGAGGTCGTGATGGCGATGGCGCACCGCGGGCGACTCAACGTGCTCGCCAACGTCGTCGGCAAGTCGTACGAGCAGATCTTCCGCGAGTTCGAGGGCGAGCTCGATCCCAGCGTGCCGCAGGGCTCGGGCGACGTGAAATACCACGTCGGCGCAACGGGGAAGTTCACCGCCGCCTCGGGCGCGACGATCGGCATCACCATGGCCGCGAACCCGAGCCATCTCGAAGCGGTCGATCCGGTGGCCGAAGGGATGGCGCGGGCCAAGCAGGACCGACTGGGCGACGCGTCGCACGACCATGTGCTGTCGGTGCTCATCCACGGCGATGCCGCGTTCGCCGGCCAGGGCGTGGTCGCCGAGACCCTGAACCTCTCCGAGCTCCCCGGCTACGACGTCGGCGGCACGGTGCACATCGTCGTCAACAATCAGGTCGGCTTCACCACCCCGCCCGGATTCGCACGCTCGACCGTGTACGCGACCGACATCGCCAAGGCGGTGCAGGCGCCGATCTTCCACGTGAACGGCGACGATCCCGAAGCATCCGTGCGCACGATCCGGTTGGCGCTCGAGTTCCGCAACGTCTTCAAGAAGGACGTCGTCGTCGACATGGTGTGCTATCGGAGGTATGGGCACAACGAGAGCGACGAGCCCGCGTTCACGCAACCGCGCATGTACGCGGTGATAAGCAAGCGCCGTTCGATCCGCAAGCTCTACACCGAGCTCCTCGTGAACCGTGGAGACCTGACCCTCGACGAAGCGGAGCACGCGCTCGAAGATTTCCGGGGCCGGCTCGAAGTGGCATTCGACGAGACGAAGACGAGCGAGCGGCCGCCCGCGACGGTCGGCACCGAACCGCCGGAACCGACGCCGGCGCACGTCGCCACCGGCGTGCCCCGCGAGCGGCTCGACCGGATCGTCGATGCTTTGACCACCTTCCCGCCCGGCTTCGAGCCCCACCCGAAGCTGGCGCGCATCCTCGCGAACCGCCGCACCGAGTTCGACGGTGACCAGATCGACTGGGCGCTGGCGGAAGCACTCGCGTTCGGGTCGCTGCTGCTCGAAGGCACGCCCGTGCGAGTTGCAGGCCAGGACACACGTCGGGGGACGTTCAGCCAGAGGCACGCCACCGTCGTCGACCACCGCACCGAGCAGGAGTACACGTCGCTCGAGCACCTCGGTACCGACGCGGCACCGTTCATGATCTACGACACGGTGCTGTCCGAGTTCGCAGCCGTCGGCTTCGAGTACGGCTACTCCGTTTCCGACCACGACGCGCTCGTGTGCTGGGAAGCGCAGTTCGGCGACTTCGACAACGGGGCGCAGACGATCATCGATCAGTTCATCGTCGCCGCCGAGGACAAATGGGGACAGCGCAGCGGCCTGGTGATGCTGCTCCCGCACGGCTTCGAGGGCCAGGGCCCGGAGCACTCCTCCGCGCGCCTCGAGCGGTTCCTCGTGTTGAGCGCGCAGGACAACATTCGCGTCGTGTACCCCACGACCGCCGCGCAGTATTTCCACGTGCTCCGCCGACAGATGCACGACCCGACCCGCAAGCCACTGATCGTCATGACACCGAAGCGCTACTTGCGGATGCCGGTGACCGCGTCACCGGTCGGCGCGTTCACCGCGGGCGGCTTCGAGCCCGTGCTCGACGATCCGGCGGCGCCCGCCGAGGTCGAGCGGGTCATTTTCTGCAGTGGCAAGTTCGGTCACGAGCTGATCGCCCGGCGCGATGCGGAGCACGCACCGGTCGCAGTCGTGCGGCTCGAGCAGCTCTACCCCTGGCCGCGCCAAGAGCTCGACGCGGTCCTCGCTCGGTATCCCGACGCCGAGGTCATCTGGGCGCAGGAGGAACCGGGGAACATGGGCGCCCGATACTTCGCGCGCCGCCGGCTCGAGGAGATCGCGCACGGGCGTCCGGTCGCGGTGATTGCCAGGGCCGAGAGCCCGAGCCCGGCCAGTGGTAGCTCCACAGTGCACGACGCCGAGCAAAACGCCCTGCTCGACGCCGCGATTCGCCTCGACGGCTAAACCTTTCGCGCCGCCGACAACCGTTCAGAAGCCGTAGCGTTGCAGATCGATCGTCAGCGCGAGCGCAGGGCGCGCCAGCCGACGAAGCCGGCGCCAAGACCGAACGCGATCGAGATCGCGGCGAGGGTGTCGTGCACGATCTTGAAGCCCAACGCGTGGTTCTGGCGGCCGATGATCACGACGAGCGTGATCCAGATGTAGAGCGTCCACCCGCACAGCGCGAGCAGGAACCAGGCGACGCGGCGGGACACGCGCTCGAGGCTACGGCTGGGTCGCGTCTCCGACCGCATCGAGACACCGCCGGATGCCCTCGGCCGAGCCGTTCGTGAGCGGGAGGCGTACGTCCGGGGTCGCGATACGGCCCTGGGCGTGCAGCACGCCCTTGAAGATCGCCGGATTCGGATCGGCGTAGGCGGCGCGTATCACGGGAAGCAACGCCTCGGCGTGGGCGCGACCATCTTCGATCTTGCCGGCGAGCCCACATTCGATCATCGCGACGAATCGGTCGGTGCACAGGTGGGCGGCGGCCGAGATCGTGCCCACGGCGCCCATGCACATGAGCGGGAACAGCAAGGTGTCTTCGCCGCCCAGCACGCCGAAGCCCTGGGGCGCGCCCGCGAGCACCTCCAGCGTGTCGGCGTCGAGCGTGGCGACGGCTTGCTTGACGCCGGCGATGTTCTTTATCCGAGCGAGCTCGAGCAGACCCGCCGCGCCCACGTCGCGACCGGTACGCGCCGGGATGTTGTAGACGATCACCGGAACCGGGCTCGCCGCCGCGACCGCGCGGAAATGCGCGACGATCCCCGCAGTCGACGGTCGCACGTAATACGGCACGACGACGAGCGCGGCGACCACACCGGGAGTGCCGGCGAGCGCAGCCGTGGCGCGGATCGTCGCGTCGGTGTTGTTCGAGCCGGTGCCGACGATCACCCGCGCATGCGCGGCGGTGCACGCGCGCATAACCGCGTCGATGACGGTTTGCTTCTCGCCGGCGTCGAGCGAGCTCGCCTCGCCTGTGGTGCCGAGGGCGACGATGCCGCTCACACCCGCGGAGGAGAACTCGTGACACAGTCGCTCGATCGCGCCGACGTCGACCGCGCCGTGCGCGTCGAACGGCGTGATCAGCGGAACCCAGACGCCGCGGAGATCGAGGTCGCTCGCCATCTCGCGAGCGTACCGGGTCGAGGCGTACCGTTCCCGGGACAAACGGCCGCAGGCACTACCTTCCTCGAGGTGCCGCTGTGGCTCGAGATCGCGATCACCTTGCTCGTCGGCGTCACGACCGGAGTGCTGTCGGGCATGTTCGGCATCGGCGGAGCCGTCGTATCGACTCCTGCGATCCGGGCGCTGGGCGCGACTGCGCTCCAGGCGATCGGGTCGACCTTGCCGTCGATCCTGCCGTCGTCGATCTCCGGCTCGCTCCGCTATCGCCGCGAGGGATACATCCTGCCGCGCGTCGTGCTGGTCACCGCCGCGTTCGGCGTCCCCGCGTCGATCGTGGGCTCGCGCCTGTCGGGCGCGGTTCCCGGCAACGGTCACGCGCTCATGATCCTGACCGCGGTGCTGATCGCGTACACCGCCTATCGCACGGCCTTCCCGACGCTCCGCACGCTCGGGCGCGCGGGTATGCCGCTCGACGATGAGTGGTGGCGACTCGCGATCATCGGCATCGCCGCCGGCGCGCTGTCGGGCCTGCTCGGCATCGGCGGCGGCATCCTCATGGTGCCCGCATTCTCCGCTTGGATCGGCATGCCGCTGCGGGAGACCATCGCGACCTCGCTGGCGTGTGTGGGGATCTTCGCGATTCCCGGCACGCTGACGCACTGGTACCTCGGTCACATCGACTGGACGTTCGCCGGCGCGCTCGCAGTCGGCGTCATTCCCGGCGCGCGCATCGGCGCGCACTTCACGATCAACGCGACCGACCGGTTGTTGCGGTACAGCGTCGGCGCCGCACTCGGGATCATCGCGGTGATCTACGGCGTGGGCGAGGTCTTGGCCTGGATCAGCTGACGGGACCTTGCGAACACGTCATCGAGCATGCTGGGTGTCAGCCTGCCGGTGAAGGTGTTCTGCTGACTGGGGTGGAACGCGCCGACAACAGTGACGCGGCCGCACCCGACTTCGAGTCCGTGCGCGAAGCGCGGCCGCCGTTCGGGTAGCTCGACCCCCGGGAGCGCGGCCGCGCGGAGGGTCGCCCAGGTCGCGACGTATCCGAACGCGCCCAGCACGACGATCACCCGGACCTGCGTGAGCAACTGCAACTCCCGCACCAGGTACGGCATGCACGAGTCGCGCTCCTGGGGCGTCGGTTTGTTCGCAGGCGGCGCGCAGCGGACAGCCGCGGCGACGTAGGCATCGGTGAGCTCGAGGCCGTCGCCGGCGCGGATCGACTCGGCCCGGTTCGCGTAGCCGGTGCGATGCAGCGCCGCGAAGAGGAAATCGCCCGACCGATCGCCGGTGAACACCCGCCCGGTGCGGTTGCCTCCGTGAGCCGCAGGCGCGAGGCCGACGAGCAAGAGCCGGGCGCGATGGTCGCCGAAGCCCGGCACCGGGCGTCCCCAGTACTCCTCGTCGCGATACGCGGCGCGCTTCTCACGCGCGACCTCCTCGCGCCATGCGACCAGGCGTGGGCACGCGCGGCACGTGACGATCTCGGCGGTCAACGCACGAAGCTCATGTTCCGACACGGAGCGCGAGCCTACGGGCGCGGCCCAGGTACCCTCCGGAGGTGCGGGTCTTGCTCCTCGTCAACGCGACCGCGTCGTCCGTCACGGCCCGCAAGCGCGTGATGATCCGCAAGTTGCTCGCCGCGCAGCACGAGGTCGAGGTCGCCGAGACGTCGCGGCGCGGACACGCGACCCGACTCGCGCGCGCGGCGGCGAACGACGGGTTCGACGTCGTCGTAGTGCTCGCGGGCGACGGTACGCTGAACGAAGCGGCCGATGGGCTCTTGCGTACGGGAACTGCGCTCGCGCCGCTCCCCGGGGGGTCGACCAACGTCTACGCGCGGACGCTCGGCTTCGCGACCGATGCGATGGACGCGACCAACGAGCTACTGCGATCGCTCGCGCGCGGCGCGACCAAACGCGTCGGCGTCGGCCGTGCGAATCGCAGGCCGTTCCTCTTCAACGCCGGCATCGGTTTCGACGCCGCGGTGATCCGGCGCGTCGAACGCTTCGGCGAGCTGAAACGTCGTTTCTCGCACCCGCTGCACATCGCGGCCGCGTTCGAGGTCTTCTTCCGCGGCGAGGGCACGCGTACCCGGATCGACCTCGAGCTCGATACCGGCGAGGTGATCGAAGGCGCGCGGTTCGCGGTCGTCTCCAAGTCCGACCCGTACACGTATCTCGGGCCCCTCCCCCTGGCGATCGCACCCGACTCGGGCCTCGACCGGCCGCTGGCGCTCACGGCGTTCCGCAGGCTCGACACCTTGACGCTCCTCGGGGGCGCGGCGTCGGCGATGCGGACGGGCCGGTTCCTCGCTCACCGTTCGGGTGTCGATCACCGCCACGATCTGCACCGGATCCTCGTCCGCAGTGGCGAGCCCTTCGCCTATCAGGTCGACGGCGACGACGCCGGCGACACCGAGCAGCTCGACATCGAGTACGAACCTGACGCGCTCACCGTCGTCGTTCCTTGAGCACCTCGAGCGCAACGTCGGGAACGTCGGTGATGATCGCGTCGACGCCGGCGGCCGCCAGGGTTGCGATCTCGTCCGGGTCGTCGACCGTCCAAACGCTCACGCGCAGCCCCGATCGGTGTGCGTCGAGAATCTCGTCCGCCGACGCTCGCAGCGCCGAGACTCGATCGGGGTTCAGCCAGCCGTGACCGTGCTCGGCCGCGATCGCCGCGGCCGGCGCGATGTCCTGACCGCTCGTCAGCCACGCGGTCGCGATCTCGGGCGCGAACGCCGCGTAGGCGTCGATCGCGCCCAGATCGAACGACGACACGACGAAATCGGAGTCCGCCGCACCGTGCCGGCCTGCGGCGCGCACGATCTCGGCGACGGCGCGCACGACGAACCGATCCGGTGTGTCGGCGTCGGGCTCCCACGGCAGGCATTTGATCTCGACGTTGACGATCATCCCCGCGCACTCGGCGAGCGCCTCGGCCAGAGTCGGGATCTCGGAATGGGCACGGCGCAGCTCGCGGAGCTCGTGCTCGACGATCAGCCCGAAACCCTCGACCGCCGGGTCGTGGTGCACCACGAGCGAGCCGTCCGCGGTCCTGCGGGCATCCAGCTCGACGCCGTCTGCGCCGAGCGCGCGCGCCTTCGAGAACGCGTCGAGGGTGTTCTCCGGCCGGGCCCGCGACGCACCTCGGTGGCCCAGCACGAGCGGGCGATCCACCATGACGGTGCAGCCTACGAACAGTCCGAACCGGAACACGTTCCACTCCGCGGCGCGAAAGTCCTGCTCAAACCCCTTGCCGCCGCAATGTTTGCCCCCTAGCCTGCAAACGCTGCGGAGAAACGCAGGTGGGGAACATTTGTGATCGGGCGCACAAGCGAGTGGCGTGGCCGTCATGGCGGCCGTGATGGCTATGCGACCCGGCAAGGGGGAAGAAGTGGCGCTGACCTGGATTCGAACCCACGATTGGGACGCCGAGGACTGGCGCGACCGGGCATCTTGTCGCGACACGAGCCCCGAGCTGTTCTTCCCCATCGGGACCACCGGCCTCGCGCTCGACCAGATCGACGCCGCGAAGCAGGTGTGCGAGGAATGTCCGGTGACGAGCCAATGCCTCGAGTTCGCGCTCGCGACGAACCAGGAGGCCGGGGTCTGGGGGGGCACGACGGAGGAAGAGCGTCGTCGGCTCCGCAAGGGCCTCGACGTCGTCGCCGCGACGGCGCCCGCCACCCGGCTGGCGTAAACCTCGGCTAGAGGTCGATCCGGGGCATCTCGACCGGCACGCGCACGAGCACCGACGTGCCGTCGTCGTCGTGCATCTCGATCGAACCCTGGAGTTCGCTCGTCACGAGCGCCTGCACGATCGACAGCCCGAGACCGCGCGATCCCTCGAGCGTGAACTGGTCCGGCAGACCCGCGCCGTTGTCGCGCACCTCGATCTCGACGTGACCGTCGGTGCGCGAGAGGTTCACCTGGACCAGCGCGTCGTCACTCGCGCCTTCCGGGAAGGCATGGTCGACCGCGTTCTGCATCAGCTCGTTGAGGACGACCGCGAGCGGCGTCGCGACCTCACCGGGGACCTCTCCCGCGTCGCCTTCCACCTTGAACCGGATGATGTGCTCGGGCGTCGAGGTCGTCTCCTCGACGAGCCGTGCGAGCGGCCGAACGATCTCGTTCAGCGACACGACGTCGCCTGCCTCGCGCGACAGCGTCTCGTGCACAATGGCGATCGAGCGAATGCGCCGCTCCGACTCCCTGAGCGCCGCGCGGGCCTCGGGCGACTGCAACCGCCGGCCTTGGAGCCGCAAGAGAGATGCAATCGTCTGGAGGTTGTTCTTGACGCGGTGATGGATCTCTCGAATCGTCGCGTCCTTCGAGAGCAGCAGACGATCGCGCCGGCGAAGATCGCTGACGTCTCGGAGCAGGACGAGCGCGCCCGCGGGCTGTTTCCGATCGACCAACGGCAATACGCGCACGAGCACCGACACGTCGTCGCCCTCGATCTCCTCCGCGACCGGAAGGGACAAGAGCATGGCGCTGCGCGCGGCCGTGTCGTCGAAGCCGACGTCGATCAGCTGCTGCGACTGGGCATAGGCGTGAATGCCCATGCGGTGCAGCGAGCTCACCGCGTTCGGGCTCGCGAACTTCACGCGCGTCTCCGCGTCGATCACGATGACACCGTCACCGACACGCGGCGCGCTCTCCATCTCGACCTCGTCGACGTCGAAGGGGAAGGTCCCGTCGGCGATCATCCGAGCGAATCGATCGAAGACGTCGAAATACGTGCGTTCGAGCTCCCCCGAACGGCGGGCGAGTGTCATTGACTCTTCGCGTGTGACGAGCCCGATGAGCCGCTCGTCTCGCCGGACGGGGATCACCTGCACCCGCACCCGATCCTTCGAGCCGAGGGCTGAGGTGTCGCCGCGGACGATGTCGGCCGACCGCCAGCACCGGGCGTACAGCGGCCGTTCCACCTCGTCGACGACGGTGCCGACGAGGTCTTGCGGGTAGTTGGTCTGCCCGGTGACCGGCCGGACCTGCGCGAGCACGACGAAGCGGTGGCCCTCCTCGCCGGTGATGGGCGCGAGCAACAACAGGTCGGCGAACGAGAGGTCGGCGAGGTGCCGCCACGAGGAGACCAGGCGTTCCACGTGCACGAGATCGCCGCCCGACAGCGTGGTGCGCGCCAGCGCGAGCTCGTCGAGGGTGCTCACGTGACGTCTCCGTTGAAGAGATAGCGGCTGATGGCGTCGAGGCCGCCGACGTCGCTGATGTCGTCGGGGAAGGTGGGCACGCGCGCCACGACATCGGGCTTGCGGGCGAGCTCGGCGCGCAGCTCGGCCTCGCGCATCGCCACGACCGAGAAGTTCCGGTACGACTCGCCCACGGTTCGCAGCACGCGTGCGGTTCGCTCACGATCTGCGAGCGCCGGGTCGTTCGGATCGAGGAGCGCGTCGGCGAGGGGGCCGGCGTCGTCGATGCAGGCGCCCGCGGCCGCGGCACCGGCGGGGTCGCGCAGCGAGTCGGGGAGCGTCTTGTTGAGCACCAGCGCACCCAGATGGAAGTCGCGCGCGACGAGCACCTCGCAGAAGCGTTCGGCCTCGTGCAGCGGCGCCGCCTCGAGGGTCGTCACCACCGCGAACGTCGTGCGTTTGTCGTGGAGCAAGCGCTCGACGGCGCGCGCCCGTGTGACGAATCCGGAATACATCGACTGGAAGTTCAAGAAGAATTCCGCGATGTCGCGCAGGAACTGGCTGCCGAGGATCCGGTCGGCCATCTGGTAGAAGGGTCGGCTCGCGACGTTCAGCACGCGCGTGCCGCGCCTGCCGCCGACCCGGTACGGCAGGGTCAGCCAACGCAGCAGCCGGCTGCCGAAGAAGTCGGCCATCCGGGCCGGCGCGTCGAGAAAGTCGATCGCGTTGCGGGTCGGGGGCGTGTCGATCACGATGAGGTCGTACTCGCCGCTGGCGTGGATCTCGAACAGACGCTCCATTGCGATGTAGTCGTGACTCTGCACGAACCGCGCGGTGAGGTTGTGGTACAGCCGGTTCTCGAGGATGCGATATGCGGTCTCCTCGTCGGGCGCATGCCGCAGCACGAGATCGTCCCACGACTGCTTCGTGTCGAGCATCGCCGCCCAGAGCTCGCCGCGTGCCTCGATCCCGGCGGCTTTCAGCACCTCGGGCGCGACGCGGTTGGCGCGGTTGCCGAGCCCTTCCAGCCCGAGCGCGGTCGCGAGGCGCCGCGCCGGGTCGATGGTGAGCACGAGCACCTTGCCTCCGAGATGGACGGTCGCGCCGAGCGCGGCCGCAGCTGCGACCGACGTCTTCCCGACGCCGCCCGAACCGCAGAAGACGACGATCTCCTTGGCGGCGAGGAGCTGCTCGAGGGTTACCGGATCGTGAGCGGCTGATCGACGCGCGTTCACAGTCCCAGCTCCGCAGCCAGCGCGTCGGCCACCATGCGCGTCACGCGCAGACCGTGCGCGCGCACGAAGAGGTACGGCACGTACAAGAGCGGCAGGTCGACCGACTGTCGAAGGAGCTCGAGATGGGTCGCGCCGGTGCGACGCAACGAGACCGCGAGCCGTGCCGCGTCGAGCACATCGGTCGCGCCGGGCCCGACGCGTGCGGTGAGCAGCTCGCGCGGCCCGGGCGTGCGCAACGTGTCGAAGGTCTCCTCGTCGGCCCGGGTGAACAACTCGGGGAGCACCCGGTTGACGACGACGGTTCCGAGCGGCACCTTGACCTCCCGCCGGATGCGGTCGACCAATTCGATCGTCTCCGCCACGGGCATCTCCTCGGGCGTCGTGACAACGTTGACCGCGGTGACGGACGGGTCGGCGAGCAGGTCGGACACCCACTGGGTCTGGCTGCGCAGCGGTCCGACGTCGACCAGCTCGCGAATGGCGTCGGCCGCGCCCAGCTGGGCGACGATGTGCCCGGTCGCGGCCGCGTCGACGACGACGAGATCGAAGTCGGCTCGCCCTTCGATCGCCTCGCGCACCTCCCAGACGATCTTGCCGATCGTCAGGATCTCCTTCACGCCGGGGGCCGCGGTCGCGACGAAGTCGAGGACGCGCGCCAGTGGCCCGATCCGTCCGATCACCGGTACGCGGAGGTTCAGGCGGAGGTACTCCTGCAGAGATGCCTCGGTGTCCATCGCCATCGCGAGCACGCCCGGATGGATCTCGCGCGGCGTGAAGCCGACCGGCGAGTGCTCGAAATGCGCGGGGATGTCGCCCTTGGCGTCGACCTCGACGAGCAGGACGCGCTTGCCGATGCTCGACGCGAGGAGCGCGGTGGCCGCGGCCATCGTCGTCTTGCCGACCCCGCCCTTGCCCGTGAAGAAGAGCAGACGTCGGTCGAGCAGCTCGGGCGCGGGCCCGTTCACGACGGCGTGCGTACTAGCTCGCGCCGAAGCCGACCTTGCGGCCACCCGCGTCGGCCGCAACCTCGACGTAGGCGATCTTGTCGACGGGCACACCAATGCGTCGGCCCTTCGTGTCGGTGAGCCACAACAACGAGTCGCCCTTCGCCATCGCGCCCTCGATGGCAGCCGTCACTCCGTCGACCGAGTCGTCGGTCTCGACGGTGAGCTCGCGGGCCGTGTACACCACGCCGATCCGTACTTCCATGCGCTGGACCCTAGCCGTCAGACGATCTTGAGCTGGGTTCGGTAGATGCGCTTGGGCGCCATCTCCACGTCGAGCCGCTCGGCCATCGCGCCGAACACCCGCGAGGCGGGGTCGGTCGGATTGGTGACCACGATCGGCTCGCCGTTGTCGGACCCGGCGCGGAGCTCCGGGACGAGGGGAACCTGCCCGAGCAGCGGCACTTCGAGCTGATCGGCAAGCTCCTGGCCGCCGCCCTCACCGAACAGGCGGTACTCCGTGCCGTGGTCGCACTGGAACCACGACATGTTCTCGATGACGCCGACGACCGAGAGGTTGACCTTGCGCGCCATGTACGCCGCGCGCTGCGCGACCTTCTGCGCGGCGGGCTGCGGCGTCGTCACGATGAGGACCTCCGCACGCGGGAGGAATTGCGCCATCGACAACGCGATGTCGCCGGTGCCCGGCGGCATGTCGACGATCAGGTAGTCGGGCTCACCCCAGTGGACGTCGGTGAGGAACTGCTCGAGCGCCTTGTGCAACATCGGGCCGCGCCACACCACCGGCTGGTCCTCGCGCGCGAAGAACCCCATCGAGATCAGTGTGACTCCGTTGGCGTCGGGCGGGACGATGACCTCGTCGATCACCGTCGGCGGACGGTCGATGCCGAGCATGCGGGGCATCGAGAAGCCCCATACGTCGGCGTCGACCGCGGCGACTTTGCGACCCCGCTGGGCCAGCGCGACCGCGAGGTTCGTCGTCACCGACGATTTCCCGACCCCGCCCTTGCCCGAGGAGATCGCGAGCACGCGGGTGTTGGAATCGGTGAAGGGGTTGGTCCGATGCTCCTGGCCGTCGCTCCCCTGCGCGTGCCCACCCTGGAGCTGCTGCGAGAGGGCTCCTCGCTCCTCGTCGGTCATGACGCCGAGGTCGACGTCGACGTGGGCGACACCCGCGAGCGGTGCCACCGCGTCGGTGACGAGCCGGATGATCTCGGCGCGCATCGGGCAGCCGGCGACGGTCAATGCGACCGTCACCTTGACGTTCCCGGCGTCGATCTGGACGCCGCGCACCATGTTCAGCTCGACGATCGAGCGGTGGATCTCGGGATCCTCGACGGGGCGGAGGGCTTCGAGCACCTGCGCCTCGGTGGGGGCCCCGGAGTGCGCCTCGCTGGGCATGGCTGGGCCTCCCGGGAATTTCCACTACGGACGTAGGTACAATACCCAGCGTGGCCAACGAAGATCTCACCGCGGACGAGTTCGGCGCCGCGGTGGCCGCCGTCACGAGCGCCTTCGGCGACCCGACCCGCCGTGAGATCTACCTCTTCGTGCGCTCGTCGGCCGACGGTGCGAAGGCCGCGGAGGTGGCCGAGCACTTCGAGCTGCATCCCAACGTCGCCCGCCACCATCTCGAGAAGCTCGCGGCCGGCGGCTACCTCGACGTCGAGCTCGAGCGGCACGTCTCCGCCGGCAGACCATCGAAGTGTTACCGCGCGTCCGCGAGCGACACCCATCTTTCGTTCCCGCCCAAGCGCGACGACCTGCTCGCCACGCTGCTCGCCCGGGCGTTGGAACGCCTGCCGGTCGCCGAGGCCCACGCGCTCGCCGAGGAGGTCGGTTACGACTACGGCCGCTCGGTCGCGGCGCGCATGGAGCCGACCGAAGGTCATCGCTCGGTGAAGGCCGCCGTCGCATCCGTTGCCGAAGCGCTGACGGCGCATGGATTCGCGGCCCACGCCGAGGCGCGCGGCAATCTGCTCACCCTCGTGTCCGAGCACTGCCCGTTCGGCGAAGCCGCGCAGAGATGGCCTCATGTGCTTTGCGCGGTCGACACCGGCATGGTCCGCGGCATGCTCGAAGGCCTGTACGGCGAGACGCAACCGCGGCTCACCGAGAGTCGCCCCGACGGCGACCAGCACTGCGTCACCCGCGTCTGAGCGACCCGTCGTGGCGGCGGCGCGCGCGTACCTCGATCACGCCTCCACCTCGCCATTGCGCGACGCGGCCTACGCCGCGATGCGGCCGTACCTCGAGTCGTCGTTCGGCGATCCGGGACGTTTGCACGCGGAGGGGCGCGCAACTCGGGTCGCACTGGAGACGGCGCGCGAGCAGGTCGCGTCGTTTTTCGGGGCGCGGTCGCGGGAGGTCGTGTTCACGTCGTCGGGCACCGAGGCCGTCAACACGGCAATGGCCGGGGCCTTGGCCCGTGCCCGCGGGCACGTGGTCACGACCGCGGTCGAGCATTCGTGCGTTCGCGAGGCGGTGGCGCGGGCGGCAACCGATGTCACCGTCGTCGGCGTCGATCGGTTCGGGCGCTTCGACGCGGGCGCCGTCATCGACGCGGTCCGCGCCGACACGACGCTCGTCAGCGTGCAGCTCGCGAACCACGAAGTCGGCACCGTGCAGCCCGTCGCCGATGTGTGCAGCGCGTTGCCGGAACGGAGCCCACTCGTGCACGTCGACGCGTGCGCGGCCGCGGGTCACGTCACCGTCGACTTCGCCGCGCTCGGCGCCGACCTGTGCTCGGTGACCGCGCACAAGCTCGGTGGTCCGCTCGGTGCCGGCGCCTTGCTCGTGCGGCGCGGCCTGCGCGTGCCGCCGTTGCTCGTCGGTGGCGCGCAGGAACGAGCGCGGCGCGGCGGCATCGAGAACGTGCCCGCCTGGATCGGGTTCGGCGCCGCGTGCGCGGTCGTCGATCTCGCCGCGGAGGCCGCGGCGGAGCGCGCGCTGGTCGATCGCGCCGGGGCGGTCGTCGATGTCGTCCGCGGCGTCGACCGTTTCGGCGACGGAGGGCTGCCCAACGTGCTGTGCCTCGGTGTGGGCGGCGTCGAGGCCGAGCCCATACTGCTGGCCCTCGACCAGCACGGCGTGGCCGTGCACTCGGGCTCGGCCTGTTCCTCGGAGACGCTCGAACCCTCGCCGGTGCTGGAGGCCATGGGCGTCGACGCCGACCGATCGCTGCGTATCTCCGTAGGCTGGTCGTCGACGACCGCCGATGTCGATCGCTTCGTGGACGTCTTCCCGGGAATCGTCGAGCGCCTGAGGGGGTTGCGAACCGTATGACGGCGACAGTGCGAGGGCTCAACCACGCCGTTCTCTACGTTCGGGACGCGCGGCGTTCGGCCGCGTTCTATGCGGAGGCGTTCGGGTTCGAGGTGATCGCCGACGCCGGCAATGGCGCGGCGGTGTTCATGCGCGCGGCCGGGACGCAGAACCATCACGACCTCGGCCTGTTCTCCCTCGGCCCGCAAGCCCCGTTGCCCGAGCCGGGTCACGTCGGCCTCTACCACCTCGCCTGGCAGGTCGACACGATCCACGATCTCGCCGAGATACGCGAGCGTCTCGTCGGGTTGAGGTCGCTCGCCGGCGAAAGCGATCACGGGGTCACCAAGTCGCTCTACGCCAAGGACCCGGACGACAACGAGTTCGAAGTGATGTGGATGGTCCCCCGCGAACAGTGGGGCGCCATGGAACACGAGGCGATCACCAAGCGCCTCGACCTCCCCGCCGAGCTCGCCCGACACGGCTAACCCAAAAACCGCACCAACAGTTGGGCGGGGTGGGGGTCAGCGGCGGCGAGGACGTTGAGGGCGGAGCCGGCCTCGAACCAGGCGATGTGCTCCTCGGAGAGCGTGTGGTTCGCGACGACCTCGGCCCGGGTGCCGTCGGCGTGCCGCAGGACGACCCGGACCGGGGTGCCGGGCGCCAGCTCCGCCAGACCGTCGAGATCGACGAGGTCGTCGGCGCGGACCTCGTCGTAGTCGGCCGGATCGGCGAACGTGAGCGGGAGCACTCCCTGCTTCTTCAGGTTCGCTTCGGCGATGCGGGCGAACGACCGAGCCAGCACCGCGCGTCCTCCCATGAAGCGGGGCTCCATTGCCGCGTGCTCGCGCGACGATCCTTCGCCGTAGTTGTCGTCGCCGACCGCGATCCACTCGATGCCCGCGCGCTTGTACTCGCGGGCCAGATCGGGCAACGGCTTCACCGAACCGTCGCGCGCGTCGATGCCCAGGCCCGCTTCCCCGTCGGTGAACGCGTTCATGGCGCCCAAGAACAGATTTTGCGAGATGTTGGTGAGGTGACCTCGATAGGTCAGCCACTTCCCCGCGGGCGAGACGTGGTCGGTGGTGCACTTCCCTCGGGCCTTGAGCAGAACCCGCAGACCGTGGATATCGCATCCGTCCCACGCGGGAAACGGCTCGAGCAGCTCGAGCCGCTCCGAATCGGGCGCCACCTCGATGGTCACGCTCTCCGGGTCGTCGGCGGGCGCCTCGAACCCGCTTGCTCCTCGATCGAACCCGCGCGCCGGGAGGTCGCTCGCGACGGGCGGATCGAACTCCTGCAGGAACGAACCGTCGAGCCGTCCGCTCAACGCCATGCCGACGACCGTCTCCGGCGAGCCGATGAACGCAAGCGTGTTCTTGTTGCCGTCGTTACGCGCCGGGAAGTTGCGGTTGAACGACGTGACGATCACGTTCGGACCATCCGACGCCCGGTCGCGCCGCCATTGGCCGATGCACGGCCCGCACGCGTTCGCGAGGACTGTCGCGCCGATGGCCTCGAGATCGGCGAGTAGCCCGTCGCGCTCGATCGTGGCGCGCACCTGCTCGGAGCCGGGTGTGATCATCAATGGGGTCTTCACGCGCAGCCCCCGGACCGCGGCCTGGCGCGCGAGGTGCGCGGCGCGCCCGATGTCCTCGTACGAGGAGTTGGTGCACGAACCGACGAGCGCGGCCGAGATTTCCTTCGGGTACCCCTCACGGTCTGCCGCGGCCGCGATCTCCGACACCGGGCGGGCGAGATCGGGCGAATGCGGGCCGACCAGATGCGGCTCCAACGAAGAGAGGTCGATCTCGATGACGCGATCGAAGAACCGTTCGGGATCGGCCCCGACCTCGGCGTCGTCGTCGAGAAACTCGGCGTTGCGATCGGCCAGATCGGCAATCGCGTCGCGTCCGGTCGCCTTCAGGTACGCGGCCGTGTTGTGGTCGTACGCGAACAGCGAGCAGGTCGCGCCCAGCTCGGCGCCCATGTTGCATACCGTCGCCTTGCCGGTCGCCGAGATCGACTCCGCTCCGGGCCCGAAGTACTGCACGATCGCACCGGTGCCGCCCTTGACGGTGAGGATGCCGGCGACCTTCAAGATGACGTCCTTCGCCGCGGTCCAGCCCGACAGCGTCCCCGTCAGCCGCACACCGATGAGCTTCGGGACCCGCGTGTTGTACGGCCAGCCCGCCATCACGTCGACGGTGTCGGCTCCACCCACACCGATCGCGATCATGCCGAGACCGCAGGCGTTCGGCGTGTGCGAGTCGGCACCGATCATCATCCCGCCCGGGAATGCGTAGTTCTCGAGCACGACCTGATGGATGATGCCACTGCCCGGCCTCCAGAAATCGATGCCGTACTTCGACGACGCCGAACGGAGGAAGTCGTAGACCTCGCGGTTGGCATCGAGCGCGACCTGCATGTCGACGGCGGCGCCGGCCCGCGCCTGAATCAGGTGATCGCAGTGCACGGTGGTCGGCACCGCGACCGAAGGCATCTTCGCGAGCATGAATTGCAGCAGCGCCATCTGCGCGGTCGCGTCCTGTAACGCGACGCGGTCGGGGCGGTAGTCGGCGTAGTCGACGCCGCGCGTCAACCCGACCGTTCTCGGGTCGTCGGCATGGACCGCGAGAATCTTCTCTGTGAACGTCATCGGCCGGCCCAGCCGCTCTCGGACGATGGCAATCCGCTCCGGGAGCTTCGCGTACACGGCTGCGACGAGTGATTCGGAGGTCGTCGGTCCGGTTCGGTCAGGCATGCTGCAGAGCTCCTGCTCTCAAGGAGAAGTCGATCTCGAACGTCGTACGATCGGCGGGGTAACGGTGCTCGGAAACGAGTGTGGGCACGCCGACGGCGTCGTACGTGACGCGTCGGCAGAGCAACAAGGGCGCGCCCGGAGGGCAGGCAAGCAGTCGGGCCGTCGCCGCGGTCGCGACCTCCGCGGTGATCGTCTGGTGTACCGAGCCGAGCTCGAGCCCGCGCAACGGCAAGAGGTCGTAGAAGGGCGAGCGTGCGACGTCGGCCCGGGACACGTCGGCTCCGACGTCGGCGCGAACCCACACGGTCACCAACGCGAACGGCTCGTCGTCGGCGAGATTCACCCGCTCGACGCGCAGCACATCCGAGTCGCGGTCGACCTCGAGGGCATCGGCGACGGCCGGCGGCGCGTCGACGAAACCGAACGCGAGGATCTTGCGTCCGGGGCGGGCACCGGCGGCCTCGACCGCCGCCTCCACCGTCGTGACCCGCCCGAGGGGCTGGCGGACGGGGTCGAGCGTCGCGAACCAACCTGCGCCCCGGCGGCTGGTGACCAGTCCTTCTTGGCGCAGCCGATCGAGGGCGCGGCGCACCGTCACCCGGCTGGTGCCGTACTCCCGGGCGAGCTCAAGCTCGCCGGCCAGCGCTCCCCCGGCACCGACGTCGCGGGCCGCGATCCGGGCTCGCAGCGCGTCGGCGAGATCGAGGTAGCGCACGACCTGTATTGTACTTGTCTACATGCGACCTGACAAGTCGGACGGCTCCGGACCCGACGGGCTCTGCTAGTGCGCCCGCCAGGCGTCCTTGGGACGCGTGCGTTCCTTCACGACCGCCGGCAGACGTCCTCGGGCGATGTCGGCGAGGGTGACGTGCTCGAGCACGTCGCGAAGACTCGCCCGTAGCGCGACCCAGACTTCGGGCAGACGCTCCGCCGCGCCGCCGTAGGAGAGCTCGTCGGGCCGGATCCCCTGGACCGCGGCCAGCGGACCCTCGACTGCACGCAACACGTCGGCGACCGTGATCTCGGCCGCGGGCCGCGCGAGCTGGTAGCCGCCGTCGGCACCGCGGCGGGTGCGGATGATGCCGGATCGGCGCAGCTCGGTGAGGATGTTCTCGAGGAAGTTCTGAGGAATCCCCTGGAGCCGGGCGAGGTACTCGCCTTTGACCGGTTTGTCGGATTTCTCTACCGCGGCGAGCTCGACCGCCGCCCGCACCGCGTAGTCCGCTTTCGCCGTGATCCGCACGAAGTGATTCTTACCGCTCCGGCCACCGGCCCTCGGCTTGACGCGCCGTGACCCTTACTCTATCTTGTCGACTGTTTTAGTTGAGAAGAAGTCATTGGAGGGCACCCGTGCAGAATCGCACCCGGCGACCGCTCGTCGCCTCGCTCGCGATCACCGTCGCGCTCTCGCTCGCGCTCGCGGCGTGCGGTAGCAGCGCGAAGAGCGGCCCGTCGACGAATGGCGCGAGCAATTCGAGCGCGGACTCCGTCACCCTCCGGCTCGGCTACTTCCCGAACGTCACGCACGCGCCGGCGATCATCGGCGCACAGAGCGGCTCGTTCGCGGCCAAGCTCGGGCCGAACGTCAAGCTCGAGCTGAAGACGTTCAACTCGGGTACGCAAGCGACTACGGCGCTCCTCGCGGGCGCCATCGACGCGTCGTTCGTCGGCCCGAACCCGGCGATCAACGCGTACCAGAAGACGAGCGGCGGAATCCGCGTCGTGGCCGGCACCGCGTCGGGCGGCGCGGACCTCGTGGTGAAGCCGAGCATCAACAGCGCGGCTGATCTCAAGGGCAAGAAGGTCGCGACGCCCCAGCTCGGCAACACCCAAGATGTCGCGTTCCGAAGCTGGGTGAACAAGAACGGACTGCACGAGACGAAGGACGGCGGTGACGTCACCGTCGTACCCGAGGACAACTCCACGACCCTCACCGCGTTCCAAACGGGGGCCATCGACGGCGCCTGGGTACCAGAGCCGTACGCGAGCCGACTCGTCGCCGAGGGCGGAAAGATCCTCGTCAACGAGGCATCGCTGTGGCCGAACGGACAGTTCGTGACGACGTTGCTGATGGTGAAGAAGAGCTTTCTCGACGCGCACGGCGACGTCATCAAGAACCTCATCAGCGGCCTCTCCGACGCGATCGACCTGATCAAGACGAATTCCGCGCCGGCGCAGACAGAGGTGAACGACGGCATCGACAAGCTCACGGGCAAGGCGCTCAAGCCGGCGATCATCGCCGCATCGTTCGCGCACGTCAGCTTCACGCTCAACCCGATTGCCGCGTCGCTCCAGACGAACGCCGACAACGCCAAGGCCCTCGGCTTCTTGAAGTCGAGCGACCTCGGACAGATCTTCGACCTCACGCTGTTGAACCAGGTCTTGCAAGCCCAGGGAAAGCCGGCAATATCCTCATGACCTCGACGACCGAACTCGAACCTCGGACGCATCCGTTGTCGGCGGTCTCCATCGCCGACGTGTCGAAGGTGTTCGGGAGCGGTCGCGCCTCGGTTGCTGCACTCGATCGCATCAATTTCGACGTCGCGCCGGGCGAGTTCGTCTGCCTGCTCGGCGCGTCGGGGTGCGGCAAGAGCACACTGCTCAACATCGTGGCCGGCCTCGACCAGCCGACGTCGGGAACGGTGAGCGTCCGGGCGAACCGCACCGGATTGATGTTCCAGGAGGCGGCGCTGTTCCCGTGGTTGACGGCGCGGGGCAACATCGAGCTCGCGCTGAAGCTGGGTGGCGTCGGACGCGACGAGCGCCGGGCCCGCACCGACCACCTCCTCGAGATGGTGCATCTCGGCGACTTCGCGAAGGCGCGACCACACGAGCTCTCGGGCGGTATGCGCCAGAGGGTCGCGCTCGCCCGCGCGCTCGCGCAGGATGCCGAGGTGTTGTTGATGGACGAGCCGTTCGGCGCGCTCGACGCAATGACGCGTGACCGCCTTCATGACGAGCTGGAGACCGTGTGGCGGGAGACGCGCAAGACCGTGATCTTCGTGACCCACAACGTGCGCGAGGCGGGACGGCTGGGCGATCGGGTCGTGCTGCTCGCGAGCCGGCCCGGTCGGGTCGCGGAGATCTTTCCCGTCGACATACCGAGGCCGCGTCGCATCGACTCGACGGAGGTCGCGACCCTCGCGGCCACGATCACCGACCGGTTGCGCGCCGAGGTGTCCGATGGCCGTTGACGTCGCGGATGCGGTCGTCATCGGCGAGCTGCGTTCGAAACCGGCCGGCGCCAAGCTCTGGCCTGCCGTCTGGCCCAAGGTGCTGGCGGTGGCGATATTCCTCGGCGCCTGGCAAGTGCTCGTGTGGACGCACTGGAAGCCCGAGTACGTCGTCCCGTCGCCGTTCACCGTTCTTGCCCAGTTCCCGCACGACACCGGATCTCTGAGCCGAGCGGTCGAGGTGACGATGCGCCGGGCCGGCATCGGGTTTGCCGTGTCGATCTTGATCGGCGGAGTGATCGGACTCTCGGTCGCGCGCGTACGGGTGCTCCGCGCCGGAATCGGATCGATGATCACCGGCCTGCAGACGATGCCGTCGGTGGCCTGGGTGCCGCTCGCGATCGTTCTCTTCCAGCTCAGTGAGCGTGCAATCTTGTTCGTCGTAGTCCTCGGCGCGGCGCCGTCGATCGCCAACGGCATCATCGACGGCATCGACAACGTTCCACCGTTGCTCATGCGCGCGGGACGCGTACTCGGCGCGCGCGGCTGGTCCGCGCTGCGCTACGTCGTAGTCCCGGCCGCGCTTCCGTCGGTCGTCGGCGGTCTCAAGCAAGGCTGGGCCTTCGCCTGGCGCAGCCTCATGGCCGGTGAGCTGATCGCCGGATTCCCCGGACACATCGGCCTGGGCGAGGCATTGAACAACGCGGCCCAGAACGCCGATTTCGTCTCCGTCTACGAGGCGATGATCGTCATCTTCGTCATCGGCGTCGTCGTCGATGCAGTCTTGTTCGGCACGATCCTTCGCTCGATCCGCAAGCGCTACGGCCTGATCGACAGCGCCGCGACCTGAGCCGCGCGCTACCGGGGGCGCTCTTCGATCTCGATCTTGGTCATCACGTCGCCGACCTTGGTCGCTTGGGCAACGTCCATACCCTCGACCACGTGGCCGAACAGGTTGTAGTTGGGCGTGAGCTTGCGGGTGCAGTCGTCGATGCAGATGAAGAACTGCGAACCGTTGGTGTCGGGCCCGGCGTTTGCCATCGCGACCGCGCCGAGTGTGTAGTCACCCTTGACCGGCTCGTCGGCGAACTTGTAGCCGGGCCCGCCGCGACCGCTGCCCTCGGGACAGCCGCCCTGGATCACGAACTCCGGCACGACCCGGTGGAAGGTGAGCGAGTCGTAGTACCCCTGACGGGCCAGGCCGATGAAGTTGTTGACTGTGTTCGGCGCGAGCTGTGGGTCGAGATCCATCACGATGGAACCACGATCGGTGGTGATCGTGACGCGGTAGATCAACGCGGCGTCGGTCTGGTGATCGGGCATCTTCTTCGCGGCCACGACGGGCTCCTTACGGTTTGGTGGTCGGTGTGCTCTGCGGTGGGGGGCATGTGCCCGCTTTCACCGCCTGCGCCAGCGCGGTGAGGACCTGCGGGCGCATCGGGTGGTCGTCGGGCGCAGTCGCGAGGAACTGCTCGAACGCGACGGCGCCGTTGCACTGCTCGTTCTCGAACCGCGTCAGCACCAGCCCCTTGAAGACATACGAGTCAGGGTAGGTCGGATCGACCGAGATCGCGCGATCGAGGCTTGTGGACGCGGCGTCGAGGAGCGCTTTCTTCGTCACCGAGTTGGTCTCGTTTCCAGCGAAGAGGGCCGTGAGCCAACCCGTGTACGCGAGAGGCTCGGCCTGGGTCGGGTCGAGCTTCGCGGCCACGATGTACTCCTGCACGGCCGCCGAGTACACATTGGCCGACAGTAGGGCGCGCGCGTAGCTGATGCGCGCGCCGTAGCTCTTCGGTTGCGCAGCGGCCGCGGCCTTGGCGGCCGCGGCCAGGTTCGCGGGCGACACGGTGGTCGAAGTGCCATGGGACTGCGCGTCGCCCGTGATCTGTTGTCCGGGTCGCCGTTGCCCCACCGCGTGCGCGAGCAGGAACGCGGCGATGACCGCGAACACGAAGATGCCACCGAAGGTGACCACCCGCATCGCGGTCGGGGCGCGTGGTCCCTCGGGCGACCGCCGCTCGACCCCGTCGGCGATCGACTGGATGACGGCGGACGCGCGCGCGGTGTAGTCGTCGTGCAGCACGCGGTACGTGTCGGCGTCGATGTTGCCGGCCGCGCGCTCGTCATCGAGATCGTCGAGCGAGCGCAAGAGGAAGTCGCGCTCGGACGCGAGCTCGTCGTCCCCGTCGGGATGGGCGTGGTCGGCGCGGTCGTCGGTCATTCGTGGAGCTCGCTTCGGCGGATGTGCTCACGCGCCACGCGCACGACGTCTTCGTCCGCGTCGGTGGCCGCCAGCCGGGGCGTACGGCTCCACCTGCGCACCGCGACGAAGATGCTCGCCGCTCCCAGGATGACCGCCAGCGCGGGCAGGCCCCAAGCCACGAGGCCGAGACCGGAATTCGACGGCGTCTCGAGGATCTTCTCCGTATACCTCGACACGTAGAACGCCCGGATCTCGGAGTCGGATTGGCCGGCGGCGATCCGGCGCGGGATGTCGTCGCGGATGGCCTGCGACTGGGGCGAGTTGCTGTCGGCAACCGACTGACCGTCGCACACCGGGCACGCGAGCTGGTGCTCGAGGCGCTCGGCGCGCGCCGCGGGCGAGTTGCTCGGGCGGGAGCGCACCACGAGCACGGCGAGGCCTGCGATCACGACGATCGCGAGCACGAACCAGGGCACGAGCTTGCGCGTGTTCATCGGGGCGGTCGGCTCACGCGCATTCTTGGCCGCCGCGCGCGGCCCGGAGCCAGGCGTCGAGCGCGGCCAGGGTGGACGCGCCGAGCGTGCCGCACACCGTGACGCCGTCGGGCGAGATGACGTACGTCTCCGGTTGGCCGGTGGTGCCGAAACTGAGCGACGCGCTGCCGTTGGGGTCGATCCCGACCGGCCACGTGATGTCCTGGGCCCGTACGTAGCCGCGCATCGTCGTCGCATCGTCGTCGATGACGATCCCGATCATCGCGAAGTCGGTTTGCGACTTGTGCTCGGCATAGAACGCCTTGAGTGCGGGCGCCTCTTGCTGACACGGGATGCACCAGCTGTTGAAGAAGTTGACGACGTACGTCTTGTCCTTCATCTGCGCCGAGGTGATAGCCCGGCCGTCGAGCCCCCGGAGCGCGAAGCTCGGCGCCGGTGCGTGCTCGAGCACCAGGCGCGGTACCGACGGCTCCGACCGGTGCTGGACCGCGAGCACCACCCCGAACGCGACCAGCACGACTCCGACGGCGAGCGCGATCCAACGGGTGCGAAGTCGCCTCATGTTCGCGCCTCCGCGAGCGGTGCCGGCGCCGCCCCGTCACATGGCGCACCGTCACCGGGCGCACCGGCCATCGCCGGAGCGAGTACGACTCGCTTGCGCGCGGGGACGAGCGCGAGCGCGCAGCCGAGCGCCATGATCAGGCCGCCGATCCAAAGGAACATCACCATCGTGCCGACCTGCACACCAATGGTCACCCGTCCCGACGTCGGCGAGGAGACCAGCGTCAAGTAGACGTCGCGCCACGGCGTCGTGTGGATCGACGGTGTGCCGATGCCCTCGGCTGCATTCGGAAACGTGCTGATCGCGGGTGCAAGCTCGCCGATCCCGCTCACATGGACCCGGGCCTTGATCGTGGTCTTCTGCGCCGACTGGTCGACCTCGCGCCCGAGATACGTCACCGTGTAGCCGCGGACGCGCGCCGACTCGCCCGGCGAGAGTTGGACCTCGCGCCTCGTCGTGTAGCCACCCGTCGTCGCGAGCGCGATCGCCACGACGACGACGCCGGCGTGAACGAGCAGACCGCCGTACAACCGAGGATTCGTGCGCACCGTGCGAACCGCGGCGATCGGGAGCATTTCGGCCGTGGCGCGTCTTCGCGCCCGGACACCGACGACGACGGAACGGCCGATGCTCGTGAGCGCGAACGCCCCGAGTGCGAACGCCCCGACGTTGGCGACGCCGTGCGCGCCGGCGAGGAGCGTGACCACCAGAGTGAGGGCACCGGCCCAGGCCGGGATCAACAGCCGGTCGCGGAGTACCTCGCCGCTCGCGGCCCGCCACGGCAGCACCGGCCCGACCGACATGAGGAACAACAGCGCAATGCCGATCGGCACGCCGAGGCGCGTGAAATAGGGCTCGCCCACGGTGATCTGCTTGTTCTGCAGCGCCTCGACCAGCAGCGGGAACACGGTGCCGGTGAGCACTACGAGCGCGAAACCGGCAAAGAGCAGGTTGTTCAACAAGAACGCGGCCTCGCGAGAGACGGCAGAGTCGATGCGACCGGGCGAACGGAGCTTGTCGCCGCGCCACGCGACGAGTGCGACACTCGAGAGCGCACACACCCCGAGGAATGTCAGCAGCCACGGACCAATGCTCGACTGCGAGAACGCGTGTACCGAGTTGATGACGCCGGAACGCGTCAGGAACGTGCCGAGGATCGTCAGGCAGAACGTGGCGAGCACGAGCGACAGGTTCCAGACCCGCAGCATCCCCCGCCGCTCCTGCACCATCACTGAATGGATGAACGCAGTCGCGGTGAGCCACGGCAGGAGCGAAGCGTTCTCGACCGGGTCCCAACCCCAATAGCCTCCCCAGCCGAGCACCGAATAGCTCCACCACGCGCCCAGCACGATGCCGACCGTCAGGAAACCCCACGAGACGAGCGTGGTGCGGCGCACCGCCGCAAGCCATCCTTCGCCGAACCGGCCCGTGATCAGTGCCGCGAGCGCGAACGAGAACGGAATCGCGAAACCGACGTAGCCCGTGTAGAGAAACGGCGGGTGGATCGCGACGAGCGGATGATTCTGGAGCAACGGGTTCGGGCCGGCGCCGTCGAGCGGCACTGGCCCCGTCACCTGCTTGAACGGGTTGGCCGCGAACAGCATCAGCGCGAAGAAGAAGAGCAACACCGCGTACTGCACGAGGGTGGCCCAGGCGACGAGCGGGTCGCCGGCGCGGTTCCGGAAGCGCCACGTGGTGACGGCCACGTAGACCGACAGCAACAGCGCCCACAGCAGGATCGAACCTTCCAGCGCGGCCCACGCCGCGGTGAACGTGTAGAGCCCGGGCGTCGCGCGCGCGACGTTGTCGGCGACATATTTGATCGAGAAGTCGTGGCCGTACAACGCCGTCTCCATGACGACGAAGGCTCCGATGACCGACACGAGCACCACGGCGACGTAGCGCCGGCCGAGCTCGAGCAGCGCGTGCCGGCCGGTCGCGAGTCCGGTCGCGAGCGTGGCGAGTCCGAGCGCGCACGCGACGGTCGCGATCGTGAGCAGGCCGAAGCCGAGTTGAGCTCTCATCGCCTCAATTGCCGAACGGGTCCGCGGGACATTGGGTGGCGGTCTTGGGCGGCGTGTAGTCGGCGCCGTGCTTGATGAGCAAGCGCGTCGAGTCGAACGTGGTCGAGCCGGGAGCGCTCCAACGACCCTCGGCGACGACCGGCGCGCAGTCCTTGAACAGCTCGGGTTCGTCGCCCGTGTGGTGCACGTGCACGGTGATGCCGCCCTCGCTCAGGTCGAAGTCGGCGCCATCGGAGCGTTGTCTGATGCTGGCCGGGAGCACGCCGCCACCGATCCGCATCGTGCGCGTGCCGTCGTGAGGCTCGTCGTGCACCGCCTGCGACACGGTCTTGAAGAACACGACGTTCTTCTGCATCAGCACGAGCATCCATCCGACCGCGCCGAGGCACAGCACCGCGACGATCGTGTACCGCAGCCGATTGCGTTTGCGAGGTGGGGTGACGGTGACGGGCTCAGTCACGGTTCTCGTCGCGCAGCGTTCGACGGAGGTGGCGAACCCGTTGCCGTATCCACACGAGATAGCTGCCGAGCGCGACCGTTGTGATCGAGTAGCCCGCGATCACGAAGCCCCAATTGTGGCTCATGCCGGAACCACCTCCGCAGGCTCGGCGCGCAGGCGCTCCGCGATCGCGCGGTCGAGCTCGCGTGCCTCGCGACCCTCTTCGAGCTGTGCGAGCTCGAAGCGCTCGAGGACGAGGTAGCCGTACAGCAACGTGAACGCGACGACGGACGCGACGAGAGTGAAGGCCATCGAGCCGTCGATCTTCACGCTGAGTCTCTCGTTGAAGACCGTGCCCTGCTGGTGCAACGTCTGCCACCATGTCACGGAGAGGTAGCTGACCGGAACGTCGACGAAGGCGATCAGTGCGGCGATCGCGCTCCGCTTCCCTCGCTCGTCGCAGGTCGCGCCGGTGCGGCGCAGGGCGAGGTATCCGAGGTAGAGGAAGAAGAGGATCGCGGTGGTGGTGAGACGGGCGTCCCACTCCCACCAGGTTCCCCAGGTCGGCCGTCCCCAGAGCGACCCGAGCACGAGCGTGAGCCCGGTGAACACCACGCCGACCTCGGCCGACGCACCGGCGAGCAGGTCCCAGGTCGGGTTGCGGGTGCGCGGGACGAGCCACAACAGCGACGCGAGTGCGGTGATCCCGAACGCGAGATACGCGATCCACGCGGTGGGTGCATGCAGGTAGAGGAGTCGGACGGCGTCGAAGCCCTGATCGGCGCGCGGAGGTGTGATCCACAACGCAAACACGGCCGTTACCGCGAGCGCGCCGACCGTCGTCGCGAGAAGGAGCCGCTTCATGCTTCCTCCAGCAGCGGTCCGAACGCGACGGTGCCGGCGGCAACCGCGAGCACCGCGAACGCGATGAGCAGCTGCACCCAGGGCCAGGCGTCGCCCGGTGTGCCGTCGAGCGCGGCCTGGAACGAGCGCGTCGCGCCCAGCATCACCGGCATGACCGCCGGGAGCACGAGCAGCGGCACGAGCGTCTCGCGCGCGCGCAATCCTCCGGCCAGCACGCCGTAAACCGTACCGGTGGCCGCCAATCCGACGGTCGCGGCAGTCGCCGCGCACCCGAGCACGACCGCGCCCTGGACCGAGACGCCGTACAACACGACGACAGCGGCTCCCACGATCACTTCCAGCAGGAACATCTCGACGGCGATCGCGGCCGCCTTGCCCAAGAAGATCGACCCGCCGTCGAGTCCTGACAGCCGGAGACCGTCGCGCGCGCGATTTGCTTCCTCGATCCCGAACGACCGACTGATCGCCAGAAGGAGCGCGAGGAGCACCGCGGCCCAGAACAATCCCGGAGCAGCTCGGCGCAGCAGCGTCCGGTCGGAATCGAGCGCGAACGCGAAGATCATCACGACGACCCCGCCGAACGGAATGATCTGTTGCAGCGCGACGCGCGACCGTCGTTCGATGCGCAAATCCTTCCCCGCGACAAGGAGCGCGTCGCGCAGGAAGCTCATGCGTGCGCCTCGATCTCGGCCGGAACCGGCGCCGCGACCGGCGGATCGGCCGGAACCGCGTGCACCTGCCCGGCGACGAGGCGCACCTCACGCGTGGCCAGGCTGCGCGCGAGCGCGAGCTCGTGCGACGCCAACATCACCGTACGATCCTCGCCCGGGGCCGAACGCACGACCTCCTCCAACACCTTGCGGCCGTGCTCGTCGAGCCCCGCATGCGGCTCGTCGAGAAGGAGCAGGCGCGGCTTGCGCGCGAGCGCGTTGGCGAGCGACAACCGCCGGCGCTGCCCTTGCGACAGCCGGCCGTGCGCGACTCCCGCGACCCGTTGCAGACCCACTCGTTCGATGGCGTCGTCGGCATCGGCGGTGCTGTGACCGGTCGAACGCGCCACGAAGCGCACGTTCTCGGCGACGGTGAGGTCGTCGTAGCAGAAGGTCTCGTGACCGACGAGCGCGACCGCGCGGCGCACGCGCCGCGGCTCGACCCGGAGATCCACCCCGAGCACGTCAGCCTCTCCCGCGCGCAGCGCCAACAGCCCCGCGCACAGCCGTAACAGGGTCGTCTTGCCGGCGCCGTTGGCTCCGCTGAGCAGGACAACCTCTCCGGTGTCGACCTCGAGGTCGGCGCCCGCGAGCGCGGGAAATCGTCCGAGCATGCAAACGGCCGACCGAAGGCGTACGCAGCGCAACCAGAGCTCCGGGGACCGGGGGTGCGGTACGGACGAAGCTTACGGAGATCCCGGCGCGCGCGGCGAACCGGGCTCGCCACTGCGCGCGAACCCCAGGATCACGGCCGGTACCATCGCAGCGTGCGACGTGCGATCGCGGGCATCGGCCGGACGTTGGTGACCCTCGGGCTCTTGATCCTTCTGTTCGTCGTGTATCAGCTGTGGGGAACCGGCATCTTCACCGCCCGCGCCCAGGAATCCCTCAAGAACACGTTCCGGCAAGAGCTGGCGCAGAATCAGGCCGAGAACGACACCGTCGGACCGGTCCCGACGACGGTGGGCCCGGCGAAGCCGACCGGCACCACCTCCACCTCGGTCGTTTACTCCAACCGGCTCGCGCCCCTGTTCACACCGGCCGACGGCGCCGTCGAAGGGGTCATCAAGATCCCGCGCATCGGCATCACCTTCTACTACGTCGAGGGCACGTCGCGCGACGACCTCAAGAAGGGCCCGGGCCACTACCCCGGTACCCCGCTGCCCGGGACCATCGGCAACGCCGCGATCGCGGGCCACCGCACGACGTACCTCCATCCGTTCTGGGGTCTCGACGACCTCAAAGTCGGCGACGACATCATCATTCAGACCCTCGCGGGAACCACGTTCGACTACCAGATGTACGCCCAGCTCATCGTCAAACCGACTGATGTGTGGGTCGTCGACAACACGCCCGGGCCGGAGCTCACGCTCACCGCGTGCAATCCCAAGGGCTCGGCCGCGCAGCGCATCGTGATCAAGGCGAAGCTTGCTCCGGCCAAGAGCGCGAAGCCGACGAAGCCGAGGCCGTTGCCGGTAGTCGCGACGGGCGGCAACGGCAAAGCCCGCGCCGCGGAGCAAGCCGGCCTCTCGGAAGGCTTGTCGGGTCAGACCCGCAGCCTCGAGCCGAGCGTCGTCTGGGGAATCGTCGCCGCGCTCGTCGGACTCGGGTGGTGGTGGACGTTCCGCCGCTGGCGGCACCCGTACACGTGGCTGATCGGCGTCCTGCCCTTCCTGATCGCGCTCTTCCCCTTCTACGTGTACCTGGAACGCGCGCTTCCCGCCGGCTACTGACCGTTGAGTGTTGACCGGGCTCGGGTGGAGGAAGCGGCGACACGTATCGCGCCGTTCGTGCATCGCACTCCGGTACTGCGATCGGCATCACTGGACCGATGGGTCGACGCACAGGTATTCGTCAAAGCCGAGCACCTGCAACGCACCGGCGCGTTCAAGTACCGCGGCGCGACCAACGCGGTGCAGTCACTTTCGGAGACCGATGCTGCCCGCGGTGTCGCCGCGCACTCCTCGGGGAACCACGCCGCCGCACTCGCGTACGCGGCCGAGGCGCGCGGCATCCCCGCGTACGTGGTGATGCCGAAGAACGCGTCGGCCGCAAAGCGCACCGCGGTGCAGCGCTTCGGTGCCGAGATCAGCTTGTGCGACAACAACCTGAACGCCCGCCGCGCCGTCCTGGCCGAGGTGATCGATCGGACGGGTGCGGTCGAGATCCATCCCTTCGACGACGAGCGCGTCATCGCGGGCGCGGGCACTGCCGCGCTCGAGTTGACGAACGAGATCCCCGACCTCGATGTCGTCGTCACGCCGATCGGCGGTGGCGGACTGTGCTCGGGCACGTGTGTGGCCGTCGCGCCGGTACGCGTCGTCGGTGGCTCGCCGCGCGACCGGGCGTCGACCGTCGCCGACGGCTTGCGCACCGGATTGTCCGTGCGCACCGAGGGGATACTCCGCGCTCATGACGTCGAGCAGATCGTCGTCGACGAAGTTGCAGTCGTCGACGCGATGCGCGTCGTGTGGGAACGCACGAAACAGCTGATCGAACCGAGTGCGGCGGTGGCCTTCGCCGCGGCCCGCGCCGCGGCACTCGACGGAGCCCGCGTCGGCATCATCTGCTCGGGCGGCAACGTCGACCTCGGCGCGCTCCCCTGGTGATCCCGAGCGCGCGCTGCATCAAGCGTCGCGGGAGGCGAGCAGGCTGAAGGTCAGCGGGATGCGCGGCATCCCCGGCGGCGCGGTCCGTGTCCTGTCGGCATTGCGCACCAGCCACGGGAAGTGCTGCCAGGCGGTCCAGTCGTGCTCCACCAATCGGTCCAGCCGGAGACCGTGACGGATCAGGGCCGTGACAATCTCGCCGATCCCGTGATTCCATTCGTAGCTACGGCGGTGCACGAGAGGTCGGTCGGCATCGGTGTACGTCTCGTCGGAGTCGTCGACGAATGGCTCGGCTTCCTCGAAGTAGGCGTGCTTGACGACGAGCCCGCTGTCGTCCAGTGACCAGGCGAGCGGGTGCGTGTCGTGAATGTAGAACCGTCCCGCGGGTGCGACGAGCGCCGCGACCTGCTCAGCCCAACGATCGACGCTCGGGAGCCAGCACAGCGCACCGAGACTGACGTAGACGACGTCGAACGTCGCGTGGTCGAGTGCCGTCGTCGCGTCGTAGACGTCGGAGCACACGAACTCGGACCGGTGGGAGAGACCGGCGCGGCGCGCGATCTCTCGGGCCGCGCCGATCGCGGCCGGCGAGAAGTCGAGTCCGGTGACGTGCGCGCCGGCGCGTGCCCACGCGAGCGTGTCGAGACCGAAGTGACACTGCAGATGCAAGAGGCGCAACCCGGCAAGGTCTCCCAACATCTCGACCTCTCGCGGTCTCGGACCTCGCCCGTCGCGCAACCAGCCGTCGACGTCGTAGAACGCCGATCCGAGATGAATCGCAGTCCGGTCGTTCCAGTTCTCGAGGTTTGCCGCGAGACGCTCGTCCATTCGCAGGTCTTTACCAGCCGACGCTTCCGTCCGTGAGCTCGCGGATGATGTCGGCGTGCCCGTTGTGGCGTGCGTACTCCTCGATCATGTGCACGTAGATCCAGCGCAGCGTGCACGGCTCGCCCCGCCGCACGCCGGTGCCGTCGAGCTGGTGCGCCGCCGCCGCCCGCCGACTGGCATCGCATTCGGCATGCCATGCGGCAAGATCGGCTTCCCAATCGGCGTCGTCGAGTGGGACGAGCTCACTGTCCTCGATCGCCGGGTCGAACCAGATGGGTGGGGCATCAGCCTCGCGGAGCAGCACCCGCCGGAACCAGTTCCGCTCGACCTCGGCCATGTGCCGCACCAGACCATGCAGCGACAGCTTGGAGGTGGTCACCGGTCGGCTCTTGCGGGCCGCGTCGTCGAGCCCCTCGCACTTCAGCAACAGCGTGACGCGGTGATATTCGAGCCAGGCGTCGAGCATGTCTCGCTCGTCGAGCACGAAGGGCGGCTCCTGCCGGCGGGGGTCTTCGAGATCGTCAACCATTGGCGCGCGCTCCTCTCGGCCTAGTTCCCGTGGAAGTCGGGGGTGCGCTTCTCGGCGAACGCAGCCATCCCTTCTCGCAGATCGTTGCTCGCGAACGCGCCTGCTTCGAGTGCGGCAATCTCCGCCCGCGCGTCCTCACCGAGCCAGAGAGCATCGGCGATCAGATTGAGGGCCCGCTTGTGACCACGCACGGTCAGCGGCGCCGACGCCGCGATCTCTTCCGCGCGCGCGAGTGCCGCTACCAAGGCATCCGGCGCGACGTACTGCACCAGTCCCAGGTGCTGCGCCTCTTCGCCGTCGGCGTGATGCCCCGCGAGCAGGAAGTCGCGGGCCGCGCCTTGTCCGACGAGCTGCACGAGCCGCCAGATGTTGCGGGCACTCAGGTGAATGCCGAGCTTGCCGCCCGGAATAGCGAGGCGCGCACCGGGCACGGCGACTCGAATGTCGCACGCGACCGCGAGCTGCATCCCGGCGCCGATCGCCGGACCGTTGATCGCGGCCAGCACGGGCGCCGGATGAGCAACGATCGCATCGAGCATCTCCTCGAAGGCCGGGCGGAAGGTGTCGGTGGTCGCGTCGGCATCGACCTCGAATCGGGTCACGAGGTCGGCACCCGAGCAGAACGCCGATCCGGCTCCGGTGATCACGATCGCGCGCAGCTCACCGGACCGCTCCAGATGACCGCGCAGCTGCGCGCACAACTCGCGGTTCAGGGCGTTGCGGCGTTCCTGACGATCGATCGTCGCGACACCGACGTGCCCCCGCTCCTCGAAGTGGATCACGCCGCGATCTCTGCGCTCAGGACTCGTCGATCAAGGCGATGCGATCGCCTTCCTGCACCGTCTGGCCGGGCTCGACGTCGAGCTCGCGCACGACTCCCGGAACCTCCGTGATCACGGGGATCTCCATCTTCATCGACTCGAGGATGCAGATCTCGTCGCCCTCTGCGACCATCTGGCCCACTTCGACGACGACTTGCCACACGTTCGCGGTGATCTCCGCGTGGATCTCGGCCATGAACGAGGATCGTATGCGGCGTCAGAGGTTCTTGCTGTATCTGCGCATGCCTTCGTAGTGCTCGAACCCCACAGCCTCCCAGAATCGTTGCGCGATCTCGCCGTCGCCCTCGACCAACGCACTCAATCTCTGGGCACCGGCGGCGCGCAACCAGTCCTCGGCGGCGGCCACCAACCCGCGCGCGATCCCGAGGCGCCGTTCGTCCGGGTCGACTGCCATCCGGTAGAAGTTTCCTCGCCATCCGTCGAACGTTGCGATGAGCGAGCCTACGAGGGCCCCGTCGTCGGCGACCGCGACGAAGACTGCCGCGTGCGACGCGTCGACGACGAGCTCGACCCCGTGCGGCGTGTCGGTTGTGCTCGGGTGTGCATGGGCACGCACCCAGAGCTCCAACAGGTCGTCCACGTCGGCGCGAGTCGCGCGCCGGATCGTCGGACGCGACGGACTCACACGGGGAGAACGCCGTGCTTGCGCCACGGACGGTCGACCTGCTTGTCGGCCGTGATGCGCAAGCCCCGGGCGATCGCGGCACGGGTGTCGGCGGGATCGATCACGTCGTCGAGCTGCGCGTGGCCGGCTGCGATGTACGGATCGATGTTCGCACGGATCTCTTCGGCCAGCTCCATGCGCTTCGCCGCGCGTTCCTCGTCGTCTTCGATCGCCTCGAGTTGCCGGCGGTGGATGATGTTCACCGCACCGTCGGGCCCCATCACCGCGATCTCGGCCGTCGGCCACGCCACGATGTAGTCGGCTTCGTACGCCAACCCGTTCATGACGAAGTAGCCGGCTCCGTAGCTCTTGCGTAGCACCACCGAGATCTTCGGCACCGTCGCCTCGCTCACCGCGAAGAGCATCTTGGCACCGTGGCGGATGATGCCCTGCTTCTCTACCGCTGAACCGACGATGAAGCCCGGCACGTCGTGCAGGAACACGAGGGGGATGTTGAACGCGTCGCACAACCAGACGAATCGCGCGGCCTTGTCGGCCGCGTTCACGTCGAGCGCGCCGCCGAGGACCATCGGCTGGTTCGCGACGACACCGATCGGTTGACCGCCGACGCGCGCCAAACCGGTCGCGAGGTTCTTCGCCCATTCGGGCTTCATCCAGAAGACGTAACCGTCGTCGACGATCGCGTGCACGACCTTGCGGACGTCGTAGGCGCGGCGCGGCGCGGTCGGCACCAGCTCGTAGAGCTCCTCCGACCGGCGGTCGACGGGATCGGTCGTGGCGCGTACGGGGGAACGATCGCGATTGTGCTGCGGAAAGAACGACAGGTAGTCGCGCACCACGCGGAGGCACTCCTCGTCGTCGGCCACCTCGAGGTCGGCGACACCGGACACCTTGGTGTGCACGGCCGAGCCACCCATCTCCTCCTCGGTCACGTCCTCGCCGACCGCGGCCTTCACGAGATGCCGGCCCCCGAGCGCCATGGACGACGTTCCCTTCACCATCGGCACGAAGTCGGCCAGTCCGGGGATGTACGCGGTGCCCGCCGCGCAGTGCCCGAGCATGGCGGCCACCATGGGCACGACGCCGCTCATCGCCACCTGCTCGCGAAAGAGTGCGCCCGCGCCTGCGAAACTCGAGCCGCTCGTCGACTGGATACGCGCCCCGGCCGAGTCGAGGAGCCAGACGAACGGGATGCGTTGGCGCAGGGCGTGCGCGCGCATGCGGGCGATCTTGCTCTCCCCGACGGCACCCATCGATCCCGCCATGACGGTGAAGTCGTACGCCGCGACCGCGACGGGCCGGCCGTCGATGTCGCCGACGCCCGTAACCGCGCCGTCGGCCGCGAGGAACCGGTCGCCGAGACCCGCATCCATGTGATCGGCGAGCAAGCCGTATTCGACCCAGCTGCCGGGATCGACGAGCAGGTCGAGACGTTCGCGCACGGTCAGCTTGCCGAGCGAACGTTGACGCTCGACGAGCTTCTCACCCCCCATCTCGAGCGCATGAGCCTTGCGCGCGGCGAGGTCGCCGACGAGCGGCCCCCAATCGTGGCGCGGGTCGGCCATCGTCAGCGTCCCTTCCATTGGGGCGCGCGCTTCTCCGCGAACGCGGCGACCCCTTCGGCCGTGTCCTCGGTCTGCGAAGTGACCGACAACATGCTCTGCAAGTACGCGAGCGCCGCGTCGGCATCCATCTCGAGCACGCGGTAGAACGCGTCTCTTCCCCAGCGCATGATGATCGGCGACTTCGAGGCGAGCTCGGTCGCGAGCGTGTCGACTGCGGCGTCGAGCTCGGCGACCGGCACCACCCGTTGCACGAAACCGATGCGCGCGCCCTCCTCGGCCGTGACGCGCCGGCCGGTCATCATCAGGTCGAGTGCCGTCTTCGGCGGCATGGATCGCAGCAACGGGACGGTGATCATGTACGGCCACAACCCGACGTTGATCTCGGGAGTACCGAACACCGCGTCATCGGACGCCACGATCATGTCGCACGCGCACGCGAGTCCGAAGCCGCCGGCGAGCGCATAGCCGCGCACCCTCGCGATCACCGGTTTGCCGAGTCTCCACATGTCGCGGAACAGGTCGGCGAGCAAGCCGCGCCCATCGTGCGCCGACGCCGCGCCATCGGCAATCCCGCCGCCGCCGAGATCGGCCCCGGCACAGAACGCCTTGTCGCCGGCGCCGGTGAGCACGACGACGCGTACGTCGTCATCGCGGGCGCGCGCGATCGCGTGGCGCAAACCGTGCATGACTTCGAACGACATCGCGTTGCGACGCTCCGGACGATTGATCGTCACACGCGCCACGCCCGCGGCGTTCTCGTAGAGCACTTCGTGAGACATCAATTCGGGATCGTATTCGCGTAACATTCCGCTCGTGCTCGTATACGTGATCGTCATCATCGTGGCGCCCCTGATCCCGGCCGTCACGAGGGGCTCGTATACCCGGCTCCTCGACGTGAGCTGGCGCTTCCGATCGCTGCTCTTCGCCGGGCTCGCGATCCAGATCACCCTCGAGTACGTGACCATCCCGAGAGCTCACTGGCACGATTGGGGCTTCGGGCTCCTCGTCGCCTCGTACGTTCTCATCTTGGCGTTCGCGGCCCGCAATCTCGTGTTACGCGGGATGGGCATCGTCCTTATCGGGATCGCGTGCAACGCGCTCGTCATCACCCTGAACCAGGGAATGCCGGTGAAGTTCCCGCCCGAGTGGCGCGACAAGCCGTGGGCGCAGGCCACCGTCAAGCATCATCCGACGCAACCCGACGACAAGCTCCATTTCCTGTCCGACATCATCATCGTGAAGGGCCCGTTCGACTTGGTCATGAGCTTCGGCGACCTCATCTTGGTCGTCGGCCTCTGCGACGTCGCGTATCACGCGAGCCGCAAGCTGAAACCCCGCGGCGCCCGCAGCATCCCGGGCTCGACCGATTCGAGCCCGCCGAACATTCCGAGCGCGCCGAACGGCGTCGAGCTCAGCCGGCCCGAGCGGGCGTTACACGAGGACGTCCTCGTCCCGGCGAGTCGTTTCGGCGGGCCGACGCAGGCCGGCCGCGTTGACGAACGCTCGGTCACGAACCGGCGCTGATCCGGTCGCGCAGGACCCGTTCCAGCGCGACGACGACCCGCTCCTCGTAGACGTAGGAGGGCGCGGAGCGCAGCGATTCGACCGCAAGATCCTTGGGAACCTGGTCGCGGACGGTCAGATCGTCGAACTCGCTCGCGAGGCGCAGCGCCTGAACGGCGAGCCGGCGCTTCGGGTCGTCGACGTCACCCGCGATGATCTCGCCCGCAGCCACCAGCGGGCGGATCTCACGCAACATCGCGCCGGTCACAGTCGACACTTCGGAGGGGTCGGCGCCGCGCGCGTCGACGGGGAGGTCCAGCGTGACCTGCCCGAGATGGTGCAGAAGCGCTGCCATCTCGAGATCGCGCACGTCGGGGGCCGACAAACCGAGCTGCTCGCCCATGGCGGTTGCCAACGTCGCGACCCGCTCGGAGTGACCGGACGGTACGAGTCCACCGAGCTCGGGTGCCATCGCCAGCGCTTCGATCGTCTGACGGTACGAGCGGGTGGCCTCGTCGAGCCGTTCGAACGCGTACCAGGCGGCGAGCAGCGGTGTGGAGAAGAGCAACGGTCCCCAGATACCGACGCGTCCGTGACCGTTGACGCCCCGGTAGCCGATCGCCATCAACATGCCCGACGAGGCGATCGCCAACCAGGCCAGCCGGCCCCGGGCCGCGAACGACGCGCCGAGGCGGAACAGGCTGCTCACGCTCACGTCGACCAGCAGCTGCGCGCCCGCGGCTGCGGCAAGTGCGCCGAGCACCGGTGCGACCTGCTCGCGCCGGCCGAGGAGGTGCCACGCGCCTTGGTACGCGGCATAGGTAGCCGCCGCGACCGCGATGCGTTCGACGAAGATCGCGAGCCGCCAGGTTCGGTTCCGGTCGGTCGTGCGCAACAGGATCGACACGAGCTGCGCGCCGAGCACGGCGACCGCGTACTCGCGCAGAGTGAACGACGATGCCAACACGACGAGCACCGCGTACGAGAGAGGAAGGGCACTGTCTTCCTCGAGCCGCAGCGCCAAGAGCTCGCCGAGCACGAGCCCGGCCGCGAGGAACGTGAGCACGTCGGCGTGACCGGCCGGGTCGGCGACGTGCGCGACACCGCCGGCGACGAGGCCGAGCACACATACGAACGCGATCCGGCGGCGTCGAGTCACCGCGTCCCGTCCGAGTCTCGAGGTATGTCGAGTCGCATCACCTTGTTACTCGGCAGCCTTCGGCCGGCGGAAAAGGGCGGATCCGTCTGATCGTAGACAGCCGGATGCTCTGGGTGGTGCGTTTTGCCCGGTCAGGACGACGGCGACTTCTGGGGAGCCTCGTTCTCGAGCAGATCGCCGAGACCGGCGCTCCCGAGGCCGGCGACCGGGGCGTTGTCGAACTCGGCGTGGCCCTCGTACCCGGCGCCGTGCTTCTCGCCTCGCCGCTCGACGGCCTGGATGAGCGCCTCGACACAGGCCGGGTGGAACTGGATTCCCGCTTTGTCGCGAAGCTCACTGAAGGCGACATCCTGGGTCAGCGCCTTGCGGTAGGCGCGGGTGGAGGTCATGGCGTCGTACGCGTCGGCAATCATCACGATGTACGGCTCGATGGGATGGTCGAGGTCGTCGGGGTCGAAGCGGGTGTTGTCGCTGTGCGACGCGGCGGCGATCGGGCGCAGGAAGTCGATGTGGCTCAGCATCTGCACGCTGACCTGCTCGTGGACTCGGACCTGCGCGAACTCCTCCGGGGTCAGCCGCCCCGGCTTGTTGAGGAGCTGGTTCGGCACCACGAGCTTCCCGATGTCGTGCATGAGCGCCGCAAACCGAAGGCGCTCGAGCCGCGCGGGCATGAAGCTCAGCTCCTCGCCGATGTAGCGGGCGTAGTCGGCCACTCGTTCCGAGTGTCCCGAGGTGTACCGATCCTTGGCCTCTAGGGCGCGGATGAGCATCCCGACGGTTTCGTCGTGCGATTCCTTCACCCGCATGTACGACGCGAACATCTCGCGTGCGATGAGGATCGGCACGATGATCAGCAGCATCACCGCCGGCCCGAGCGAGAGATACAGCCGGCCGAGGAGAAAGCCCAAGATCGCGAACGGAAGAACCTCTGCTCCGGAGGGCAGCAACCCACCGAGCACGTCGCGCCAGGAACTCGCGCCTTCGACGATATACGAGAGCAGGAGCAATGCCCACGCCACGATCATGTATGCAAGCGCAGCCGGAATTGCCATGAGCACGAAGAACAGGGCGGATCCGGTAGTCGCGGCCGGAAGGATTCCGTAGACGAACGCGGCCGCGAGGAATGCGAGTGCCGAGACACCGGCGTTGAACGGCAGCCAACCCCACGACGCCCTGGAGAAATAGCTGGGGCGCACGGCCACGAGAGAACACACGAGCATCGCTCCGAGGAGCGAGTGCTCGGGCCGGAAGACGACGATCGCGGCCATACCGACCCCGAGGCCCGGAGAAAGGAGAACACCGTCGCGCAATCTGACGAGCATTTGCGCCGAAAGCAGCACCAATGCTGCGAGCACCGCGAGGGCGCCGGCAGACGGCAGTCCTTCCTGGCGCGCCAAAAACACCTCGGCACCGACCGCGACCGCGAAGACCGTGACGGTGAACCACCGGAGCTGTCGGGGAAACGGGGACATCTTCTCTATTTGTCGGCAATCAAGGACGGATCTGGAGACAGGCGGCAAGGCCGCGGGCAGAGCGGTTAACCTCGCACCCAAGCGCCACCGGCAAGCAGAACAGCAACAAGCCCACCGGTAACGGTAGCGACACGGACAGCAATCTTCTTCACAGGAATTCCCCCTCGCGTCACAACCTCCGTCGCATCCGCTAGGAACGACAGGGCGAATCCGCTCCGCTGAGGAACACATCTGTTGACGTGAAGTAGATGCCCGGCCCGAGGCCTTGCCGTCTATCTCCCAAGTCGTCTTGTGCCTAGACGCAACTCCCGTCGCCACCGGCCACGATCACCCGCATAGGTCACACGAGTAACAACAGCCCCACGCGGTCCGGCCGAGGCCTTCTGGCAAAGTACCGGTCCTTCGACCAATTCTCGCCCTGGTGCGGCCTTTGCGCAAGCCCGGACCAGAGAAAATCCGGACATAACGGAAGCTTCGTCGCGCTCGCCGCGAACTTCCGATTCGAACTTCCGATTGCTGCGTATGCATCGGTGGTGCCTAACGTGCGCCGCGTGGGGAAGCGGGTAAACAGCGTTCTCGTCGCGGGCATCGTCACCCTGAGCGCGTGCAGTGCCTCGGAGCGCACGACTACTCCACGGAAGCCGAAAACCAGCAGCGTTTCGACTAGCAGCATCTCGACCGCCGCGCCCCGCACTGCGTCCTCGGCGACGAGCCCGCCCCCGCGATCGACCACGAGCTCGAGCGCGACCTCAACGGCGACCTCGACGCGGCCCGACTTCAGCTTTGACGATTCCGTCCCGCCCCCGCGGCTCGTCAACACCGGCACGGATCATGTCGCGATCCTGAAGTCGCTCGAGAGCTACGGCAACTGGATGGCCGCCCATCGCCCCGATCCTTCCCTCGCCCTGACGACCGTCGCCCCCGGGACGCGGCTGCTAGATGATTACCTGCGCGACGTCACGAACCTGAGAGACAACAACCGGCGCGAGGTCGAGCGCCTCAACGGCCCCAGCGAGTACACGATCGTGAGCGCGACACCCGACGCGTTCTCGGCGCGCGTCGTCGAGAGCATCTCCGCCCATCAGGTCGTCGACCCCTCGGGGCACGTCACGAGCGAGGCGCGCTTCAGCGGACCCACCACCTACTTGGATCTCGTCGTCCTCGCCGGTGGCCATTGGTATCTCGCCGACATCGAGATCGAGCATCCCGTCGACGTGCACCTGTGAGGCACCTATGAGAATCGTCGTGGTCGCAGTCGCGCTTGCGGTTCTCGCCGGGGCCGCAAGCGCGGGCGCGACGACGGTGGGCGGCGGCGCCGTAGACCACCGGGGCCACGTCTCGGTCGACATCGCCGTCGCCGCACCCGGATCGGGTACGCCCGGGCATCCGGGTGAGGGCGCGTCGCGGCCGCTGGTGAGGTACCTCGTGTCGTACTCGGTCGACACCACTCCGGCCCGCACCGGCAGCCTCGACGGGCTGTGCGTGCTTCCCGGCAGCACCGCGCAGCAACCGATGTTCGGGTTCCTGTACCACCTCGTCGGACGCGACCCGACCGGGAGGATCGTCGACGACCGCTTCGAGTGCGTCGCGTTCGCGAACGGCGATCCGACGCACCGACCGCCCGAGCCGCCCGTTCCCGCGGTTCCGACCTTCGGGGAGGCGTGGAACCGCGCGGGGGTACCGGCGCCGACCGTCACGCTCGATCCCGCCACCCGCGGGATCACCGGTCTCGACACCCGCATCTCGGCCGACGGACCGACGACCGTGACCATCGCCGCGACGATTCGCGGCTTCACGATCACGGGTACGGCGACGCTCGACCACTACGAGATCAGCGTCGACGGCGGGCCGCCGACGAACGCCGGCACCGGGCACTACACGTTCGAGACCAAGGGAATGCACACGATCGCCATCAGTGCGGTCTGGGTCGGCACCGCGACGATCACGGGGCCCGGTCTCCCGGCCGCCCTGCCCGCCCTCGACCTCGGGCGCGCGACGATCACGTCGACGCGCACGTACCCCGTCAACGAGATCCGTTCCGTTCTCCAGCCCTGAGCTCGACGGGCCGGAGGGCGACGCGCAGATACCGTGTCGCCCATGTCGTTGGGCGACGCCCGGCTCTTTCACGTGAACGTGAACTGCTCGGATCTCCAGCAGTCCCGGCGCTTCTACACCGAAGGCCTCGGGCTCGAGATCGGCGCGCGAACTGCACCCGCCGAGACGCAAGCCGGGGCGGCGTTCGGACTCGCTCGCGCGCGCTGGGACGCGTCGATCCTGCTCGGTCCGCGCGGCTACGACGGCGGTGCGATCGATCTCCTCGAATGGCAGGAACCGGCTCCCGCGGGCTCGCCGCCCGCTCGATTGCTCGACACCGGGTTCCAGCGGCTCGGGCTGCGCGTCCCCGATCTCGACGCCGCGCTGGCCCGGGCCGGCACGCTCGGCGGGCGCGCGTGGAGCGCACCGTTCAGCCACGCGCTCGCGGACGGCGGCGAGGTCCGCCTGGTGCTGGTGAGCGACCCGGACGGGACGGCGATCGAGCTGATCGAAGGCGGACCGTCGGCGGTGTCGTTCGTGGCGATCACCTGCGCCGACCTCGACCGCTCTCGCGCGTTTTATCGTTCGCTCGGGTTCCGTGAGGCCGCGCGGTACCCGAGTGACAATCACGACGGCTCTCACCTGCGCATCGACGGCCCGGTCGCGATGGACGAGGTCGTGCTGGCCGCACCGGGCGGCGGTGACGTGCTGGTCATGCTCGCCGGATTCCGAACGCCGCGTTGCGTCGAGACCGGCCCGCGCGATGCGAACACGCTCGGAATGTGGCGCGCCGCCTTTCTGGTCGCGGATCTCGACGCAGCCGTTGCCGAGCTCGCGGCCGCTCGCGTCGACACCATCTCGGCACCGGTGACGATGGCGATGGGTCCGAACCTGCCGAGCCTGCGTTTCGTTTGTTTTCGTGGACCCGACGACGAGGTCCTCGAGTTGATCGAACGCCCCGCTTCCTGATCGACGCGTCGTCCGAGATCGCGCGCCCGGCGCGAAGGTCACCCAACGCGCCCGGGCCAAGACGTAGTGTCGCGGCGCGGCCGAAGGGAAAGAACCACACATGGACGAATTGGACTTGACGGAGGTCGAACGAGAGATCTGTCGGCTTCCCGACGTGTCGATCGTTCGACTCGTTGCCGAGAGCGACGGTCGCGTCTCCGAAGTGCACGTCGTCGCACATCCCGGCAAGCACCCGAAGCAGATCGTGCGCGACGTCCAATCGATCGCGCTCGCCTCCTTCGGCCTCGAGCTCGATCGTCGCGTGATCTCGGTAGTGCAGCTCGGAGGCAACGTCCTCGAGGACACCTCGACCCTCCGGCCGCGTCCGTCGATCGTCGCGATCACGGCCGAGGCGAGCGGTATGCGGTCGTTGGTGCGCGTCACGCTCGCGCTCGACGACGAAGAGGCCGTCGGCTTCGCGGAGGGTTCGATCGCGACGACCGCACGCCACCGGCTCGTCGCGCTGGCAACTGTCGACGCGCTGCGACAGCTCGAAGCGGCCGCCGAGTGCGTCGACATCGATCACGCGCAAGTCATCCGGATCGGCGCGCACGACGTCGCCGTCGTCACCGTGGTCTACGTGATCCCGCCGGCCGAGCAGCTCGTGTCGGGCTCGGCGATCGTGCGGCCGCAACAGGAGGCCGACGCCGTTGCCCGCGCCGTGCTCGACGCGACGAACCGCCGCCTCGCGTACGTCGCCGTGCCGTAATCCGTCGTATCGTCGCCGCCATGGCGCCGCAGGCGGTCACCGTCTCGTTCCGGCTCGGCGGCGACGACGGCGTAGCGGTCGAAGCCCGCAAGTGGGCATGGGCGCTACGTGAGCTCGGCTTCGAGACCCGGCGGGTCGCCGGCACGATCGAGGGTGCCGGCGAGCACGACGACATCGTCATCCCCAGCCTCGCGATCGACCCGATCAACGCCGGTGCAGGCGACGCGGACCCGGTCGACGCCGCTGTCCTGCGCCGGGCCTTGGGCCATGCCGACCTCGTGGTCGTCGACAACATCTGCTCGCTCCCGCTCAACGTCGACGCCGCCCGCGCCGTCGCACGAGTCGCGCGCGAGCACCGCGGAAGGATCTGCTTTCGTCATCACGATCTGGCGTGGCAGCGACCCCGCTTCACGCACCTGGAGGCCGAATTCCCTCCGCGCGTCGACGGCGCGCTCCACGCGACGGTCAATCTGCGAAGCCGGCGGGAGTTGCACGCCCGGGGCTATGCCGACGCGGCCACGATCCACAACTACTTCGATCTCGATCCGCGGCCCCACGACCGCGCCGCGACGCGCGCCCGTTTCAGCTTCGGCGACGACGACTTCGTGCTGTTCCAACCGGCGCGGGCAATCGAGCGCAAGAATGTGCCGGGGGCGCTCCGCTTCGCGCACCAACTGCAGGGTTTCGCGCCCGGACTCGCGCTTCGCCTCTGGATCTCCGGCCCCGCCGAGGACGGCTACAAGCCCGTCCTCGAACGCATCGTCGAGCGGGCGCGGATTCCGATCACGATCGGTCGCGCGCCGACCGCCGGCGACGGGTACGCGGCTTCAGACCTCGTCGTGTTCCCCTCAACCTGGGAGGGTTTCGGCAATCCCGTCGTCGAGTCGATCGCGCACCGTCGTGCGTGCGCCGCGTACCCCTACCCGGTGCTCGCCGAGATCGTCGCGGCCGGGGTTCGCGTCTTCTCGACCCAGCAGCCCGAAACGGTCGCGAAGTTCCTGGCCGAGCAACCCGCGGTGCGCGAGCGCTTCTTCGACGCGAACGTCAACCGCGCCCGAGTGTCATTTTCGCTCGCCGATCTGCCCGGCGCGATCGACGAGACGTTCGCCTCGCACGGATGGATCGCGTGGTAGCCGAAGACCCCGTCGTCGCCCGCCGAGGACGCATCGCGCGCTTCGCCGCGCTCGGCAAACGCGTCGGCTATCTCGCGCTCGGCGTCGCGATCGTCGCCTTCATCATCGGTGCCGCGACCGCGTTCCCGACGTGGACGGTCGGATTGTCGATCGCGGGCCTTGCGGTGTCGTGCATCGTGCTCCCGATCCCGATCGTTCTGGCCTACGGCGTACGTGCCGCGGCGCGGGACGACCGCGAGCGAGGTGTCTGAGAACCCCGGTGAGACGGCTCGAGGGAGCGCGACGTAGCCTCCGGGTATGCGCCGTCGCCGCTTGGGCCACACCGACCTCGTCGTCTCCGAGGTGGGCTTCGGTACGTGGACGCTCGTCACCGATTGGTGGGGCCGGACCGACGACCCGCACGACATGATCACGGCCGCGCTCGACGCCGGCATCAACTTCTTCGACACCGCACCGGTCTACGGCGCCGACGGCGCGGGTGAGACGATCCTGCGCGATTACCTCTCCCGTCGCGACGAGATCGTGCTCACGACGAAGGTCGGCTACGACATCGCCGCGGAGCGCAAGCACCCCGGACAATCGGAGCGGCCGCACGACTGGCGACCCAGCTCGGTACGTCAGCAGGTCGACGCGTCGTTGACGCGACTCGGTACTGACCACATCGATCTCCTGCAACTCCACAACCCGCGCATCGAGCCCATCGTCGACGATGCGCTGTGGGAGGCGCTGGTCGAGCTGCGCGAGGCAGGGAAGGTTCGCGCGCTCGGGGTCGCGCTCGGGCCGGCCATCGGCTGGGTCGAGGAAGGCAATATCTCGATCGACGATCGGCCGATCGCGACGCTGCAGACCGTCTTCAACGTGCTCGAGCAGGAGCCCGGGCTCAGTTTCGCGGGGCGCGACCGGGTACGCAACGGCGACGTCTCCCTCATCGCCCGCGTGCCGCACGCATCCGACACGCTCTCGGGCAAGATCACGGTCGACACCGTGTTCCCGCAAGGCGATCACCGCGCGCATCGCAACCGCGACAACATGCTCGACAATTTCGAGAAAGCAGAGACACTCGCGTTCCTCTGGTCCGCTGAATCCGGTCGTACGATCGGTCAAGCCGCGATCGCGGGCATCCTCGCGAACCCCGCCTTCGCGTGCGTGCTCCCGACCGTGCTGTCGGTCGACGAGGTGCGCGAGTACGCGCACGCGTCCGAAGTCCCGCTCACCGCGGACGAAGCCGCCGCACTCGACGGGCTCCGGGCGCGGAACTTCGATCATGTCGACCGCTACGTGATGCCGTTGAAGTCGAGTGTCTGAACCCGGAGACCTCTCGTCCCGGCAATCCCTACGGATGCCGGCCGACCAGCGTCGTCAACAGCTCTTCGAGGTGGCGCGCGAGCGATTCGCGCAACAGGGATTCCACGCGACGTCGATGGACGAGATCGCAGAAGCCGCGGGGGTCACGAAGCCGGTCCTCTACCAGCACTTCCCGAGCAAACGCGCGCTGTACGTCGAGCTGCTCGAAGAGACCGGGCGCCAATTGCTCAGCACGCTCGCCGAGGCCACTGCGCGCGCGGGCTCGCTGCGCGAACGCGTCGAGCTCGGCTTCCGAGCGTATTTCCGGTTCGCGGTCGGCGATCGGTCGGCGTTCTTGTTCCTCCTCGGTACGTCACTGCGGTCCGATCCCGAGTTCGCGCGCATCGTCGAGGAGATCCTCGACGCCGCCGCGGAGACGATCGCCACGCTGATCGAGATCCCCGCGCCCGACGAGCAACGACAGATGCTCGCGAACGCGATCGTCGGTATGGCCGAGTCGGTCGGGCGCCGGGCCCTCCGAGACCCCGACGCCGTCGTCGACGGTGATCAGCTCGCACAGTGGATCTCGGAGCTCGCGTGGTTCGGGTTCCGCGGCGTGCGTACCGACACGACACTCGACTCGAGCAGCTAGAGCTTTCGCAGCCGGACGCGACGGATCGCATGCTCGCGGTCCTTTTCGAGCACGAGATGCGCACGGCCGCGTGTCGGCGCGATGTTCTCGCGCAGGTTCACGAGGTTGACCTGGTTCCATACCGACTCGGCGAACTCGCGCGTCGCATCCTCGGCGTATTGGGTGAGGAAGTTGAAGTAGGAGCGCGGGTCGTGCAACGACGTCTCGCGCAGCAGGAGCAGGCGGTCGACGTACCAGCGCTCGAGATCCGCTTCGGCCGCCTCGACGTAGATCGAGAAGTCGAAGAAGTCGGAAACGACCACGCTCGCCTCGGCTCGGCCGCGGCGCGACGGCGTCTGCAAGACGTTGACACCTTCGACGATCACGACGTCCGGCGCCGCCAGCACGATCTCCTCGTCGTCGACGATGTCGTAAGTGAGATGCGAGTACCGCGGCGCGCGCACCTTCGGGGAACCGGCTTTCAGCTCGGCGAGGAATCGCATCAGCGCGCGCACGTCGTAGCTCTCGGGAAAGCCTTTGCGGGCCATGAGCCCGCGCGCTTCGAGCTCGTTGTTCGAGAACAAGAACCCGTCGGTCGTCACGAGGTCGACGCGCGGGTGATCGGGCCAGCGCCCCAGCAGGGCTTGGAGCATGCGGGCGATGGTGCTCTTGCCCACGGCGACACTCCCGGCGATTCCGATCACGTACGGCGCGCCGGCGTGTAGATGACCGAGGAACGTCTCGGTGACCGAGTGGAGCTCGCGAGTCGCCGCGACGCGCAGGTTCAAGAGCCGCGACAGCGGCAGGTACACCTCTTCGACTTCGCGCATCGGCATTGGCTCACCGAGGCCGCGCAGCGCGGCCAGGTCGTCCTCGGTCAACGACAACGGCGTCGACGCGCGCAGCCGACTCCACTCCTCGCGAGTGAAGTCGACGTACGGATCGAGCTCTTCTTCTTCGGGAGGGTGCATGCCTGCGATTTGGCCCGGCTACTCGGCGCGCGCGACGCCGATCGGACAGCTCACGCCCGTGCCACCGAGCCCGCAGTACCCGCTCGGGTTCTTCGCGAGGTACTGCTGGTGGTAGTCCTCGGCGTAATAGAAGGTCGACGCGGGCGCGATCTCGGTAGTGATGTCGCCGAAATTCGCCGCATGCAGCCGCTCCTCGAACATCGCGCGCGACGCCTCGACTGCGCGCGCCTGGGCCGCGTCGGAGGTGTAGATGCTCGAGCGATACTGGGTTCCGACGTCGTTGCCCTGGCGCATGCCTTGCGTCGGGTCGTGGTTCTCCCAGAACACCCGGAGCATCTCGTCGATCGACGTGACCTTCGGATCGAACACGACGAGTACCGCCTCGGTGTGACCGGTGCGACCCGAGCAAACCTCTTCGTACGTCGGGTTCGGGGTGATCCCGCCCGCGTAGCCGACCGCAGTCGTGTACACCCCGGGAGCTGTCCAGAACTTCCGCTCGGCGCCCCAGAAGCAGCCCATGCCGAACACCACGTGTTCGAGACCTTCGGGGAACGGCGGCTCGAGCGGCGTACCGAGCACGAAGTGGCGCTCGGGAACCGCGAACGGACGTCGGGGACGGCCGGGCAACGCCTCGTCGGCGGTGGGCAGGTTGGCCTTGTCGCGACGCAGGAACATCAATGCACCTCTTCTTCGGCGTCTTCTGCAGATACGGTCGTTCGAACCACCGTTTTACCCAAAAGGTTCCCGTCGGATGGATATCCCTGCCGAGCTTCGACGCATTCCACCGAGGTCGGCGTTCGAATGGGTTGCAGAACCGTTCGGGCCCGGCGCCAGGGTGACGGCCGTGCGACGCCTCCCGAACGCGTGGGCCGCGGCAGTCCACGCGGTCGACGTCGACGACGCCGAAGGCAACCGCTACGAGCTGGTGCTGCGACGCTGGGTGCGCACCGACATCCCGCCCGATCCGGGCGTGGTCGAGAACGAGGCGGCCACGCTCACGCTGCTCGCGTCCCTATCCGCCCTTGACCTGCCCGCGCTCGACACGCCCAGCCTCGTCGCGGCCGATCCCACCGGTGCGCGCGCCGGCGCGCCGTCGCTGCTGATGACCCGGCTGCGCGGTCGCTACGTCCTGGCGCCCGACGACGTCGACGCGTTTCTCGACGGATTGGCGACGACGCTGCACTCCGTGCACGCATTGCCGGTGCCGCCGGGTGCGCTCGGCGACTACAGACCGTGGCGCCTCGACGACCTCACCGAGCTCCCGCCCCGGTGGTGCGGGACCGACGTGTGGGCGCACGCGCTCGAGATTGCCCGCCGCACCATTCCGGCCCACGGCCGCGTCCTGTGCCACCGCGACTTCCATCCGGGCAACGTGCTGTGGCATCACGGCCGCGTTTCCGGCGTCGTCGATTGGACCCACACCTGCATCGGGCCGGCCGCGGCCGACGTCGCCCACTGCCGGCTCAACCTCACGTTGCTGTTCGGGCTCGAGATCGCCGACGACTTCTCTCGCCGCTACGGACCGCTCGACGACCTCGCGTGGTTCGATCTCGTCGACGTCGTGGGATCGGGACTGGTCGAGGCCTGGCGCTGGCGCGACGCCGGCCGTACGGACATCACCCAGCACACGCTCGCTCAGTCGTTCGACGACTTCCTCGCGGCCGCCGTCGAGCGCCTCCCCTGAGCCGGCGCGCCTCGACCGCTGGTGGCGCGCGCAAGCTCGACGAACGCGCGCGCGGACGGAGTGAGCGGATGCGCGCGATACAAGAGACCGACGGTGCGCGTCAGCGCGGGGACGAGCCGGGCGACGACCGCACCCTGCTCGCCGAGGATCTCTGCCATCGCCCGCGGAAGGAAGGACGTGCCGGCTCCGCTGAGTACCAGCGGCGCGATCGCCTCGCGCTGCGAGATCTCGACCGCCACGAGCGGCGCCACTGACGCGGCGGCGAGCGCGCGGTCGAGGAGGTCGCGCGTTGACGTACCCGGCGGTGTCGCGATGAGCGGCACGCCCGCGAGGGCGGCCACGGGCAAGCGGCCGGGCGCGGGCAGCGGCGTGCCCGGCGGGCATACCGCCACGATCTCCTGACGGGCGAGCGTGATCGCGACGAGATCGTCGCGGCGCGCCGGCAGCTCGGCCAGGCCGACCTCGCTGCGGCCGTCGGCGACGAGACCTTCGAGTGCGCTCGCGTCCTCGGGCGCGGCGACGCGCACGAGGACCCCGGGATGGAGCGTGCGGAAGCGGCCCACCAGCGACGCGAGCGGATCGACCGCGAGCGTCGGCAGCGCGACCAGGTCGAGCGTGCCCGCGTCGAGCTCTCGCACTGCGCCGACGGCGTCGAGCACGACCGCGCGCTCCCGGATCATCCTCCGGGCCGGTCCCTCGAACGCGCGGCCGGCGTCGGTGACGATCACGACCCGACCGACCCGATCGAACAGCCGTACACCGAGCTCGGTCTCGAGTCGCCGGACGCCCTCCGAGAGCGACGGCTGCGTCACCCCGGCCGCGTCGGCGCCGGCAGTGAAGCTGCCCTGTTCGATGACCGCGAGGACGTACTCGACCTGGCGCAGCTCCATCGGACCTCCCGGCCGTCGCCATCTATCGGCGTCATCTATAGGGATATCCGATGATACCAGTAGTTCACAAAGGCTTGTTCGATGCATCGCGGTGCCGTTCAATGAGGAGGTGGATCCGCAGATACTCATCGGGGCGTTGCTCATCGGCGCCGGCGTCGGCTTCCTGTCGGGCGCGTTCGGCAAGGGCGGCTCGGCCGTATCCACTCCCCTCCTCCATGCCCTCGGCGTTCCCGCGATCGTCGCGATCGCGTCGCCGCTCCCCGCGACGATTCCCTCGACGCTGCTCGCGAGCCGCGGCTATGCCCGCGCCGGCCACGTCGACCGCACGGTGCTACGCACGGGACTGATCATCGGGCTGCCACTGACCGCGCTCGGAGCGTTCCTCACCCGCTGGATCGCAGGCGAGCCACTTGTACTCGCGACCGACGCGATCCTCTTGGTGCTGAGCATGCGCGTCCTCCTCGGTGCGCACACCTCGGCGCACGCCGACGAGACCCAATCGCAACCGGACGACGCACACCCGGTGTCGAGAAGGCGCACCGTCGGCGTGGTTGCCGTCGCGGCCATGGTGTCGGGGTTGCTCGGCAACAGCGGCGGGTTCCTCCTTGCTCCCCTCTTCATGAACGTGCTGCACATGCCCATTCGCCGCGCGCTCGGCACTTCGCTCGCGCTCGCGGCGGCCCTCGCGGTGCCCGGCACGATCGTGCACGCCTGGCTCGGGCACATCGATTGGTCGCTGTCGCTCGCGTTCGGGCTCGCATCGGTGCCGTTCGCGACTCTCGGCGCCACAACCGCGTTGCGAGTCCGTGAACGGTCGCTCTCACTCGCCTACGGCCTCGGGATCGGGATGCTCGCCGGCGGCCTCCTCGTCTTCGCGAGGTAACGCGCAACCGCCCGAAGTGCGGGAACGGACCGCTGGCCGTGGGTACCGCAAACGTGGTTCGATCGTGAAATGAGCGACACCGGCGCGTGCGATCCGCGGTTCGATGCGGTCCGGGAAGCGTTCGAACGCAACTTCGACGAGCGCGACGAGGTCGGCGCCGCCGTCTGTGTCACACTCGACGGTGAAACGGTGGTCGATCTCTGGGGCGGGAGGGCCGATCCCGCGACCGGGCGAGCGTGGGAACGCGACACGATCGGCGTGATCTGGTCGTGCACCAAGGGTGCCACCGCGTTGTGCGCACACATGCTCGTCACGCGCGGAGAGCTCGGGCTCGACGTGCCGGTTGCGTCGTACTGGCCGGAGTTCGCGAAGAACGGCAAGGACGCGATCACTGTGCGCATGCTGCTCGCACATCAGGCCGGGCTCGCCGCGTTCTCCGAGCCGATTCCCGAGAACGGGTACTGCGACTGGGAGCTCATCGTGAGCCGGCTCGCGGAGCAGAAGCCGCTGTGGGCGCCCGGCACGCGTCACGGCTACCACGCGCTCACGTACGGCCATCTCGTCGGCGAGCTCGTGCGCCGCATCACCGGCCGCTCTCTCGGCCGGTTCTTTCGCGAGGAGGTTGCCGAGCCACTCGACCTCGACTTGTGGATCGGGCTTCCCGAGGCGCACGAACGACGCGTCGCACCGACGATTCCCGCACCGTCTCCCGAACCGGGTGACGTCATCCCGACCTTCTACCGGGTCGCGATGACTGATCCGGGTTCGGTCGGCGCGCAGGTGTTGATGAACTCGGGGCTGGTCTTCGCGCCGGGCTGGATCGACACGCGCGCCGCGCACGCGGCCGAGCTACCGGCGTTCGGCGGCGTCGGGAACGCACGCGCGCTGGCCGGCATGTATCGCGTGCTCGCGCTCGGCGGCACCGCCGACGACGTGCAACTCGTCGACCGCGGCGAGCTCGCGGCGATGGGAGCGGTCGCATCGGCGAGCTCCGTCGACGCGACGATGCTCGTGCCGACGCGCTGGGCGCTCGGCTTCGTCAAGTCCGCCAACAATTCGGCGCGGGAGCCCGGCGATCGCGACGGCGTGATCCTCTCGGAGGAGGCGTTCGGCCACGTGGGCATGGGCGGATCCATCGGCTTCGCCGATCCCGGGGCCGGCATGTCGTTCGGTTACACGATGAACCGGCAGGGCATGGCGGTCGGACTCGACGACCGCGCCCAGTCGCTCGTCGACGCGACGTACGCCGCGCTCGGCTACCGGCGCTCACCGAGAGGCGGGAGCTGGTTTCGCGAGTCGGAGTAGGCGCGCGCTTCAGAGCGCGGCGAGCGCGAGACCGAGGGCGGCCGCGAGCGCGGGCACGACCAGGCTTGCGAGCAGCATCCGCAGCGCGGACCGCCGTGCGCCCTCCTCGGCGAGGCGCACGGTCTCGTACGTGAACGTCGAGAACGTCGTGTACGCACCGCAGAAGCCGGTGCCCAGGATCGTCTTCGGCGTCGACGGGAAGGCGTGATACAGCGCCAGCCCGGTGAGCACCCCCAACAAGAACGATCCGGTGACGTTGATCACGAACGTACCGACGTGAAGCCCCATACCCGTTCTCTCGGCGACGACGCCGTCGACGAGATAGCGGGTCGGCGCGCCGACGGCTCCCGCGAGCGCGATGCCGAGAACGAGCATCAAGAGGGGCGCGCGGTCCGTCGGCTTCCGGGGAGAAGCCGCGCGACCACAATCCCAAAGTACGTGACCGCGAGCCCGGCCGCGATGCTGACGATCAGGTAGGCGACACCGAGCACGGCGTCGCCGTCCTTCGCGAGTGCCACCGTCTCTACCGCCATCGTGGAGAACGTGGTGAACGCGCCGAGGAAGCCGATCGCGAAGAACGCTCGGAGGTAGCGCATCGGCGCGAGACGTTCGAGTACGAACGTGAGGAACAGTCCGAGCACGAACGCGCCCGACAGATTCGTCACGAGAGTCGCCCAGGGGAACGTGTCGGGTGCGACGTGGATGAGCTGGGAGACCTCGTACCGGGCCGGCGCGCCGAGCGCACCCCCGACCGCGATCACCGCGATGACGTCGCGCTGCATACGGCTCGCGATTGCGCTCACCCGTCCTCCCCTCCGTCCACGGCCGTGTTCCCTACTCTCGCCGATGCCGGCTGCCCGAACCGGGATGTGAGCCCACGGCGCGACGAATCCGCTCCCGCGGTGTAGAACGACGGCGTGGTCATCGTCACGGGCAGTGTGAGAGCCCGCCCGGAAGCGCTGCCGGAGGCACTGCGACTCGGCCTCGAGCACGTGCGCCGGTCCCGGCTGGAACCGGGCTGCCTCCTGCACTCGGTCCATCACGACGTCGAAGACGCGAATCGCCTCGTCTTCCTCGAACACTGGGTCGACCGCGATGCGCTCGCGGTGCATTTCCGAGTGCCCGCCTCGCGCGCGTTCGCCGAGGCCGTCCGTGATCTCGCGGCCGAGCCGCCCACGCTCGAGATCTACGACGCGCAGCCGCTCACCCTCTGAGCCGTGGGGGTCGGAGTCGATGAACGACGCCACCGACGAGACGGAGCGTGCTGCCCATGAGCAGGCGATGCGCGACGGAGCCGAGGGCTACGCGGATCCCACTACCGGGCTGTTCGTGTTCACCGCCGCGTACCTCGCGGCGCGCGGCACATGCTGCGACTCGCAATGCCGACATTGCCCTTACCCGAAGCGCGAGGCGGAGTGACGGTCGTCGTCGCACGCACGGGCCGTGCAGAGACAAGCCACGATGCGGTTGAATGCTGCGCGTGCCTGACGTCGGGAGCGGCGACCACACGCTGACCGCGGGCCCGCTGCGCGTTCGGTCGACGGCTGCGGGAGTTTTGCGGATTGGCTGGGACGAACCCGATTGGCTCGGACCGGGACGGCTGGTCACGCCGGATGCGATCGCCCCGTCGCGGTCCTCGGCAACGGCTCGCGGGCTGGCGGTCGACGCCGGCTGGGTCGTCGGTAGTGCCCGAGTGCTCGCAGACGAGCCAGTAGTGGTCCTGCGGCTGCAAGCGCGGGAACCGCGTCGCGGCATTGCTACGGGCGATTTCGCGACGCCCGCGGTCTCGTGGCATTTCGATCCGCGGCGCCGGTCCGACGGCGGCGCGCCTGACGGTCTACGGGCGTTCGGTCACCAGTACACGGAGTTCGCCCTGCCCGTGTTCAGCGACGCGGCGATGTCGAGGTGGCGGTTGTGGCCGTTCCGCCCGCCGGTCGTCATGCCCCTCGGTCTGGTCGCGCCCGACGGCCGCACCATGCTGCTCGCGCCGCTGCGGTCGTTTCACGAGCAAGTCATCGTCGTACCGGCCGGACGCGAGCAGGCCGGCGCGGGCCTGCTCGCGGGCTGGCACGGCGATATCGACGACGTGACCGCCGGTTTCGCCACCGAGGTCGCGATCATCGCGGGCGACGGGGCGCGCGACTGCTTCGGGCGTTGGGCGCGGCTGTTGCGATCCATATCGGGCGTGACCTCACCCGCACGGGACGCCGACGTGCTCGGCACCCGATTGTCGTACTGGACCGACAACGGCAGTGCCTACTGGTATCGCACCGAACCGGGTCACGATGCCGCCTCGACGGTCGTCGCGGCGGTGGACGACCTCGAAGCGCGCGGCGCGCACGTCGGCGCGGTGCAGCTCGACTCGTGGTGGTATCCGCACGAGGTGCTGCGTCCGTTCGACACCGACGATTGGGTCGTCCCGCCGAGCGGGATGATCCGTTGGGAGCCTCGCGTCGACGTGCTACCCGAGGGCATCGGCTCGCTGCGCGAGCGACTCGGCCGACGTCCACTCGTCGCGCACTGCCGGCACCTGTCGTCGCAATCGCCGTACGTCGAGGATCTCGCGATGTGGATCGACGGCGACCGCGCGCATCCGCAAGACGGCGAGCTGTACGAGCGTCTGCTGGACCAAGCCGTCACCTGGGGCGTCGAGGTCTTCGAGCACGATTGGCTGATCGAGTGTTTCCTCGGTGTGCGCGAATTGCGCGCGCCGGGCCGCGCCGCGGCGTGGCAGGAAGGCATCGACGCCGGGCTCGGCGCGCGGAATCTCCACGCGCAATGGTGCATGGCGTCTCCCGCTGACTTCGCACAGACGAGCCGTCTCCGAAACGTGACGTCGATCCGCACGAGCGGCGACCACGGGTACATGGTCGGCCCGCAAGTGTTGTGGGCCTGGTTCCTGCAGACCAACGTGATGGCACGAGCGCTCGGACTGTGGCCATACAAGGACGTCTTCCATTCCGCGCCGAGCTCCGCCACGCGCGAAGTCGAGGCGTTGCTCGCCGCGCTGTCGGCCGGGCCCGTGGGAATCGGTGACCGGATCGGTCACGCCGACGTCGCGCTGATCCGCCGGACCTGCCGCGCCGACGGTGTGCTCGTGCATCCCGACGTGCCCGTCGCCGCGATCGATCGCGCCGCGTTCGTCGCGCCGGTATGGTCGGGCGAACCGCTCGTCGCCAGCACGCATACGCAGCACTCCGCCGGACGCTGGGGCTACGTGGTCGTGTGCAACGTGGGAGCCGACGAGCACCCACACCGGGCGCGGGTCACGTTGACCGATATCGGTGACGACCTTCCGGAACCCGACGACATCGCAGTCTTCGACTGGCGTAGCGGGGTGTTCAACGTGCTGCCGGCCGACGGCACGTACGAGATCGCGCTCGAACCCGCGGGATGGGACTATCGGGTCCTCGCACCGATATTGCCGGGCGGGATCGCGGTGATCGGCGATCCCGTGCTGTACGCGTGCGCGGGCGACGCGCGGATAGCCGACGTCGTCGTCCGCGACGCGGGGGAGCTCGCGGTCACCGTGCTGGGTGCCGGCGAACGCGTCGGCCTCGTCGGCTGGTCGCGATCTCCGATCTCGGCGCGGGCGTGGTCTCCCGCGACCGGTTGGTCGGCGGTCTCGTGTAGCCACGACGCAACGAATGGCACCTGGCGACTCGCGCTCGACGTCGGTCCCGGCGGCTGGGCCAAGCTGCACATCCGTACGCGGTAGGCCCCGAGGTTTGAGAGCGGTCCGTCGTCGCGGCGACGGCCTGCGGTCAGTCGAGCTCGGCCAGCACCTCACCGATGATCTTCGTCGCCTCGTGCGCGGGGAGCGGGTCGCCGCCTTCGGCCTCGGCGACCTCCGCCGCGAAGTCTTCGACCGAATGAACACCGCCGACGAGAACGTGGCGCAACGCCTGACCGCTCGCCTCCGGATCGGCGAGCGCCTCGACCGCGGGCGCGACTGCATGATCGGGCGACGTCGCCACGGCGTGCACGAGCGTCATCGCCTCCTGACGCCCGGTCGCGGTCGAGACGACGGGTTCACGATCGGGGTTCTGCTGAAGGTCCCACTCGGCCAGCGCCTCGTCGTAGCCTCCCTCACCCGGATGGAGCACCCGCGTCGTCGGCGCCGCCGCGTTGGCCGGATGCGCGGCACGATCGACCGCGCCCGAAGTGGCATCCGCAGCCTCGTCGGTGTCGTGTCGTCGTTCTTCCTTCACCGGGACGACGAGGGTGCCGTCGGCGTTTCGAACGATATCCATCGGGCGCTCTCCTTCGCGGCAGGCGCCGACGCGCCGCCGACGACATCTTCTTACCCAGGACGGCGCCTAGGTACTCCGGAGCTCGCCTAGGTACTCCGGAGCTCGAAGGCCAGCTCCGGCGGGTTGGCGAGGCTCTGCAACACGACGCAGTAACGCTCCGTCAGGCGGATGAGCGTGTCGAGCTGCTCCCGGGTCGCATCGGTATCGAGATCGAAATGAACACGGATCGCCTTGAAGCCGACCGGCGCATCCTTCGAGACCGCGAGCGTCCCGCGGAAGTCGAGATCACCCTCGACGCGAACCTGCCCGCCGCGAACCGGTACGTCCAACGAGGTGGCGACCGCTCGTAGCGTGACTCCGGCACATGCCGCGAGGGCCTGGAGCAACATGTCACCCGAACACAGGGACGTTCCGTCACCACCGCTGGCCGGATGAAGTCCCGCGCGTGCGATCGCTTGCCCGGTCGCAACCGAGCACGTGATTCCCTCGCCGAGATCGCCCTCGGCTGACAACGTGATCAGCGCACCGCTCGGATCGTCGCGGTACTGCTGCTTCAGCGGATCCTGCCGCGCTCGAAGATCGTCGCGTTCCACTCCTCGCCTCCGTTCATCGGCAGTGGGTACCGCTCATGGTGCCCGCGCCGCGGCCGTTCTGGCGAGTGCAGACCGGAAGCAGGGAAGATGGCGGGCGATCGAGGGGTTTCACCGCCAATGACCGCGCTCCCGCCGATCCGGCGTCCCCCGCTCTCGGTGCTCGACCTGGTTCCGGTCGGAGACGGAGCCACGCCGGCCGGCGCGCTCGCGAGCTCGGTCGAGTTGGCCCGCCTCGCTGAAGGGCTCGGATATCGGCGCCTGTGGGTTGCCGAGCATCACAACATGCCCGGTATCGCGAGCTCCTCCCCCGCGGTGCTCGTCGCCCACCTCGCGGCGTCGACCAACACGATCCGCGTGGGCGCAGGTGGCGTGATGCTTCCCAATCACGCATCGCTCGTCGTCGCCGAGCAGTTCGGGATGCTGGAAGCGCTGCATCCCGGCCGCATCGATCTCGGGCTCGGACGGGCGCCGGGCACCGACCCCGTCACCGCCGCGGCGTTGCGGCGCAGTCCGTATCCGGCGGCCGACGAGTTCCCGGAGCAGCTACGCGACCTGTTCTTGTTCTTCGACGGCGCGCACCCGCAGATCACCGCGGTACCGGGTCGCGGCTACCGCCCCGCCGTATGGATGCTCGGCTCGAGTGGTTACAGCGCCCGCGTCGCCGGCGCGCTCGGTTTGCCGTTCTCGTTCGCGCATCACTTCGCGTCGCACAACACGATCGCCGCGCTCGAGATCTACCGAGCATCGTTTCGTCCGTCGAGTGAGCTGGAGCGGCCGTACGCAATGATCGGCGTCCCGGTCATCTGCGCAGAGACCGCCGAACGAGCGCGCTGGCTCTCGGGCCCGAGTGCGCTCGGCTTCGTCCGTCTTCGCCAGGGTCGACCGTCACAACTCCCTACGCCCGAGGACGCTTCCGCTCACGTGTTCACGCCGACTGAACGCGAGATCGTCCGGGGCTGGACCGCGCCGCTCATCCGCGGTGAGCCCGAACACGTACGGACGGAGCTCGAAGGTCTCGCGCAGCGCACCGGCGCGGACGAGTTGATGATCACGACCATGATCCACGGTCCTGCCGACCGGCTCAGGTCGTACGAACTGGTCGGCGAGACGTGGAACCGGGCGTCGCTCGCTCCCGGAATTCCCGAACCCACGGTCTGAGACCGCAGATATCTCGCTCCCGGCGGGTCGGGGACTCCTACCTTTTCTTTGCGGTCCTAACCTTGCGGCATGGACGATCCCGTCATCGAAGTCGCTCCGCTCGGGTCCCAGTGGGCGACCGTCGACCCATTCCTGTTCTGCGTCCATCACGTCGACGACTATCCCGCCGGCAACGACGAGCTCGGACCCGCGGCGTCACTCGCCGGACGCGACATCGGGATGGACTTCGCAGGCAAGGACGGTTGGCGCATGTACCACGGCGCCACCGTGCCCGGCTTCCCGCAACATCCGCACCGCGGCTTCGAGACCGTCACCTTCGTGCGGCGCGGCTACATCGATCATTCCGATTCGCTCGGCGCGACGGCGCGCTTTGGTCGGGGCGACGTCCAGTGGTTGACCGCGGGCAAGGGCATCGTTCACTCCGAGATGTTCCCCTTGCTCGCGCGCGACGAGCCGAATCCCTTGGAGCTGTTCCAGATCTGGTTGAACCTGCCCGCGGACGACAAGATGGTCGACCCCTACTTCACGATGTTGTGGAGCGAGGACCTTCCCCGTCACGTCGTCACCGGCGAAGAGGGCCGAACGACGGAGATCACCGTGATCGCGGGAGAGCTCGCGGGACTTCGCCCGCCGCCCCCACCGCCGGATTCATGGGCGTCACGAGCGGATTCCGACCTCGCGATCTGGCACATCGAGATGGCGCCGGGGGCAAAGTGGGCGCTTCCACCGGCCGCGGGACCCGACACCGTACGCGTGCTCTACGTCTTCAAAGGCCGCGCGCACATCGGTCAACACGATCTCGACGCGCCCACCGGTGCGCGGCTGCGCGCCGACCGCGACGTCGCCGTCAACGCGGGACCGCGCGGCGCCGAGGCGCTCGTCTTGCAAGGTCGACCGATCGGCGAACCGGTCGCGCAACACGGCCCGTTCGTGATGAACGACGAAGCCGGCATCGAGCAGGCCTTCGCCGACTACCGCGCGACCGCGTTCGGCGGCTGGCCCTGGCCCACTGACGATCCGGTGCACGGACCGGACGCGGAGCGCTTCGCGCGTGACGGCGAGGGCCGGTCGGTCATCCCTACCCGGGCGACCTCACGCTGACGCTGAGATCAACGCGATCGTTGTAGAAGCACAACAGCCCCGCGATACCTTCCGCCGCGGCGATGGGAGTCTCGTAGCTCCACACGATGCCGTCGTGTACCGCGTCGCCCAGCTCGAGCGTCCAATACGAGGCGTGGCCCTTGAACGGACACTCGGTCTTGAAGCTCGTCCGTCGTAAGAGGTCCATGCGAACGTCTTCGCGCCGGATGTAATAGCGCGTGGGCATACCCGTCTCGTCGAGCAGCACCGGATGATCCGTCTCGGCAACCTTCTCGCCGTCGACGCTGACCACGACGTGGAGATCGGCGGGCGCGATCGTGACCGTATGACCTGGGTTCATGCGGGCAGCAACCCCGACGGGCACCGTGGCATTCCGGATTGACCGATGTGCGCACTCGGGCCGAGGTGGATCCGGTTGACGACGAGGGAGGCGTGGCAGGAGGCTTCGCGGCATGGCAAGCGAATTCTCCGTTGTGGACGCCGATGGCCATCTGTGCGAGCCCGCTCGCCTGTGGGAGGACAATCTCCCATCGCGCTTGCGCGAGCAGGGCATCCGGCTTCGCTGGAACGAGCAGACGGGCTACGACGAGTGTCTGGTCGAGGACCGCATGGCCACCGACCGCGGTCTCGTCGGGCTCGGCAACGCCGGTGAGTCCTTCGACGAGTTCGGCCGGGGCCGCCACTACGAAGACCTGAACCCGGCTGGCTTCGACGCGCGCGAACGCGTCAAGGTGCTCGACGCGGAAGGCATCGACCTCGCGGTGATGTACCCGGGGCTCGGCCTGAAGCTCGGCGCCATCCGAGACCAAGACCTCGCGGTCGAGTCGTGCAAGGTCTACAACGATTGGCTCGCCGAGTGGTGCGCGCAGTCTCCCGATCGACTCGCGGGCGTGGGGGCATTGCCACTGCAGGACCCGGAGCGCGCCGCCGACGAAGCGCGCCGCATCGCACGGCTGGGATTGAAGGCAGGGTTCGCGCGGCCGAACGCGTACAACGACCGCCCGTTGCATCACCGCTCGTATACGCCCGTTTGGGAGGCGCTGTCGGAGACGGGTCTTCCAATCGCGTTCCATCCCGCCGGTCTTTCCGACATGCCGGGCGCGTCACGGGCGCTCGGAGGCCTCATGGCGCCGGGCACGCACCACGCGTTGATCCTGCTCATCGACCAGCAGATGACGTTGTCGAACCTCGTGTACGGCGGCGTGCTCGAACGGTTTCCCGATCTGAAGGTGATCGTGCTCGAGTGCGGCGGCGGGTGGATCGCGCACTGGATGGACCGGCTCGACGAGTTCCTCGAGAGCTACGGCTGGGCGACTCCCGCCCTTTCATTGACGCCGCGCGAGTACTTCCGTCGCCAGTGCTGGGTCAGCTTCGATCCCGGCGAGCGAACCGCCCCGCTGCTGTGGCCGCTCATCGGTGCCGATCGGATCACGTGGGCATCGGACTTCCCCCACTCCGACGCGAAGTATCCCGGCGTCGTCGACGAGTTGCGCGAGTACACGGAGGAAATGGATCCGGACGCCCGCGCGGGCCTCTTCGGTCTCAACGCCGCCGCGATGTATTCACTGTGAGCAGCGATCTCGATCTCGTCGTCACCGGTGGCACGGTCGTCGACGGAACCGGCGCGCCCGCGCGCACGGCCGACGTCGCAATCGCCGACGGGCGGGTCGTCGAGGTCGGACAGATCGACGCGAGCGCCGCTCGCGAGCACATCGACGCCGACGGTCTGCTGGTCACGCCCGGGTTCGTCGACATCCACACGCACTACGACGCGCAACTGCACTGGGACCCGACCGCCTCTCCGGCTTCGTGGCATGGCGTTACCACACTGATGACCGGCAACTGTGGCTTCACGCTCGCGCCGAGCAAACCGGACGATGTCGAGTGGTTGTTGCTCATGTTGTCGCGGGTCGAAGGCATGAGCGCCGACGCGTTACGCGCCGGCGTCCCCTTCCGCGGCGGAACGCTCGGAGATTTCCTCGCCGGACTGGATGGCCGTCTCGGGGTCAACGTCGGTGCAAACGTCGGGCATTGCGCAGTCCGTCGGTACGTGATGGGCGACGAAGCCTCGGAGCGCGCCGCGACCGACGAGGAGATCGCGCAGATGCGCCGGCTGGTGCGCGCGGCCTTCGATCAAGGCGCGATCGGTTTCACCTCGAGCCAGTTGGAGCTGCACGTCGCGCACGACGGGCGAGGCGTGCCGAGCAATCACGCGCGTCCGGACGAACTCATCGCGTTGGCTTCCGTACTTCGAGACGTCGGCCGGGGCTCCATCGAGTTCATCCCGCGCACGTTTCTCAATGGCTACGACGAGGCGGACCGCGACCTCGTGCTTACGATGGCACGCGTGTCGGGACGGCCCGTGCACCTCAATACGCTGACGCTGCTTCCTCACGCGCCCGACGGCTGGTCGCGCAGCCTCGAGTTCGCGCAGGCGGCATCCGACGCCGGTCTCGAGGTCCATCCGATGTTCGCGACGAACCGCCAAGGCGCGCACTTCTCGCTCGATTCGACGTTCTTGTTCGATGAGATGCCGTCGTTCCGCGACACGTTGACCATGCCCGAGCCCGGCCGCTCACAACGGCTACGAGACGAAGCCGTTCGAGACCAGATGCGCAAGGAGATTGCCGACCCGAAGGGTCGTTCGTTCGTGTTCGTTTGGCAGGTTGTTGCGGTCGAGACCGTCCACCGCGCCGAGCACGACGGCTTCGTCGATCGCACCGTGTGGGACATCGCGCAGGAACAGGGCAAGGATCCGCTCGACGCGTTTCTCGACCTGTCGCTAGCCGAGGATCTCCAGATGCAGTTCGTACTCGCCGCGCCGCCGAACCGGAAGCGCCAGGCCGTGACCGAGGCGCTCATCAAGTCGCCCCTGATCATGGCCGGCAGCTCCGACGGCGGCGCGCATCTGCTCTCGTTTTGCGGCGCCGATTTCACCACCCGGCTCATCAGCGAATGGACACCCGACGTGCTGTCGATCGAGGACGCGATCGCGCGCCTCACGTCGATCCCGGCGCGGGCATACGGAATCGCCGATCGAGGAACGCTCGAAGCAGGCAAGGCCGCGGATGTGCTGCTCATCGATCGCGAGCGGCTCTCGGCCGGCGAGACGCCGCGCTACGTGCGCGACTTCCCCGCCGAGAGCGGCCGCTACGTCGTCGACGCGACCGGGTACCACTCTGTGATCGTCAACGGCCAGACGCTGTTGCGCGATGGCGCCGATACCGGACAGCGTCCCGGTGTCGTGCTGCGGACCGAAACTCGGTGATCGCTCGGCGCTAGGCGTTTGGTAAATGTTCCGCGCCGTTCCGGGAAGTCGACGAGACTCCGTGCCGTGACGGATCCGAGAGCGGCGCTCGAGGTCGAGTCGGTCGTGAAGCGCTATGGCGACCGGGTCGCGCTCGATGGCGTGAGCTTGCGCGTCGAGCCTGGCGAGGTGTGTGGATTGCTGGGCCCGAATGGTGCCGGCAAGACGACACTCGTCTCGATCATCGCGGGACTCAGAGACGCCGATTCGGGTCGCGTGAGCGTTGCCGGCGTCGACATGGCGACCGGCGGTCGCGTCGCCCGCGCCCAGGTGGGTCTCGCCGCGCAGGAGACCGGGATCTACCCGACGGTCACGGTTCGGGACAACCTCGTCCTCTTCGCCGATCTTGCGGGCTACCGGAACCCGCAACGAGACCAACGCGTCGAGGAGGTCGCCGAGATCCTCGAGCTCACCGAGTTTCTTCCGCGCCTGGCGCGTCACCTCTCGGGGGGCGAGAAGCGGCGCCTGCACACCGCGATGGCCCTGCTGCACCGTCCGCGCGTGCTGCTGTTGGATGAGCCGACGACCGGCGTCGATGTGAGCACCCGGGCCCGTCTCCTCGCGGCGGTCACGGCACTCGCGGCACGGGATGAAACCGCCGTCGTCTACTCGACGCATTACCTCCCCGAGATCGAAGACCTCGGCGCCAGTGTTGCGATCCTCGACCGCGGTCGGTTCTTGGCGCGCGGCTCGCTCGAAGACCTCATCGCCGCCCACGGATCGGGTGGTCTTCAGATCACCTTCGACGGCGACGCCCCCCACCTCACGACTCAGGGTCTCGAAGTCGACGGCTCCACGCTTCGTCTCACGACGGAACAACCGGGGACCGCTATGGCCGACATCATCGGGCAGCTCGGCAACGACGCGGACCGCGTCGTCTCCGTCGACGTGAAGCGACCGAGCCTGGAGAGCGTGTTCATGGCCCTGACCGGTCGCCGCTACTCAGCCGACGAAACCGTCGACGTCAGCGACGCCGACCAGTGACCGGATCGAGCCTTCGTCGGATCCTCGCCATCGCGAGACACGACCTCCGCATCCTGCGGCGCGACCCGGTGTTCATCATCATCTTCACGATCATGCCCCTCGGGTTCATGGCCTTCACCAAAGGCGCGTTCGGCGCCGCACTGGGCAACCGCTATCCGAACCATGCGCTGAACGGCGCCGAGCAAGTCGTCCCCGGCGCGGCAGTGCTGTTCAGCGCATTTCTCGTCGGGAACCTCGGCTTCGCGGTATTTCGAGAGCACGCGTGGTCGACCTGGGAACGGCTGCGCGCCAGTCACCTCGAAACCTGGGAGTTGATGCTCGGCAAGACCATCGCTCCCATCCTCACCCTCGCCCTCCAACTCACGGTGATGCTCGGACTCGGCGCGGTGCTCTTCGACCTCCACATCCGAGGTTCGGTGCCGGCATTCCTTGCCGTTGCCGCGATGCTCGCCGTGATGGAGGTCGCGCTCGGGTTCATGCTCCTCGCAGTGTGCCGATCGATCTTGCAGCTGAACGCGGCGACGAACCTCGGAGCCATGCTGCTCGGAGGAATCGGCGGTGCCGTCACGCCCTTCTACCTGTTGCCTGCCTGGGCGCAACACATCGCCCCGGCCACACCGACGTACTGGGCCATGCGCGGGTTCAACCGCGTCATCATTGGCGGCGGCGGATTCTCATCCGTCGCGCTCCCCATCGCTGTCCTCGCCGCATTCAGCGCCGGGTTCACGATCATTGCCGCACTTCGATTCGGCGTCGAGGAAGCCAAACTCTCCTGGGCATGAACGTCGCCGGTGACGGCGGGAGTCGCGGTATTACTGCGGATCGAGGTGAATGAGTCCGGCTTCTCGTGCGTACTCCACGAGCTCCGCTCTGGTCTGGCGACCGAGCTTGGTCTGAATGTGCGCGCGGTGCGCTTCGGCGGTGCGCAGGCTGATGTTGCACAGTTGCGCGATGTCAGTGTTCGTGTGGCCGAGCACGAGCAACCGCAGCACCCGTTCTTCGCGCGCCGAGAGTCCGCGCGCCGTGTCCGGCGGTCGATGTGATCGCGCGAGGTCAACACCAAGTGAGGCTTGCAGATACGTTCTCCCCGCCGCGACGGCGCGTATCGCCGCGAGGAGGTCGGTGGGTTCCGCAGTCTCCAGCAGGTAGCCGCTGGCGCCGGCGTTCAGTACTGATTGGACCTCGGCGGGGTCATCGATCGACGTGAACACCAGGATCGGGCTTTGTGGGAGAAACTCGCGGAGCCCGCTGATCACGTCGCTGTATTTGCGTCGGGCAGGTCGATGTCGGTCACAATCACGTGGGCCGGGAGGAACCTGCCCGGGTTCGAGCAGCAGCTACCGGTCGAAGCGGATCACGCCGTCGAGCACGTCGAGTGCGGTGTGCTCGAGGCTCTGGCCCGTCGCGGCAGCCCGAATCCGCAGGCGGTCGAGGGCTTCGCCCATGCTGCAATCGACCTGAGCGGCGATCATGCCGGTCGCTTGGTGAACATGGTGACTGAAGTAATCGTCCGGAGTCCGATCGGGCATGCGGGATGACCGTACCCAGATACGGGAAGCCCGCCCAAAACTGGGGGCAAACCCGCAACGACTCGCGAGCGGCGGCTGCTTAGCCGCGGACCGTCTGCGGGCGCGTGCCGCTCGCGTCCTGTTTCGTTCCCACGATGCAGCGCGCCACGCCGGGAACCCGGACCTTGCCGTCCTTCTCGAACGCGCTCACCTTCGCAATGGCGGTTGCCCGAATCCGCTCCCGCGCCGGTTCGTCGACCTCCTGAAGCGCCGCAACTGCGAGCGAGACGTGCTCGCTGATCATCTCCCAATACTGCGCGGGCGATCGCGTCACGAGCTCGACGTCGACGTCCCACTCGGAAACGTCGCGCAGCCCTGCGGCCTCGTACAGAGCACCGATATAGCCCGGAGCAGCGCACCGGAACATATTCGGCCTATCCGGATCGTGTGGCGCGAGCACCGCCTCGGTCGCGATTGCCTGCATGGCGATCGTCGTCCACGGGTTTTCCTCGGGCTTGACCCAAACCGACGAGCAGAGACGTCCGCCCGGCTTGAGCACGCGCGCGAACTCGGCCGTCGCCTTGGCTACGTCGGGGAAGAACATGTAACCAAAACGCACGGACACGCCATCGAATGTGGCGTCGTCGAACGGCAGATCATCGGCGCTGCACACCTTCGTCTCGATATTTGCAATCCCTTGCGCCCTAGCTCGTCGCGCGGCAATGTCCAGCATCTCGGCGACGAGATCGGTCAGCACGACGCGTCCTTTCGGCGCCAGTCGCGCGATGCTCAGACCCGGCTCACCCGTGCCCGCGGCAATGTCGAGATGCTGATGATCTTCAGCTATGTCGAGACGCTCGATGATCGCCGCGCCGACCGGGCCCAGCTGATCCATGATGACCGAGTCCCACTTCTCCCAACCCGCGGAGAGCCCGGCCCACGTCTCTTGCTGAGCGTCTCGGATCTCATCGGCGCTCGGCATCGGCCCTCCTCTATAGCGATGCATCCACAGTAGGGGCGGGCCTCGTCGCGACTTGAGCGCAACGACTTGAGCCCGGCCGGTTCGCGAGTGCGACAATACGGCGTGAGCGACCCGAAGCTGCCCGTCGCGCCTGTGCGAATCTTGGGCGGTGTGCACGCGGTCGCGGGCGATGGATCGCTAATCGACCTCCCGAGCGTGAGCCAGCGCCGGCTGCTCGCGATCCTGGCGCTGCACTCGCCTCGCCGCTTGCGTTCGGAATGGCTCGCCGACGTCTTGGACATCACTCCGGGTGGGCTGCGTACGTCCGTGTCGCGCGTGCGCGCGGCAGTAGGCACCGGCATACTCGAGACGACGAGTACCGGCTACGCAGTCGTAGGCGACGTCGATGCGGCGTTGTTCTGCCGCGCGGTCGCCGATGCTGCGGACTCCGACGATCGAGTGCACGCGTTGCAGCAAGCGCTCGCGCTGTGGAACGGTCCCGCGCTGGAGGAGTTTCTCGGCGAGGAATGGGCCGACGGTGAGATCGCGCGACTGACCGAGATCCACGCGGGCACTGTCGACGATCTCGCGGACGCATTGATCGAGGCGCGGCGGTCCCCGGACGCAGTCCCGCGGCTCGAAGAACAGATTGCTCGCTATCCCTATCGCGACCGTCCACGCGGGCTCTTGATCCGCGCGCTCGCGAGTGCGGGACGGCAGGCCGATGCACTGCGCGCGTTCCAGCAGTACCGATCTCTGCTCATCGACGAGTTCGGCACCGATCCGTCGCCCGACCTTGCCCGCATCGAGCGGCGAGTCGCGACGGGCTGGGATGGCATCGAGTCCGCATCCACCCCGAACGCGGTACGGGACACCGACGATGCCGCCGAGGTGGTCGACGTCCCGCTCGCGAGCATGCTGGCGCACCGCATCCGGCTCGCCGGGCGGGCCGAGGAGCTCGAGGCGCTCGCGAGCGAACTTGCGCTCGCGCGGACCTCGGGGTTGCGCTGCGTGGTTCTCAGCGGTGAGGCCGGGATCGGCAAGACGACGTTGCTCGCAGCCTTCGCGCAAGCGACAGTGTCGTCGGCGCGCGCGACCGTTGCGTACGGACGTTGTGACGAGAACGGTGTGCCGCTGCAACCGTTGCGAAGCGTCCTCACCGCGTGTGTCGAGCATGCCCCGGTCGAACTGCTGACCGAACACGTCCGGCTATACGGCGGCGAGCTGCTGCGCATCTGCCCGTCACTCTCGTTGCGTGTCACGACAACGCCATCGGCTACGGCATCTGATGACGCGACCGAACGGTTCCTGGCGTTCGAGGCGGCTTCGGACTTGCTCCGCCGGATCGCTGTCGCGCGGCCGTTGGTCGTGATACTCGACGATCTCCAGTGGGCCGAGCCGACGGCGCTCCTGCTCCTCCGTCACCTCGCGCCTGCGCTCGCCGGCGCGCCGGTCCTGTTCGTCCTGAGCAGTCGCGACTCGGGCGAGCCCACGTCCGACGGTATGCGGCTTGCGCTCACCGAATTCGACCGCGGCGAGACGCGGCGGCTGCAACTCGTCGGACTGGACGGGGACGAGCTGAACGACCTGGTGTCCACAACGTCGAACATCCCCGACACCCCGGATCCCGCGCAGATCGTCAAGGCCCTACGCGCGCAAACCGCCGGGAATCCGCTGTACGCCTCGCAACTGATCCGGCACTGGGCCGAGACCGGCTTCGATCGCGACGGCGACCTCGACACCGTGCCCGCGAGCCTGCGCGACGTCGTTTGGAGCCGCGTCAACGCCCTCGGGGCAGGTGCGACCGAGGTGCTCACCGCCGCGTCGGTCCTCGGCGTCGATTTCTACGAAGACGTCCTGGTCGACATGCTGGGACTGCCCGAATCTGTCGTGATCGACGCACTCGACGCCGCGACGCGCGGCGGTCTTCTGATCGACGCCGGTTCGGTCCGGCGGTCGCTGCGCTTCGTGCACGCGCTCGTCGCGAATGCGTTGTATGCCGACGTGGGGCCCTCTCGACGCGCTCGGCTGCACGGGCGCGCGGCCCAAGCGTTGGAGAAGAGCGTCGAGGAGCTGCCGCCAAACGTGGTGGTCCAACTCGCGCGCCACTCCGCACTCGCCGGATGGCCGGCCGAAGCCCGACACTGGTCCACGCGCGCCGCCGATCACGCACTCGATCACCTCGCACCGAGTGAGGCGGCGCAGCACTATCGGACCGCGCTCGACATCGCGATTGCGCTCGATCGTCCCGACGCCGAGCGCGCCGACCTGCTGGTCCGCCTCGGAGACGCCCAGCACCGCGCCGGCGATACGCAGGCACTCGGTACGCTCGCCGAAGGCGCGCGACTCGCGCAACGCAGCGGCGCGCACGAGGCGCTTGTTCGCGCCGTACTCGCGGCCGACCGCGGCTTCATGCGCCTCGACGAGGGCGCGCCGGAATACCTCGCGACGATCGAGGCGGCGCTCGCGGTCACCGATCCAGTAGACGTAGCGACGTATGCGCGCCTGCGTGCCCTGCTGGCGCGCAGCCTCATCTACACGCCCGATGCCGCGCGGCGGGTTGCAGCCGCGCACGAGGCACTCGAGCTCGCCACCGAGCACAGCGACCCGACCCTGCTCGCGCAGGTCGCTCCGGCAGTGTGCTACGCGCTATGGGGAACGGGACGGCGTGAGCTGCGGTCGCGCGTCGCCGCGAGCGCGATCCGCGCCGCGAAGAGCGCCGGCGACCCGAGGCTGGAGTTCGGCGCACAGCTCTCGGCCTACAACGTCGCAGTCGAAGTCGCGGATCATGTCGTCGCGGCCCGCAGCCTCGCCGGTCTCCGCGCGATCGCACACGCAGTCGGCGAACCGCGGTTGCGGTGGACGATGGGTCTCTACGACACCTTCGACGCAACGATGGCCGGGCGGCTCGACGACGCCGAGGCCCTCGCCACCGCGAACCTCGAGCTCGGCATGCAGATCGGCATGCCCGACGCCTTCACCCTCTTCGCCGGGCAACTCTTCGTCATCACATCCGATGGCGGCCGCGCCGAAGAGTTGCTCCCCGTCATCGAACAGGTCGCGATCGACAATCCCGCGGTTCTGCCCTTCAAGCTTGCGTACGGCATCATTTGCGACACGGTCGGGCGTCACGACGTCGCGCGCGACATCTTGCGTGAAGGCGTGGCATCGCGCTTCACCGAGGTCTCGGTCGACAACGTCTGGATGACATCGATCATCGGTTATGCGGTGCTCGCGATCGAGCTCGGCGATGTCCAAGCCGCGGCATATCTGCTTCCGATCATCGAGCCCTTCACGGATGAAGTGGCCTTCAACGGTGTGACGAGCCAAGGCCCCGTGGCCGCGTACGCGGGCCGACTTGCATCGCTGCTCGGCGACCACGACGTTGCCGAGGAGTACCTGCGTGCTGCGCTCGACACCGCGACCGCGTTCGGGTGGAAGTACCCCCGGGCCACCACGCTGTTCGCGCTTGCGCAGACGCGGTACCGCCGGAACGGTGCGCTCGACCGCGAGTGCGAGGCCTGGCTCGGTGAGGCATCGGAGCTCTGTCGCGCCGGTGGCTTTCGCACTTGGCTGCCGCGGATTGAAGCACTTGCCGCGGTCAGCGCTCGATGAAGACCTGCACCGAGCCCGGGCGCACGCCGTCGTGGGTCATGGCTGCGGCCGCAGTCGGCGAGCCCATCGCCTCCTGAAAGAGCTCCATGCTCGGCACTTCCACGATCAGCCCGACGCGGTTCGTCTGCGTGGGGTCGATGAACGTCCGGGCCGTGATGCCGAGCGGGCCGAAGACCTCATGACGCCTGGGTGACTCGAGCCAGCGGTCGACGTCGTCGACCTCGTGGAAGATCAGGATCGTCCTCAAACCAGTCCCTCCTCGAAGCCGGGTCGTCGCTCCCAGAGAGGATGGCTCTGTGGGCGCGTCGTTCGCGCGTCACCTGGGTTTGGATTGCCCTGACCGCGCAAACGGGCCTGCGACCCGGACCTCACCGAGTGACGCGCGAGTGACGCGGCGCTTCGCGGATGATCCCGGCGGCAGATTCTGATGCGACGCCCGGGAGGCCGCCATGCCCGCGATGACTACCCACCGTGTCCGGCGATCTCGAGCCGTACTGGCGGCGGTCGTGTGCGCGGCCGGCCTACCGGTCGCGGCAATTGTCACCGCGTCCAGTGCGGCCGGCGCCGGGCCGGCGTCCCCGACTGCCTACGTCGTCAACCAGATTGGGCAATCCGTGACTCCGGTCGGCGTCACGACCAACCAGGCCGGTACCGCGATACCTGTCGCCCAGAATCCCGTCCAGGACGCGATCACGTCCGACGGCGCGACGGTCTACGTGCTCAGCGCGTTCCCCGGCGTGGTGACGCCGATCGACACCGCGACCAACACGCCGGGTACGCCGATCCCCGTGGCCGACAACTCCAGCGCGCTCGCGATCACGCCGAACGACGCGACCGTGTACGTGGCCAACCTGGCGAACGGTTCCGAAGCCGGCGCCGTCACACCGATCGACACCGCCACCAATACCGCCGGGTCGGCGATCACCTTCCCGGCACCGAACAGTCCGAGCGCGATCGCGATCACGCCCGACGGCACCGCCGCGTACGTCGCCACGACCAACGGCAACGTGTACCCGATCGACACCGCGACCAACACCCTCGGCACCCCACTTGCCGTGGGATCGTCGCTCACCGCCATCGCGATCACGCCCGACGGTTCGCTCGCGCTCGTCGCCGACGACGCCAACGTGGTCACGCCGATCAACCTCCTGGCCCACGGTGTGGGCGCGCCGATCGCGGTCGCCGGTTCCCCGTCGGCGATCGCAATCACTCCCGACGGTGCGAGTGCGTTCGTCGCCACGAGAGACCGTGGAACCGTGCCGATCGCGATCGCGACCGGCACGGCCGGGCCGGCGATCTCGACACCTGGGACCGCCACTGCGATCGCGATCACGCCCGACGGCACCACCGCGTACGTCGCCGACGAAATCGGCGACACCGTCTCTCCCGTCGCCGTGACGACCGGGACGGTCGGGACTCCGATCGCGGTCGGACAGCTTCCGCTCGGCATCGCGATCTCGCCCGATCAAGCGCCGGTCGCGCACATGACCGTGACGCCCGCGGCGGCGCCCGGCGCGACGACGAGTTTCGACGCGTCGGCGTCGACGGTGCAGTACGGCACGATCACCTCGTACGCGTGGAACTTCGGCGACGGCGTCACGGCCACGACCGCGACACCGACCACGACCCACACCTACGCGACCGGCGGCAACTACCCCGCGTCGGTGACCGAGACCGACTCGGCCGGTACCTCGACCACTCGCGTGTTCACCGGACAGACGATGAGCCGCAACGGCGGCCCGCAGGCAACGGACACCGCGACCGTGGCGATCGCCGGCCCCGCGGCGTGGACCGCGTACGTCGTGAACAACCTCGACAACACGGTGACGCCGATCAACCTGGCCACCCTCGTCGCCGGTCCGGCGATCCCGGTCGGTGCGGGCCCGGACGCGGTAGCGATCACGCCCGACGCTACGACTGCGTACGTGGCGAATGGCGACGCGAACACCGTGACCCCGATCAACACCGCGACGAAGGCCGCGGGGCCGGCGATACCCGTCGGTTCCGATCCGGTCTCGATCGCGATCACGCCGGACGGAGCCACCGCGTGGGTCGCGAACACGGGCAACAGCACGGTGACGCCGATCAACGTCGCGACCAACACCGCGGGCGCACCGATCACGATTGCCTCCGGCGCGAACGGCGTGACCGTGTCGCCCGACGGGGCGACGCTGTACGTCACCGGAGACCCGGACATCACGCCGATCAACCTGGCGACCAACACCGTGGGTGCCTCCTTCGTCAACGCCACGAACCCGCGGGCGACGGCAATCACGCCGAACGGCGCGAAGCTCCTCACGGCGAACACCAACAACTTCGTGACGGTGCAAGACACCGCGACCCACGCCCGGACCACCGCCACGCCCCCGAACGCCCTCGCCGGTGACGTGGCCATCACACCGAACGGCGCGACCGCGTACGTCGCGTACACCGCGCCCGGAGAAGGCGGCCTGGTTCCCGTCGACATCGCCTCCGGCAACCCGGGCGCGAAGATCAACACCGGGAAGACGGGCTTCGGCGCCGCGATCACGCCCGACGGCAAGACCGTGATCGTCACGAACCTCTTCGCCCACAGCGTCACGCTGGTCTCGACCGCGACGAACACCGCGGGCGCGACGATTCAAGTCGGCACCAACCCGTTCGCGGTCGCGGTGACGCCGGACCAGGCGCCGATCGCCCGGCTGCACGTCGCCCGGGCACCGCTCGGTCAGCCCGCGACGCTCGACGCGTCCGCGTCGACCACGCCGTTCGGGACGCGCACGGCCTACGTGTGGAACTTCGGTGACGGTACGAAGACGATCACCTTGTCACCGATCACGCAGCACGTCTACAACGAAGCCACTGATACCGCGTCCGTGACAGTCATCAACTCGGCGAACACATCGACCGGGCAGACGTTCACCGGTCGGACGGTGAGCAACAAGGGCGGCGCGAGCGCGACCGCATACGCGCTCGGATCCCTCGCCGGCAGCGGCCCGGTGGTCAACGCGGTGCTCCCGGCGGCGGGTGCGACCGGCGGCGGGACCCACGTGACCATCACCGGATCCAACCTCGCCGGCGCGACAAATGTCGAGTTCAACGGCAAGCCGGCCGCGTTCACGCAGCCCAGCAGCACGTCGCTCCTCGCGACCACGCCCGCGGAGGGCGTGGCGCAGATCGCCGACGTCGTCGTGACGACGGCCGCGGGTTCGTCGGCGACGACGCCGGCCGACCGGTTCACCTTCACCAACGCGACGCCGGCCAAATCATGCTCGAGCACATTGTGCGTCGTCGTCGTGCACATTCCCGTCGTGCCGTACACGACGTCGTCGACGATGAGCACCGCGTGCAGCGGGTGCACCGTGACCGCGTCGGCCGGGCTCGGTTCGCTCGGTGGCCCCTGTGGTAGCTCCGGGCAGTTCGTGCTCACGGTCGGGTCGTTCGTTCCTCCCACGACCGCTGTGTCCGAGCTGTTCAACGCGTTCACGCAGGGGACCACGGCCTACGGTGCGATCCATGTGTGTGCGCAACCCGTCCTGACCGCCGCGCCCGCGGCGGCCGGCACGGCCGCGGCCACACCGGCGACGATCACGCTGCGTACGTGCACGCAGACCAACGACACCGCGCCGTGCATCATGGACGACACGACGACGACGACCGGCACTCGCACGACCCGGATCAAGCTGCCGGAAAACCAGAAGTTCAAACTCGAGGTCACGCCCGTCGCGCCCACGGTGACGCAACTCAACCCGATCTCGTCGGGGATCGGCCCACTTCTCCAGATCGTCGGCACGAACACCGGGAATGTGCAGTCGGTCGTCATTGGCGGCGTGCGGGCGCCGATCGTCTTCCGCCTCCCCAAGAGCATCGTCGTGAGCATCCCTGCCGGTGCGCAGTCCGGCCCGGTCTCGTTGATCACCGCGACGGGCGTGGTCACCTCGCAACAGGTCGTGACGACCGGGCGCTAGTCGCGGGCGTGACCGGCTAAGGAATGTGCAGGCCAGAGATGCTGCGAGCAACGACTAGCCGCTGAATCTCAGAAGTGCCCTCAAATATCGTGTAGCTCACTGACCTATGTAAGGGCAGTAGTGGCACGTCCGCAGAGCAGGCCTGACTCGCCCTGCTGGTCCATCGTCGTAGGTTGGCGCGATGCGGATATTGACCGAACATGGTCCCACCCCTTCGGGAGCCATCACTGAGCACCTCGCATTACCGCCGTCGCGTCCAGCAGGTCGGGCATTCGTTCGGCTCAACATGATCTCCTCGGCTGACGGCGGCTCGGAGGTCGCGGGCTTGTCAGGTGGTCTGGGAAATCGAGACGACCACGCGGTGTTCGCGGCGCTGCGCGAGCAGGCGGACGGGGTGCTCGTCGGCATGAGCACAGTCGCGTCCGAGCAATACCACGCGCCGACCGCGCCCGATCTACAGATCTTCGTCATCGCGGAGAATACGGACGTCTCGGGTGACCCGGATCTGTTTGCGTCCGGTCGCGCGACCTTGGTCGTAGCTGAGGGCGCAGGCGACGTACCCGAGGGGGTTCCCTCGCTACGGGCGGGCACTGATGGCGAAGTTGACCTGCGCAAGGTCAGCGCGCTGCTCGCGGGGAAGGTCATCGTAATGGAGGGCGGCCCTACCACGGCGGGCGCGATGGTGTCGCTCGGGCTCGTCGACGAGTTCTTTCTCACCATCGCGCCACGCGTCATTGGCGGAGACTCCGCCCGAGTTGTCCATGGGCTCGACGCCGACCCCACACCCTGGAAACTGCTGCACGGTTTCGTCGACGAACAGGGCTTCCTGTTTCTGCGGTACGTTCGACCGCCAGTCCGGTTACAGAGGTCGACCGCATGACGCTGGCAGAAGTGACCAAGCCGGTAGCGGTGCTGTTCGATGTGGACGAGACGCTCGTGCACACTGGCGGGTCCGGCGCGCGCAGTTGGAACGCAGCCTTCGAGGGCCTCTACGGCATCCCCGCCGACATCGGGCAGCACAGCTCGGCGGGCGAGACCGACCCGCAGGTCGCTCGCGAGACCTTCCAAGGAGTCCTCGGCCGGGACCCGAGACCCGACGAGCTCGACAAGCTCTACGCGCGGTACTTGCTTCATCTGGCGGAAGACATTTGGACCTCGGAGCAATACCGCGTCCTCCCCGGAGCTGAGCAGCTCCTTCGGCGCCTCGAAGAGGCCGGGGTGATGCTCGGCCTGGTCTCTGGAGCCATGGAGGGCGCGGCGCGAACAAAGCTCATGCCGGCCAACCTGAACCGGTTCTTCCTCTTCGGCGCGTACGGCTCAGACTCGCCCGATCGCGCCGAACTGACGACTCGCGCCGTCGAGAAAGCGAGCCGGCTACACGGAGAGCTCGATCCGGCTGAGGTCTTCGTCGTAGGCGACACCCCACGCGACATCGACGCGGCCAAGGCCGCCGGGGCAGTGTCGGTCGGCGTCGCGACGGGGCACTACTCGACTGACGAGCTACTTGCGGCCGGAAGCACGCACGTGCTCACGTCCCTTGAAAATGCGTTTCCAGGCCTTTGACGCTCGACGCATAAGCGCAGCCGCAAGCTGTATCACGAATGGCAGCCGCGTCACCGTTACGCGGCGTCCCCTACGGACACTTCCGGGATGGGCCTCGCGAACACCGTGTTCGGCGCGTGCGAGGCGAGCGACGCGGGCGTAGGCAGGACCTCAGAGCTTGCTTGCCACGAGCCTGCTGATGGTGCCAGTGTGCGCCCCACACGATCAAGAGGAGCCGTCATGGCTGACAAGGAAGAAACCGTCCGGCGGGGCTACCAAGCGTTCGGCGAAGGGGACATGGAGCACTTTCGGGCGATCTACGTGCCTGATGTTGTGCAGCGTCAGCCGGGCAACAACCAGACCTCCGGTGAGTACAAGGGGGTCGACAACGTCCTCGGGCTCTACGGTAAGTTTTTTGAGCTGTCGGGTGGCACTTTTTCGGTGGAGCTGACGAGCGTGAAGACCCAGGGCGACAAGGTCGTCACCGTCCATCACGCGAAGGGCGCGCGCGAGGGCAAGACCCTCGATGCAGACGAGACCATCGAGTTCACGTTCTCGGGCGACAAGATCTCCCGCCTCGACTTGGGGTACGCGGACGAGGCCGCCGAGGACGCCTTCTGGGGCTAGCTGCCGATTGCGCGGCGGGGCTACAGGCCACAAGCACGCCCCGGGGCGAGGACGTGCTTGCAATCGCGAACGAGCACGGACTGTCCGCTATGGGACGCTCATGACGAGCATGTGCGCCCCAATTGAAACGGGCTGTTCGTTTCATTGAGCCGTGCTCTCATGCAAAGAGAGCGCGACGATGAGCTCGAGGGTTGTGTCAGCGTCGGTTAATCGTGCGCCGAAGAGCTCGCGCAACTGCGTCATGCGATATCGAACGGTCTGCGGATGCACGTTGAGGTCGGCCGCGACATCGTCACGGCGACCCTGATGCAGCAGCCAGGACCGGAGCGTTTCGGTCAGGCGTTCGGCCGTCGCGGGGCGTAGGTCGGCGAGGGGCTCGAGCGCTCGCGCTCGAAGGTCGTGCAGCGCGTCGAGGTCGGAGGCGACGACCAGGGTAACGAGGTGGTCGTCGGTGTCGAGTGGCTCATCGGCCGGCATCGGCCACAGCTCGCGTGCATGCAAGACGCGCTGATACGACACGTTCGCCTCAGTCCATGGTCGAGTTGGACCCATGATTGCGCCGCGTCCGGCAACGGCAGCATGCAACGCGGCGCGACTGCGGTGCGCGTCGGGTACCAACAGCACTGCCATCTCGTCGGATACGAGTCTGGGCGCGAGGTCGCCCGCGAGGCGCAGTGTGCGAGCGTCGAGGAGCTGCGCGACGTTGGCTATGTGCGCCGATCGGAGCACGACGACGGTGATGGTGTCGGGAGGAGGCCAGCCGGCACGTTCGGCGCGTAGCACGAGCTGTTCGGGCGGCTCTCCGATCAGGAGCGCGTGGGCGAGTCGCTCGAAGAGCTGTTCGCGAACGCGGCCCGAGGTGGCGAGCTCGTCACGGTGTCCCGCCGCGCTCGCGCCAGAGAGCTCGTCGATGTACGCGAAGACGAGCTCGGCGAACCGGGCAACCGTCGCGGCCCCGACGTCGCGTCGAACCAGCAGAGCCGACACCTCCTGCCACGCCGCGCGCGCCCCCGCCCGGTACGCGGCGAGCAGCGCCTCCATGGTGCGCCCTGCGCGCGCTTCGCCGCGACCGAGCGCGTACGCGCCCTCGAGTGCCGGCGCCAGCCGAGCAGCCGAATCGCCGCCCCCTTCGTTGGTGGCGAGACGAAGGAACGTCCCCAGCGCGAGCTCGACCGCACTCTCGATCGTGTGCGCAGTGTCCGTGGGTATGACGGCGCGGCTGTACTCAGGGACCTGCTCGGTGACCGCCTCGACGGTCCGCGCCGCGGCCGCGGGCAACGCCGCCCGCAGCTCCTCGACGACCTCCGGCGTCAGCTCGACGGCATCCTCCGTCATTTGTTCACTGCGAACAAGAACATGTCAGCAAGATCACTCCGAGTGGAGGAGATTCATTCGATACAACAGTAGATGCTGGTAGGTATGACGACAACGAACACCTTGCCCCGCACCGGACGGCGGTCCGTCCAGCTCACTGCGGCGTCCGAGCGCATGACGCTCGACCCGTTCACCGAGGTCGACTGGGAGATTCCGATCGACGACCGGGCCTACCACCTGCCTCCCGAATGGCTGCCGCTCTACGGAACCGCGCTGTGGGAGGCGATGACGCCCGAGGCACGCATCACCTACAGCCGCCACGAGTGCGCGGCACTGTGCGGCGCCGGAATCTGGTTCGAGAACCGACTCATGCAGCTCGTGCTCCGACACCTGGCGGAGATGCCGGTCGATTCCCCCGCGCACCGGTACCTCCTCGTCGAGGTAGCCGACGAGTGCCGGCACTCGACGATGTTCGGCGAGTACATCCGGCGGGCCGAGACTCCCGCGTACTCGCCGCACACCGACGCCGAACCACTTGACACGCTCGACGTACCTGGGAAGCGGGCACTCGGGTATGTGCTCATCCTCGCCGTCGAAGAACTCCTCGACGCCATCAATCGCGCGACGATGAAGGACGACCGGATCCATCCGGTGTCGCGCCAAATCGCCAAGCTTCACGTCGCAGAAGAAGCTCGCCACGTCAGCTTCGCCAAGACGTACCTCTCCGAGGTGTGGCCGACGCTCGGCGAGGAGGAGCGGCAAGCCGTGAAGTCGCTCGCGCCGGCCGCCGTCGCGATCGTCGCCGACCTCACGATCGATCCCGCCGTGTACGAGACGCTCGGCATGGTGGGTGGCGAAGAAACGGCCCGTGCGAACCCGCGTCACCAAGCGCGCGTTGTCGAAGGGCTCGCGAAACTGACGTCATTCCTGCAGCACCTCACCGTCATCGATGACGCCTCGTCACCGACCTGGCGCGAACTCGGACTGGTCGCCTAAACGGGCACGCCACCGACAAGGGGCTTCCGCCCAGACCGTTACCGACAGACGAACACAATCAGTCGCTCGGTTCGCCCCCACCTTCGATCATGCGATCGACTCGTAGGCCGGGCCGGTCGTATGGCAGGCCGGCCTGCTCGTAGTCGGAGCCCATCCAACCCGCACCGATGCCCAGTTCGACGCGCCCGCCGGAAAGGACATCGAGGGTTGCCATTTCCTTGGCGAGCACGAGGGGATGGCGGTAGTCGTTGTCGAAGACGAGGCATCCGACGCGCAGCGTCGCGTCGCGCACGCAGCCGTAGTCATTGCCACGATCGGAGCGAGTTGGTCGTCGAAGTGATCGCGCACGAAGAGACTCGAAAAGCCAAGTGCCTCGTAGCGGCGCGCTGCGGCTGCCCACGTCGCACCGTCCGCCGCGTCGGAGGTGTGGACGCCAAAGCGGAAGTGGCGCAGCTGAGTCATAGCGGTGACCCTAGTCACGCCTCGGGTCGATACCCCGAGCCATCCGAGAAGAGGAACAGAGAGTCTCTTACTCTCGTACCGGACCGGACTGAGGTCAGGGAATGTGCAGGCCGGAGATGCTGCGGGCGACGACCAGGCGCTGGATCTCACTCGTGCCTTCGAAGATCGTGTAGCTCACCTTGCCCCGTAAGGACAGTAGTGACACGTCACTGAGCAGGCCCGACTCGGTGCGCTGGTCCGTCCCATCCGTCGCGTCGGCATGAGTTGTAGGGATGAAAGTAGGGATGCCGATGGTCACGCGTCCGCACGACGTCCAATGCGATTGCGCATCCCGGAGTATCCCCTACCGGCACTTATGCCACGCGATTCGCGGGTGTTGGCCGCGCGTTATGGGGCACCCTGGGTTGATGTCGTCCCGGTGAAAATGCTCATCGACGGTGGCAGCACTTGTGATCTTGTGATCATGCACAGCGGGTGCAACGTGAGATCCGCGTTGTTCAGTTCGTTCCCCCGGGCTTCGGTTTCTCGGGACGCGGGGCGATCCGATGAGGCGTGCTCGGACGGCACGTACGATGTCGAGTCTCAGTCCACGGCGTGTCGCGTGCGCAGCGACAGCGAGCGCGACGGCTACGGCGACGGCGAGCGCGATCACGACGGCGAAGTTGGACGGCGCGGGGTTCAGTCCGATGCGAAACCACGTTTTGCCGACTCCGGCGGCAAGCGGCCGGGCGAACAGAAACCCGTCCGGGATCAAGTGCGCGCCAGCGACGAGCGACACACGAGGTCTTCGGTGCCGAGAATCGTCGCACCGCGGTCCGGCCTTCGCGTATCGAGGGGTCGCTCAGCGCGATTCGTAGGTGGCGAACCGTCGCCCGAGTGACGTGCCGAGCAGGCGATGAATGGCTGGTGCGAGCACTCGATCGGCGAGCGGGACTCCGACCGCCGCGATGACGGCCCCGAACACCAGACCGGCCATTACGTCGCCGGGGTAGTGCGCTCCGACGTAGACGCGGGCAAAGGCCATGAAGAGCGCCGCGACGGCGGCGACGAGACCGAGACGCCAACTGACGAAGCACAAACCCGCGGCCACGGCGCCGGCGATGAGGGAATGGTCGCTCATGAACGAAGGGTCTGTGCCTTTGGAGATCAGGACGTGAACGTTCGGGTGCGCG
>JBBQGQ010000014.1:0-97919 GCA_038323195.1 Acidimicrobiia bacterium | reverse complement strand
ACCCTTGCCCGGTCGCTTGTCGGGCCGCTTGTCGGGTCGGGCCACCACGTAGGTCATAGTGGGTATTTTACCACTACACGAACGGCGGTAGCGTCCGGTCCCGTGGCCCGCGGTGACGACGCGATCGAGCTCGAGATCGCCGGGCATGCGGTGCGCATCTCGAGCCCGGAAAAAGTGCTCTTCGAGGAGCGGGGCGAGACCAAACTCGACCTCGTCCACTACTACCTCGCGGTGGCGGAACCGATCCTGCGCACGATCGGGGGCCGGCCGGTTCTGATGCAGCGCTTCCCGCACGGCGCGACCGGATCGTCGTTCTTCCAGAAGCGGGTGCCCGACAACGCGCCCGACTGGCTCGAGACGACGATCGTCAGCACGCCGAACGGAACGACCTCGCGCGCGCTCGTCGCCGCCGACCTCGCGCACATCGTGTGGGCGGTCAACCTCGGGTGTCTCGGCTTCCACGTGTGGCCCGCGCACGCGGAAGATCCCGAGCATGTCGACGAGCTTCGCATCGACCTCGATCCGCAACCCGGAACCGGCTTCGAAGAAGCCCGCGCCGCGGCGGCCGACGTGCGCGCGTTCTTCGACGAGATCGGCATCGTCGCGCACGCCAAGACCACGGGGAACCGTGGCATCCACGTGTACGTGCGGCTGCTCCCGCGCTGGGACGCGATCCAGGTGCGGGCGGCCGCGGTGGCGACGGCGCGGGAGCTGGCGCGTCGAAACCCCGTGCTGATCACCGACGCGTGGTGGAAGGAGGAGCGGGGCAAGCGGATCTTCGTCGACTTCAACCAGAACGCCCCCCACAAGACCGTGTTCGGCGCGTGGTGCGTGCGCGCCCGTGAAGGCGCGCAGGTGTCGACGCCCTTCGACTGGAGCGAGCTGGACACGATCGAAGCCGACGCGCAGACGATCGCCACCGTGCCGGCTCGCGTCGAAACGCTCGGCGACCCGTGGGCGGAGATGCCGGCCGAGCCGCAATCGATCGAACCACTGCTCGCGATGTACGAGCGCGACCTATCCGGCGGCCTCCAGGACGCGCCGTGGCCGCCTGTGTACCCGAAGATGCCGGGCGAGCCGCCGCGCGTCGCGCCCAGTCGGGCGCGCAAGAAGGACACGTAGCCCGCCCACGTAGGCTTGCGCCCGTGACGTTCAAGGGCTGGCCGGACGCCGCGCTCGACTTCTATATCGGTCTGGAGGCCGACAACTCGAAGGCGTACTGGCAATCGCACCGCGCGACCTATGAGGAGTGCGTGAAGGCACCGTTTCTCGGGCTCTCGTCGGTGGTCGAGCGCGAATTCGGAACCCTGCACGTCTTCCGACCCAACCGCGACACGCGCTTCTCCAAGGACAAGACCCCGTACAAGACCGCGGCAGCCGCCGTCACCGAAAGCGAGGGCGGCGCCGCGTACTACGTGCAGATCTCGGCGGAGGGCCTCTACGTCGGGAGCGGCTACTACCACTTGGAGAGCGATCAGCTGCAACGGTTCCGCGACGCCGTCGCTGACACCCGTACCGGCCCGAAGCTCGCGAGCGCGGTCGACGCGCTGCGCAAGAGGAAGTATGAGGTCGCCGCGCGCGCCTCGCTGAAACGTGCACCTCGGGGCATCGATCCCGACCATCCGCGCGTCGAGCTGCTGCGCATGAAGGGCCTACACGTCGGCCGCCTGTACGGCGCACCTCGGTGGCTGCGCACGGCCGGTGCTTCGGCGCGCATCGTCGCCGCCTGGCGCGATGCCGCGCCGGTCAACCGCTGGCTCGACCGCAACGTCGGCCCGAGCACGCTGGCCCCGGCCGAACCCGACTGATCACGCACCTCGCGCGCGGAAATTCCGTGCCGAGCGCCCGTCGCCGCCCGGGTGCACCCGTAGGCTGCCCGCGATGTGTGGCATCGTCGGCTTCGCCGGCTCCGATCCCGAGCTGCTGCAACAGATGTTGCGTTCGATCGTGCACCGAGGGCCCGACGGACAGGGGACCGACGTCGGGACGCATTTCTCGATCGGCATGCGCCGGCTCGCGATCATCGACGTCGCGACCGGCGACCAGCCTCTCTACAGCGACGACCGGAACCTTGCTCTCGTGTTCAACGGCGAGATCTACAACCATGCCGAATTGCGCCGGGAGCTCGAGCGGCGGGGTCGGCGTTTCGTCACCGACCATTCCGACACCGAGGTCATCCTGCGCGGCTTCGAGGAGTGGGGGCGCAACGTCGTCGACCACCTCACCGGCATGTTCGCGTTCGCGATCTCGGATCACGAACGCGGCGAGTTGTTCCTCGCGCGCGATCGCCTCGGCATCAAGCCCCTGTACTTCGTCGACGGCCCGGGCGGCTTCGCGTTCGCGTCCGAGCTCAAGGCGCTGTTCCAGGACGCACGCGTGCCGCGCCGCCCCGCGGTCGACGCGCTGCGTCGCTTCCTCTTGTTCCGCGTGCACGACGACGGCGAGGACACGTTCTTCGACGGCGTGAAGCGACTGCTCCCGGCCCACACGATGCTGGTCCGGCCCGACGGCATCGTGAAGGTCGAGCGCTACTGGAACCCGCCGGTGAACCCGGAGTTCGCGTCCAGCCGAAGCGACGACGACTACGCCCAGGACTTCGCGAGCCGCTTCGACGAGGTCGTGAAGCGGCATCTCATCTCGGACGTGCCGGTCGGCGTTCCGCTGTCCGGCGGTCTCGACTCCAGTGGCGTGGTGTCGACCATGGCGCGACTCCGGTCGAGCGGCACGAACCTGCACACCGCCGGCCTCTTCACCTTCTCCGCCCTGTATCCGGGACAGAGCATCGACGAGAGCGAGTACATCCGCGAGGTCGAGCAGGCGGTCGGCAGCATCCCGCACTACGTGTACCCGCAGCTCGACGACTTCTGGAACGAGATCGACGAATGGATCTGGTTCCAGGAGGAACCGACGATCGCGTCCGCACCGTATGCCTACTATTCGGTCTACCGGCTCGCGAGCGAGCACGTGAAGGTCATGGTGAGCGGCAACGGCGGTGACGAGCTCCTCGCCGGCTATATCCCCTACTTCCGCACCTACCTCAGCTCTGCAGTCGCGCAGCGCCACTATCTCGCGGCGGCGCGGGAGATCGTCAAGGGCCGCGACCTCTATATGAAATATGCGGGCGAGCTGATGCGCTCGAGGTTGCCCGGCCGGGCCACGACCCCCGTGAACGCCCGGGAGCTGCTCGCACCGGGCTCGGCGGTCGCGACCGCGAACTTCCGGGCCCACAGCAACCTCAACGAACGCCTGGCGAGCGACGTGCTCCAGTACTCGACCCCCGACCTCTTGCGTTACGAGGACAAGAACTCGATGGCATTCTCGATCGAAGCGCGGGTTCCGTTCCTCGACCACGAGCTCGTCGAGTTCATCTTCTCCCTGCCCATCGACCAGAAGATCAAAGGCGGCTGGAACCGCGCGGTGTACCGCAACGCCATGAAGGGGCGAATGCCGGAGAAGAACCGGCGGAGGCGTTCGAAGATCGGCTTCACGAACCCCGACATCACCTGGATGAAGGCGAAGGCGCCCGAGATCCGCGCGATCTTCTCCTCGCCCGAGCTCGCGTCGCGCGACCTGTACGACGCGGCCCAACTCGTGACCGCGTGGGACGAGTACCTCGCGGGCCGTCCGGGAGACGGGCTGATCTTCTGGCGCGTACTCGTCACCGAGTTGTGGATGCGCCGGTACATGGACAGAGAAGTCCGGGTGTGACGGTCAGGCGCGCGCGCGGCGTCGACTACGAGCGGATCGCGGTGCAGACGCACCTGATCCACATCAAGGAACCGCTCGGACCGGTGTTCGACGAGTACGTGAAGCCGGTGCTGCGTCCCGCAGACTGGCTCGCGGTGTCGGAGAAGTTCGTGACGATCTCGCAGGGACGCGTGATCCATCACTCGGTCGTTCGGCCCGGGGTACTCGCCAAGGTCCTCGTCAAGGGCGTCACCAAGCATCCCGACGACGTCGGCTACTCCGATCCGCGCAAGATGCAGGTCGCGATCATGCAGGCGGGGTGGTGGCGCATGTTGTTCGCAATGATCTTCGGATCGGTGAGCCGGCTCGTCCTGCGCCGGCGCGGCGACTTCTACCGCATCGCAGGTCATCGCATCTCCGAGATCGACGGCTTCAGCCCCGCGACCGTGAAGCCCTTCGACGAGTTCGCGATGCTCGGACCAGCCGACCCCGATGCCGCGGCCGAGGAGATCGCGGCGCACATCGGCGCACCCGTCGCCATCGTCGACGCCAACAACATCAACGTCGAAGTCCTCGGCACGAGCCGGGAGTTCCCGGCCGACCGCGCCGTCGTCCGCGAGGTCCTGCTCGACAACCCTCTCGGCCAGAACGACGAGCTCACGCCGATCATCGTCGTACGACCCCTGCACTGAAACGCCTGCGCTGAACCCGATACCGCGACTTCCCTGGGATCGCTCGAGGCTCGCAGGGATCGCTCGGGGCGCTTTTGACATTCTCTTTACGGGACCCGATGCGTTCCTGATACCCCGTTGACGGGTGTCCTGGTGTGATGAGACGGGTGGCCGGCCGGCCACCCGAACGCAGCGCGGGAGACACCCTTGCTGACCGAGCCGAAATCGACGACCGAGACGGCACCGGTCGCGCCGCCGGCCCCCGCGACGCGCCCCTTGCCGGTGCCGATCGTCCCCGGCCTGGAGCTTCCGCCCGACAGCGCGCGCTACCGGCTGAAGAACAAGCTTCTCGGCCGGCCGCTCCACACCGAGCAGCTCGACGACGAGCGACTGGGCAAGCCCACCGCGCTGGCGGTTTTCGCGTCCGACAACCTGTCGTCCTCGGCGTACGCCACCGAGGAGATCCTGCGCGTGCTTCTCCCCGCGGTCGGCGTCGCCGCGTTCGCGCTGGTCCTGCCGGTCACGATCGCACTCCTCGTTGTCCTCGGCTTCTTGATCCTCTCCTACCGCCAGACGATCAAGGCGTACCCGACTGCGGGTGGCGCCTACATGGTCACCCGCGACAACTTCGGCCTCATGCCCGCGCAGGTGGCGGGCGTGGCGCTTCTCACCGACTACGTCCTGACCGTTTCGGTCTCGGTCGCCGCCGGGACCGCGGCCCTGGCATCTGCGTTCCCGGTCTTCGAGCCCTTCATCCTGCCGATCTCGATCGCGTTCATCGTCATCATCGCCTACGGCAACCTTCGTGGCGTTCGCGAGTCGGGGAAGATCTTCGCGGTCCCGACCTACTTCTTCATCGTCAACATGGCGATCCTGCTCGGCGTCGGCGTCTTCAAGGCGATGTTCGGTGGCCTCGGCCGCGCCGTCTACAGCACCCAACAGACGCACGACCTGGTCAAGTTCGGCCATCCGGGCGATGGCCTGTTCATGGGAGCCGCGCTCTACATCGTGCTGAAGTCGTTCGCCTCGGGTGGCGCGGCGGTCACCGGCGTCGAGGCGATCTCCAACGGTGTGCCCGCGTTCAAGAAGCCCGCGTGGAAGAACGCTCGGACGACCCTCGTGATCATGGGCTCGCTGCTCGGCGCGATGTTCTTCGGCCTGTCGTGGATGGACAGCAAGCTGCACGTCGCGCCGTTCCTCAGCGGCACGCCGACCGTCATCTCGCAGATCGGCAAGTTCGCCTACGGCGGCGGACTGCTCGGCAACATCCTCTACTACTCCCTCCAGGGCGCCACGATGCTCATCCTCGTGCTCGCCGCGAATACGAGCTTCGCCGACTTCCCGCGGCTCGCGTCCTTCCACGCGGGCGACAACTTCATGCCCCGCCAGCTGACCAAGCGCGGCCACCGCCTCGTGTTCTCGAACGGCATCATCTTCCTCGCGGCCGCCGCGATCGCGATGCTGGTGGCGACCGATGCGAAGGTCGCCCGGCTCATCCCGCTCTACGCCATCGGCGTGTTCACGTCGTTCACGCTCTCGCAGGCCGGGATGGCCAAGCACCACATCCGCGAGAAGGAGAAGGGTTGGCGTTGGGGCCTCTTCGTCAACGGCATGGGCGCGATCCTCTCCCTCGTCGTCGACATCGTCATCGCGATCACGAAGTTCGAGGGCGGCGCGTGGGCGGTCATCATCTTCGTGCCGGTCATGGTCTTCTTCCTCATGCGCCTCGCCAAGCAGTACAAGACCGAGGACGAAGCCCTCGCGCACGACGTACCCAAGGCCGTCGCCGCGCCGGTGCGCAAGCGGCTCGTCGTGATGGTGTTCGTCGACCGTCTCGATCTCGCAGTCGCGCGGGCGACGCAGTTCGGACGCGCCCTCCGACCCGACGAGCTCCGAGCCGTGCACTTCGTGATCGACCAGCACCAGGCCGACGAGCTCGCCGCGGAGTGGCGTGAACACGGCTTGACGAACCTCGGCCTGGAGCTGATCGACTGCCCCGACCGCCGCCTGACCCGTTCGGCGGTCGAGACGGTCGCACACGAGCTGTGCTCCGGCGATTCCGAGGTGTGTGTGCTGCTGCCCGAGCGCAAGTTCAACGGCGCATGGCACCGAATCCTCCACGACCAGACGGCCGAGTCGCTCTCGCGCGAGATCTCGCGACTTCCGCACGCGAACGTGACGATCGTGCCCTTCCACTTCGACGACCGCGGCACGATCTCGGTTGCCGACGACAGCACCTCGCCGAACCCGAACGGCAACGGCAACGGCAACGGCAACGGCAAAGTCGGCGGCAACGGCAAGACCAGGGCCGCCACCAAGACCCTCGCCGATACCGTCACGATCGCCCGGCCGGCCGGCACCACGCCGATCGGCAGCGTCCGCTGCCGCCAGCGCGTGAAGGTGCACGGCCGGGTCCAAGCGATACGGGTCGAGCCGCTCGGAGGCAGCCCGAGCCTCGAGTGCACCGTGGTCGACGAGACCGGAGGGGTGTCGGTCGTGTTCTTCGGTCGACGCCAGATCGAGGGCATCACGATCGGCGCCACGATGACCGTCGAAGGCATGGCGATCGACCATCACGGCCGCCTCGCGATCGTCAACCCGGTCTACGAGCTTCGCTGACGTACCGCCCGCGCGCGACCATGTCGGCGTGAGTACCTTCAACGACGACCACCGTTACTGGCAGGATCGGTTCGACACTCGCCGGGTCGCCGACCGCATCGACGAGCTGCTGGTGAGCGAAGGCATCGACGATAACACCAAGGCCTTCATCGAGTCGCGCGACATGTTCTTCCTGGCGACCTGCGATGCCGACGGTCACCCGCAATGCTCGTACAAGGGCGGCGACCCCGGTTTCGTGCGAGTCGTCGACGAGCGCACGATCGCGTTCCCCGTGTACGACGGCAACGGGATGTTCCTGTCGCTCGGCAACATCCGAGCGCATGCCAATGTCGGCATGTTGTTCATCGACTTCGAGCAGCCGAACCGTGTGCGCGTCAACGGAGTCGCGACGGTCGACCCCGACGACCCGCTCGGCAAAGAGATGACCGGCGCGACACTCGTCGTGCGGGTGCGAACCGCGCAGGTCTTCCCGAACTGCTCTCGTTACATCCACAAGATGCATCTCGTGGAACGCTCGAAGTTCGTACCGAAGCCCGACACGGAAGCGCCGATCCCCGACTGGAAGCGCATGACCTGGGCGCAGGACTACCTGCCCGAACACGATCCCGCGCGCTCGGTCGAACCACTCACCTGAGAAGAGGGCTCGGGCCGCCGGGCGGTGGCGGGCGGTCCGACCGAGCGACGACCCGAGCCAGCCACACCCGCGCGCGGCGCCGCGCGCCGATGCGACAACGGGCAACAGTCTCGCCAGCTGCGACGGATTGTCAAGCGCCCCCGTCGCCGGGCCGCGAGTCGTCGGGCAGCAAGACGTGCGGATTCAAGATCCCGGCCGGGTCGAGCGCCCGTTTGATCGCGCGGTAGGTCGCGATCTCGACCGCGCTGCGAACCAAATGCAGGTAGCGACGCTTGGCGCTTCCGATCCCGTGCTCGGCGCTGATCGAGCCGTGCAACGCGGCGACGAGCTCGAACACTGCTCCGGTGACCGCCTCCTCGTGGTCGTCGATCGGCACACGCGTCACGTTGACGTGAACGTTTCCGTCGCCGGCATGGCCGAACATCCATACTGACGCGTCGGGCGCGAGCGCGGCCACGCGGTGCGGGACGGCACGGATGAACTCGCCGAGCCGATCGGCCGGGAGCGACACGTCGAGCTTGAGCGGCGTCCCCTCGAGGCTGATCGCTTCCGGATGCCCTTCGCGGTAGCGCCAGAGCGCTCGGGCCGCGAGATCGTCGGTCGCGACCGCGACATCGGCGACACCAACGCACAACCCGACGGCGCGCCCGAGGGCGACGGTCGGGTCGGTGTCGGCCGCGGCTTCGACGAGCACGTACGCCGCGTGCCGCTCCGCGAACGGACGCGCGATCCCGAGCCGATTGCACACGAGCTCCAGGCCTTCGTCGAAGAACAGCTCGATCGCGTTCACGCAGCCGAGCTCGCGGCGAAGCGTTCCGACCCCGTCGAGCGCGGCGTCGATGTCGTCGAACGCGCAGAGTGCGACGACCGCGCAACGCGTCGGGGCGTGCAGGCGCAGCCGCGCGGCCGTGACGACGGCGAGCGTCCCCTCGCTGCCGCACAGCAGGCCGGCCAGGTCGAAGCCGGAGTTGTCCTTCTCCAGACCGCTGAGCCGGCGGATCACACGTCCGTCGGACAGCACCGCCTCGATGCCGACGAGCTGGCGGCGCGTCGGGCCGTAGCGCAACACGTGAACGCCGCCCGCGTTGGTCGCGACCATCCCCCCGACCGTCGCGACCTCACGTGCACCCAGATCGACGCCGTACTGCCAACCCGCATCCCGGGCCGCGTGTTGCAATCGCGCCAACGTGACTCCGGCCTGCGCCGTGACCTGCCCGGTGCGCGCGTCGACTGTCCCGATCGAGTCGAGGCGGCGAAGGTCGAGGACGAGCTCACCGTGCAGGGGCACCGAGCCGCCGACGAGGCCGGTGTTGCCTCCCTGGGGCACGACTTCGGTCCGTTCCGCGTCACACAGGCAGAGGACGGCCGCGACCTCGTCGACGGTCCCCGGACGCACGACCGCGCCGGTCGCGCCCCGGAACCGGCCCGTCCAATCGACGACGTTTGCCTCGATGACGTCGGGATCCGTGCGCACGTGGACGGCCCCGACCGTGTCGCGCAGCGCCGCGAGCAGACCGGACGAGACGCTCATCGTCGACGATGCTACGGCTGTGGCCGCGCGGCTCCGCGTGCCAAGATCGCGCCGTGCCCGAGCAGCGATCGCTCCGCGGACGGCTGCTCGTCGCCGCACCGCCTCTCGTCGATCCCAACTTCGACCGGACGGTCGTGTTGATGCTCGAACACGGCGGCGACGGCGGCCTCGGGGTGGTCTTGAATCGCCCGAGCCACACCGTCATCGACGACGTGTTCCCCGAGTGGCGCGAGCTGGTGTCGTCACCCGAGGTCGTCTTCGTGGGCGGACCCGTGTCGACCGATGCGGTCATCGCGCTCGCGCGACGGCGTCACGCCGAGCTGGACGACTTCGTCCAGATCCTCGACGACCTGGGTACCGTCGACCTCTCCGACGATCCGCGGCGCGTTGGCGCCTCCCTCCGGTCGCTACGCGTGTTCGCGGGCTACGCCGGTTGGGAGCCCGGTCAGCTCGATGCGGAGCTCGAGGAAGGCGCCTGGTTCGTCGTGGCGTCCGAGCCCGCCGATCCGTTCACCCGTACGCCGGAACGGCTGTGGCGAGACGTCTTGCGTCGCCAGCGCGGACGGCTCGCGCTCTTTTCCAACTATCCCGAGGATGCCACGGTCAACTAGGAACGGGAGCGCGCGACGACGCGGAGGGGCTGCGATGGATTGGATCAGCGAGATGACATTGCGCGTCGCGAACGCGACCGGGCTCGACGCGACCGAGCTCGTGCTCGATGCCGGCACCCGCGAGACGCTGCTCGATCTCGCCGGCGTCGCCGCGCACAGCTCCGGCGACCGAACGAACGCACCACTGCTGTGTCATGTCCTCGGCCGGGCGATTGCGCGCGGGGCAACGCTCGAGGCGTGCGCCCGTGCCGTGCACGACTTCGCCGGCGAGGGATAGTGGAGCTGCCGTCCGCAGCCATCGGACGAGGTGAGGTGCGCGCGATCGAGGTGACGGGCGAGGAGTACGTGTTGTGGCGCGGATCGGACGGTCGCCTCCGCAGTGTGCCGCGACGCTGCCCGCACCTCGACCACGACCTCGCCGAGGGTCACGTCGCGCACGACGAGCTGGTGTGCCCGGGTCACGCCTGGGCCTTCGACGGAGACGGCAATGCGTACAAGCGCAACGAGTTCGGCCGGGTCGACCCGAAGGGTTCGGTCGGGACGCTGGTGATCCGCGAGGAAGGCGGAACCGTCGAGCTCGAACTGCGCTGACGCATGCCTCGAACTGCGTGCCGACGCGCCGGTTCGGTACCGTCCCGGGTTCCATGACGGCCGTCTACCCGCCCGAGCACCATCTCCTCCGCGACCTGCGCCTCTCGTTCGACCACGATGCGGGCGGGCGTCGAAGCCGCGCGTGGATGCCCGTCGTCGACGAGCTGTGCACCGACCTCGGCCACGCGCGGGCGGGCGCGCTCGCCACCCTCGTCGACGTGATCGGCGGCGGCTTGGCCGCGGGCGCGGCTGCGCCCGGCTGGATCGCGACCGCCGATCTGACGCTGCACCTGGTCGGCGCGGCGCGCCCCGGGTCGGTCGTCGAGGCCCGGGCGGAGGTGTTACGCGCCGGGCGCACAACCGTTGTCATCGAGGTGGCGCTCGCGGACGAGCGCGATCGGAGCGTCGGCATCGCCACGATGAGCTTCGCCGTCCTTCCGCGGCGAGACACGAATCCGGAGATCGATCGCGTGCGCGACAGCCCGTCGACGATGTCGACGCCGGAGTCTCGGCTCGCGCAGCCGTTGCTCGACGAGTTGGGCGTGCACGTGCGCGACGCCGAGCGCGGCGTGATCGACGTGGCGGTCGTCGACTGGTCGCGCAATTCGATGGGAGCGATGCAGGGCGGAATCGTCGCGGCCGTTGCCGACGTCGCGGCCGAGACCGCGCTGCGCGCGGCCACGAACGAGCCGCTCGTCGTCACCGACCTCCAGGTCACGTACCTCGGGTTCGGCCGCGTCGGGCCCGTCCGTTCGGCGGTCGAGGTACTGGGAACCGGTACCGGCCACGCTTCCGCGCGCGTCGAGCTCGTCGACGCCGGCGCCGAGAACCGACTGATGACGGTCGTGCACGCGGCGGCGACCCGGGACCTCACGTGAACCGCGACGGCGACGCGAGCACGGGGCACGACGTCGGCCGCTACATGGGCGTGACCATGCACGAGGAGGAAGAGCTGCACCTCGTAGGTCATGCCGTGGTCGCGCCTCACCTGCGCGGTCCGGCCGGCGGCGTCCGCACGGGCGCGCTCCTCACGATGCTCGACAACGTCGGCGGGCTCGGCGGCGGGCTCGCCGCGCTCCCCGACGGTTGGGTCGTCTCGACGAACCTCGTTGCACGGGTTGTCGTACTCTCGCATGTCGGCCCGTTGCGAATCGACTCCGGCTTGCTGCGCCGCGGCCGTAACAACGTCGTCACCGGCGTGCAGATACGCGACGAAGGCGCGCACGACGCGCTCGTCGCGAGTGGTGTGCTCACGTCCGCGATCCTCATCCCCGAGAACGGCCCTCCACAGTGGGAACGCCCCCTCGTCCTGCAAGCCCGTCCGGAGCCGATACCCGAACTGCCGTCGATACCCGAGTGGCTCGGGGTCCGCGCGGTCGGGGACGACTCGGTCGAGATCGACCTGGCCGAAGTGCTCCGCAATCCGTGGGGCATACTCCACGGCGGCGTCGTCGCGACCCTCGTGGACCTCGCGGCCGAACACGCAACCGGCGGCGGCGCGACAACCGACGTCGTACTCCACTTTCTCGCACCGAACCGCGTCGGCCCCGTGCGCGCGCGGGTACGCGTGCTCGGCCGCCGGACGGACGGCCACGTGCTGCGCATCGAGGTACGCGACGAAGGCGCGGCGCGTACGACGGCGCTCGCGATAGTGACGTGCGGTCTTGCGCCTTAGGCGGGCGTGAACTCGACGGGAAGGTGCCGGATCGTGGTGACGAGCGCGTTGGCGCCGCGCTCCGCATCGACACCGTCGGGAACGTGGATGTCGGGCAGACGGGTGAACAGCTCCTCGAGCAGGACCCTGATCTCGGTCCGGGCCAGGTTGGCGCCGAGGCAGAAGTGCGGGCCCGTCCCGAACGCGAGGTGCAGGTTCGGTGAGCGGTCGACGCGGAACGCGTCGGGATCGTCGAAGATGTCGGCGTCGCGATTCGCGCTCGGGTACACGTTGAGCAGCACGTCGCCGGCGTTCAGCGCGCGACCGCGGAGCTCGGTGGCGCGGGTGACCGTGCGCGAGAAGCTGATCACGGGCGACACGTAACGCAGGATCTCCTCCGTCGCGCTGTTGACGAGGTCGAGGTCGCTCACGAGCTTGGCGCGCTCGGCCGGGAAGCTCGACAGGGCGAGCATTCCGCCCGACAGCGCGTTGCGCGTCGTCTCGTTGCCGGCGACGAGCAACAGCACCAAGAATGCGAGCAGATCGTCGGCGCCGAGACCGAGGCTTGCATCCGCGAGCCCGCCGTCCTGCACGCGGTTGCGGATCGCATCCTCGTCGAACGAGAGCTCACCGGCGTCGGCCGACGAGAGCAACACCGAGATGAGGTCGTCGCGCGGATGTGCACGGCGGTCTTCCAGCAATCCGACGAGGTACGTGATGTACTCGCCCCAGGCCTCGCCCGCCGCGGCCTGGCGCGGGTCGTCGGCTTCCGCGCCTTCACCGGCCATCATCGTGTCCGACCAGTGCGCGAGGTGCTCCCGATCGTCGATCGCGAGGCCGAGCATCTCCGCGATCACGATCAGGGGCAGCGGCTTGGCGATGTCTTCGACGAAGTCGCACTCACCTCGCGACGCAACGCGGTCGACGAGCCCGTGTGCGAGCTCGCGAATGTGCTCCATGAGCTGGGTGATCCGGGCGCCGGTGAACCCACGGCTGATCAGGCGCCGCTGCCGGGCGTGCTCGGGGTCGTCCATCGACACGATCGAGAGCGCGTCGGCACCGCCACCCTTCGGACGCACGCCCTGCGCGCTGCAGAACAGCTCGGGCTGGCGTTCGACGTACGACACGTCTTCGTACTTCGACACGACCCAGATCCCGTTCCGCTCGTCGCGATGCACCGGGTCGTTCTCGCGCATCCAGCGGAAGAGATCGTGCGCGACGCCGCGTACGTACAAGGTCGGGTCGAGGGCATCGGGTTCGTACGGCGCAGCCGCGGCAGTCATGGTCTCGTCTCCTCCACACGGGCGGTCACATTGGTTCGGCGTCTCGAAGGGGCAAGCGAAGGGGTAGGCGTCTCGGAGGGAGTATCGGCACGCTGATCCGTCGCCTTGTCCGGGCCAACCCGGGCGAAAACGTGCGCGAGCTCACGTGCTCGTGCCGCGAGCGCGGCCCGGCGCCCCTCCGATTGGGGAAGATGCTCGACCAGCACGCCAATGACCGCATTTCGTACGGCGCGCACGACGGCGGCGTCGTGCAGCTCGGGCGCATCGGGGCAAAGGGTGCGCAACCAACCTGCGAGCGCGTGCTCGAAGGCATTCGCGGTCTCGAGCAACGGCTCGAGGACGTCGTCGTCTCCCTGGATGGCAGCCGCGATGAGCGTTCGCCAGAGGTCTTCGTCGGCCGTCATCCCGACGAAGACGTAGTCGAGCAGGGCACCGAGACGATCCTCGACGCTGCCGGCCAGGCCCTCGGGGAACGGTGACGCGGGCAGGTCGGCGGCGCGCCGGTGCGCGATCGCGGCTCGGAGCAGATCGCGCTTCGAGGGGAAGTAGTGGTACAGCGTGGCCACGTTGAGCCCGCAGGCGGAAGCCACCGCCCGCATGCTCGTCCCGTGCGCACCGCCGCGCGCCATGAGCACGAGGGTGGCGTCGAGGATGCGGTCGCGCTGCGCCGGCATGGTCACACCGACCCTATCAAGCGTTTGTTTGGTAGAGAGGCGCCTACCGCCGACGCGAGGTTGCTCCTTATGCTCAGTGCGAGTAGAAGGGAAGCGTGAGAGAGGAGGCCGAGTTCCTCGCGCAGTACGACCCGGCGCGGTACGCACCGGTCGCGGTCACGGTCGACGTGGTGCTCCTCACCGTCCGGTCGGGCCGGCTCTCGGTGCTCCTCGTGCAGCGCCGCGCGCATCCCTTCCGCGGGCGCTGGGCGCTCCCCGGCGGTTTCGTCGAGCCCGACGACGACCTCGACGGTGCCGCCCGACGCGAGCTCGAGGAGGAGACCGGCGTCCTCGTCTCCGGCGGCGGCGAGACGGTCGCACTCGGTCACATCGAGCAGCTCCGCTCCTACGGCACACCGCACCGCGACCCGCGCATGCGGGTCGTATCCGTCGCGTACGTCGGGTTCACCGCGCACAACGAACCCGCGGTCGCGGGCTCCGACGCGGCCGACGTCCGGCTCTGGGCGATCGACGACCTCGCGATCCCCGGCTTCGGGAGCCTCGACGGCGTACCCCTCGCCTTCGACCACGCGCAGATCATCGCGGATGCCATCGAACGCTCACGCGCCAAGCTCGAGTACACCACGCTCGCGACGGCGTTCCTCGACGAGCCGTTCACGCTCGGCGAGCTGCGCCGCGTGTACGAGGCCGTGTGGGGCGAGGCACTCCACGAGGGAAACTTCCGGCGCAAGGTGCTCTCGACACCGGGATTCGTGGAACCCACCGGGGGCACCGCGCCGACCGACGGCCGCCCGGCCGCGCTCTACCGGCGCGGTACTGCGACGCGCCTGCACCCGCCCATCCTGCGGCCGTGAGCGCGGCGACGATCGGCGTCTATCCGGGCTCGTTCGATCCCTTGACGATCGCTCACCTCGCGATCGCCGAAGCTGCCGTGCGCCGCGCGCGCCTCGACCGCATAGATCTCGCGCTGTCGAGTGTCGCACTCGGCAAGGATCACACTGCACAGTCGACCGTCGAGGCTCGGACCGCCGCGATCCGGCGCGCGGCCCGGAGCCGCCCGTGGCTCGACGTCGCGGCCACCGACGCGCAACTGATCGCCGACATCGCATCGGGCTACGACGTCGTCGTCATGGGTGCCGACAAGTGGGCACAGGTACGCGATCCCGCGTGGTACGGCGGTGACGCCACCGCCCGCGACGCCGCGCTCGCCGCTCTCCCCCGTGTCCTCGTCGTGCGTCGGCCCGGCTTCGACGTCGTCGGCGCCGAGGCGCTCGACATCGATCCCGCGCTCGCGCACGTCTCGTCGACCCGAGCTCGGTCCGGCGAGCACCACCTGGTCGCGCCCGACGCACACCTGGGCGGCGCGCCGGGCGGTGTACCGGGCGGTGTGGCGGGCGGTGTAGAAGTCCGCCGACGCTTGGTCGTCGACGGGAACAACGTGATCGGCAGCCGCCCCGACGGTTGGTGGCGCGACCGCCCGGGCGCGGCCCGGCGACTCGTCGCCGAGCTGGACGAATTCGCGAGACGCACGGGCGACCACGTCATGGTGGTCTTCGACGGTCGGCCCGGGCCCGGCCTGGCCGAAGGCCCGCACGACCTCGTGCACGTCTTCTACGCGAGGAGAGCGGGGCGCGATGCAGGAGACGACCGCATCGTCGAGGAGATCGCGAACGACGACGAGCCGTCGTCGCTCACCGTCGTCACCTCGGATCGTGCGCTCGCACGACGCGCACGCGAATTGGGCGCACGGGTCGAGGGCGCGGGCACACTCACTCGCGAGTTGGGATGGGAACACCGGTGACGTCGTCGTCGCGCTCGGCCCGGAAGGCGTTCAGCGCCATAGACACCAGGTGGTATTGGCCGACGGTGAACACGAGGTCGAGCAGGTGCTGCGCGTCGTAGCGCGCGGCGAGCGCGGCGTAGATGGCATCCGACAACGTCTGCTCGAGGTGTAGCTCGTCGGCGGCGCGCAGGAGCACCGCGTCGGCCTCCGACCAACCATCGGCATCCGGACCCTCGGCGATGCGCGCGATCTCGTCGTCGGTGATGCCGATACTGCGCGCGATCGCTACGTGCTGTCCCCACTCGTAGGGCGCACGACAGTTCCAGCCCGTGCGGAGCACGAGGAGCTCACGGTCGCGGGCGGGCAACGTGCTCTTCGACAGCACGTGGTTCCCGAACACGAGCCAGCGCTTCATGAGCTTCGGATGATGTGCGAACGTGGCGAACACGTTCAGCGTGCGGTCACCCAACAACGCGCGCGTCTCGTCGTCCCACTCTTCTCTCGGCAACGGCTGCAAGCGAGGTTCCACGGGCCAGAGCGTAGGCTGCTTCGATGGCTCGCGACATCCGCGACGACACGGCGCTCACCGCCGATCCCGAGCGACCCGGTCGCTTCCACGCACATCTGCCCGAGGCGTGGAAGGTCGTGTACATCTTCGGCGGCGTGTCGATGTACGCGGCGCTGCGTGCGATGCAGGAGCAGCTCGCCCGGTCCGATCTGTCGCTCGTGACCGCGAATGCGATCTTCCTCGCGCCGGTTCCGCCGGGACCGATCACCATCGACGTCGACGTGCTGCGGGACGGCCGGCGGGCGTCGCAGGTCGCGGCCGATCTGCGCGTTCCAGCTGTGCACGGCCAAGAAGTGCACGGCCGAGAGGTGTCCGGCCCCGCGTTGCGGGTGCACGGTGTGTTCGGCGCCGCGCACGACACTGACCTCGCTCATCAGGAGGTGCGCTTCCCGGAGGTGCCCGGTCCGGCCGACGTCGAGATCCCACCCACGCGACCGAATCCCTTCGGCCAGATCAACTTCCACGAACAGACGGAGTGGCGGCCCGTCAGCCCGCTCGACGACCCGGGAAAGGGACATTTCCTGTCGTGGGTGCGCCTGCGCGAGTCCGAGCCCCACCTCCTCAGCCTCGCAGTGCACGGTGACGTGCTGGGTCCGGCCGTCGGACGCGTCGTGGACCCCACGACGAGCGGGGCATGTTCATGGTGCTGTCGCTCGAGATCGGGATCCGCTTCGTGCGCGTCCCCGTGACGCCATGGGTCCTCCAAGAGATCGAGGCCTGGCACATCGGCGACGGCTACGCGACCGGTCCGGCCCGCCTGTGGGACGAGGACGGCCGGCTCTGCGCGATCGCGACGCAAACCGCGCACCTGCGGCGCCACGTGCCCGCGGGGTAGTCGCACACCCCTCGTGACCGCCCCGCTCGTGGCCGGGCGACGGGCGGCAAGCCTCGGCGTGACTCCGCCCGAACCTCACGCCGAGGACTGCCAACCCACCCCGCCCCCCGTTCGGAACAGTGAACACCAACACCACTCTCCGTGGCAAGGAGAATCTCGCTCACCGGGCGCATTGACCGATTCGTCCGCGCACCCGGCCGGGACGGCGCCGCCGGTGGTCGGAAGCGACGGCCGGGCACGCGGTCAGGTTGGCCGGAGCCGCGCCCGATACATCTCCTGTGAAACGCAACAACGGCGGCAGGCGATTTCTCGGCGCGTCCGCCGTCGTCTTCGCGGCCGGTCCCGCCGCGGCGTTCGCGGTCCTGTGGCTGCAGCGGGCGCACCTGATCTCGGCGACGCCACTCTGGCTCCTGATCGCGTTGTTGGCCGCGTGCAGCATCTCGAACGGGATCGTCATCGCGGTCGAGGGCAGGCTCACGCCGTTCTGGGGATTGCAGCTTCGCTCCGCCGTCGCCGCGATCAGCACCGCATGGGTCGTGTACGCGACGGGCTGGGGATCGCTGCTCGTCATCGCGTACGCGATCGCGATCGCCGACGCCATGCGCGTGCACGGCTCGCGAGCCTGGCGCCCGGGGCTCGTCTGGAGCATGGTCGCCGTCTTCGGCGGTGAGGTCGCGATCGAGCTCGGGCTCGCGCCGTCGATCATGCCGCCGTCCACCTCGCACGCGCTCGCCGGTGCAACGACGTGCTGTCTCGCGCTCATCGTGCGAACGCTCGGTGTGTCCGCGAAGGCCGCGGAGGACGCAGCGGTGCGCATCGAAGAGGGCCGCTCGTACTTCCGGGATCTCGTGCAACACGCCGCCGACGTGATCGCACTGGTCAGTGAGAGCCTGCGCATCGAGTACGTCAGCCCCGGGATCGAGTCGATGGTCGGGTGCACGGCCGCGGCGTGCATCGGACTGCACATCCGCGACGTGCTCGGGGCCGACGCATCGTCGGACATCGCCCGGGCGCACGAGACACTCACCCTCTCCGACTACGTCAGCTGCGAGTGGCGTCTGACCAACGAGTTGCGCGGACAACGGCAGGTCTACGCGCGTCTGACGCTGCGGCACGACAAGTCGCTCGTCCTCAACCTGCGCGACGTGACGGAGCAGCGCGCGCTGGAGGCCCAGCTCCAGCACCGTGCGAACGTCGACCAGCTCACCGGACTGCCGAACCGCGCGGCGTTGATCCAACAGCTGAGTCAGCGCGAGCGCGTCGACGTGACCGTGCTGTTCATCGACCTCGACGGCTTCAAGGAGGTCAACGACTCCCTCGGCCACGAGCAAGGCGACCGGGTGTTGAGCGACGTCGCATCGCGCATCGCCTCCGCGGTGCGGACCGGCGTGACCGTCGGACGCCTCGGCGGTGACGAGTTCCTTGCGATCATGCAGGGCGCCGACACCCTTGCCGCGCAGGTCGTAGCCGAGCGGATCATCGCCGGGATAGTCCAGGTCGGGTCGGTCACGAAATTCCCTCTGAGCGCCAGCGTCGGGATCGCGACCGGCGCGCCCGACGAGTCGGCCGAGAGGATCCTGCGTCGAGCCGACCACGCCATGTACCAGGCGAAGGCGGCCGGGCCCGGGCGCATCCGCGTCGCTCCGCTCGAACAGGACGCGTCGCTCGAACACGACGCTGCGACACCCTTGCTCTGACCGCCCGGGTTCTCTGACCGCCCCTACGCCGGTCGTTCGACCTTCAAGACCGTGCGGTCCTCGGGCAGGCTTTCGTAGAGGTCGGCCACGAGGTCTTCGCGCAGGGCCTTGCACCCCGGATCGCTCCAGCGGTTCTCCCACTGGTGCGGATCGCCCTCGACGTCGTACAGCTCGCCTTCGGTTCCGTCGTACGCGACGGTGCTGACGGGCCCGATGCCCCCGCCGAACATTCCGGTCGCGGCAAAGAACTCCTCGAGGCCGTTCGGCTCCCCGACGGTGGACGGTTCGTACGCGGTGCACAGCCAGCCGTCGCGGTAGATCGACCTGAGGTGCATCCCGTAGCCGGGAAACTGCGAGTCCCACTCGCACAGCACCCGCTCGCGATCCGACCCCGGGACCGTCGGCAGCGGCGCGCCCTGCATCCAGTCGGGTTGCGGGACGCCGGCGATCTCGCAGAACGTCGGCGCGAGATCGAGTTGGCCGACCGGTTCGCTGATCTCCTTGCCGCCGGCGACGCCCGCCGCCGGAGCCGGCCGCCAGACCATCGGCAACCGCATCAGCGAGTCGGTGTGGAACGGTCCCTTGAAGATCAGTCCGTAGTCGCCCTGCAGTTCGCCGTGGTCGGTCGTGAAGAAGACGTCGGTGTCGGCCTCCCATCCGCGGGCCTCGACGCGGCGAAGCACTCGGCCGCACGCCTCGTCGATCAACTCGTTCATGATGTGGGCCATCGCGTTGATCTCGCGGATGTTGTCGTCGGTGACGTTCTGCGGCCGGTACGACCCGGGCCCACCTTCGGTGTTGACGAACGTGCCCTCCCACAGCCCGAGCCAGTGCGCAGGCTTCTGCGCGAGCACGCGCTCGACGTTCTCCTTGTTCCCGGGGTGGCCGGGGGGGAGGTCGAGGTCGCGCCAGTTGCAACGATGCTGTTCGCTCGCGGGCGGGTCCCACGGATGATGCGGATCGGGGAACGACATCCAGACGAACCAGTCGGCATCGTCGGGCAGCGAGTCGAGATAGGCGATCGTGCGATCGGCGACCCAGTCGGTGTGATACCACTCGCGCGGGATCGGATTGATGCGCGTCTCGGGCGCGCCGGTCTCGCCGCCCGGCTCCGCGGCGAGCAGGGGCGAAAAGCCCTTCGTGACCTCGAGGCCGTGATTTTCGATGAGCCAGCGGCCGTAGTGCTGCAACGCACGGTCGCCGAACGCGGGTACGTGCACGGCGAGCTCGGCATGGTCGAACCCGCGGTACGGCCCGGTCAGGCCCCGTCGCGCCATGTTGTTCTCCGGCCACTGCAGTCGCAGGTCGAAGCCGGGCTCGAAGTGCGCCTTGCCGAGCAGTGCAGTGCGGTAGCCGGCCTTCTCGCGCAGGTACGCGGCGACGCTCGGCGCGTCCGCAGGGAGCGGCACGCCGTTGGCGATCACTCCGTGGGTGCGCACGTACTGGCCCGTCAGCATGGTCGAGCGCGCCGGCATGCATACGGTGTTCTGGTTGTACGCGCGGCGGTAGTTCACGCCGTCTCGGGCGAGCGCGTCGACCGTCGGCGTGCGCGCGATCGTGCCGCCGTTGCACCCGAGCGAGTCGTAGCGCTGCTGATCGGTCGTGATGAAGAGGATCTTGCGCCCCATCAGAGGGCTCCACCTCGCGGCGTACACGCCAGCAATACGGTGCGATCCAAACCCGACTCACGGTGCTCGTGCGCGGCGTCGTAGTCCTTCGACGTCGTCATCTCGACGAACGCCTTCCGGTTGGGGTACTGCACGAGCGCGATCGCGTCCCAGGCGTCGGCGTCGAGGTCGCCGATGAGGGTCTGGTCGACCTTGCCCGTCCACAACACCTTGCCGCCGCGCGCCTCGACCATCTTGACCACGGCGTCGCCGTACTTATTGTACTCGGGGACCCCTTCGCGCGGCTTGAACTTCAAGAGGTTGAGCATCACGACCGGGCCGTTGTCGGGCGCGTTCGTGAGCGCGATGAACTGTTCCTTGTTGGGCCGGATCCCACTCATACGACTGTCCCCTCGGTGAGTTTGCGAACGATATCGATGACCAAACGGCGGGCGCGCGCGACGCTGCAACCCTGCGCGGCCCGCAGGCGGTTCCAGGTGTCCCAGCTCGTGACGGCATCGAGCGCCTCGAGCGCGTCGTTCGCGAGCATGGGGAACGTCGCCTCGAGCTGTCGCCGCAGCACCCGGTCGAGCCGCGCGAGATTGCGGGCGATCGTCGGCGAGTCGTGGATCGAGAGCAGCGCGGCACGACGCACCGGCGTGACTGCTTCGTAGAACGCGGCCCGCTGGTCGATCAACTCGTCGACGCCCGCAACGGGTCCGAGGAGTGACGCGTAGCGTTGCCACTGGCGCTGCGAGACCTCGGCCCGTAGTGCCTCCACGTCGGCGAAGTGGTTGTGGACGGACCGGGCCGACACTCCGGCTCGGGCCGCGACCTCGGGAACGCTCGGTCGCAACGAGCCGCGCTCGTAGCAGGCGAGCAGGGCGTCGACGATCGCCTCCCGGTTGCGCGCACCCCGGCGTACCCGTCCGTCGACGACCGTCACGTCCGCCAGTCTGCACTAGTTGCAGGATCCATGCAACTAGATCCGGGTCGGTACGACCGTGGCCGTTGTCGCGCGTTCGCACGACCTGTGACCGATGTCACGCCGCGCCGGGCGGACCGGGGGGCGTACGGTCATGCCCGTGACGACGAGCGAGACGCCCGATACCGGCTACCTGCCGGCGATGCTCAACCCGTTCGCACCAGGATTCTTCGAAGACCCGTACTCGCAGTACCGGCTGGTGCGCGAGCAGGACCCGGTGCACCTCAGCCCGATCGGCGCCTTCGCGCTGTTCCGCTACGACGACGTGCACCGCGTGCTGCGCGATCCGAGCCTCAGCGTCGAGGAACGGCACATGACACCGCTGGTCGCGACGCTCGATCCCGACATCGAAGCAATGCTGGCCGAGCGACGCGAGGGCGGCACCCACACCATGCTGAACCTCGATCCGCCCGACCACCACCGGCTCCGCCGTCTGGTCTCGAAGGTCTTCACGCCGCGCGTGGTCGAGGAGCTGCGACCCCGCGTGCAACAGCTGGTGGACGACCACCTCGATGCCGCGCTCGCGGCCGGGGGCGACGTCGACCTCATCGCGGCCCTCGCCTTCCCCCTGCCGTTCATCGTGATCTCGGAGATGCTCGGGATTCCCGAGGGGCGAGACCGCGCGCAACTCCGCGAGTGGTCCGGCGCGGTCGTGAAGACGTTCGATCCGATCCTGACGCGCGAAGAATCGTTGGCGGCGTTCGAAGCGATCGACAACATCAACGCGTACGTCAACGAGGTGATCGCGTGGAAGCGCGAGCACCCGAGCGACGACCTGCTCAGCGCGCTGGTCGCGGCCGAGGACGAGGGCGATCGGCTCAGCGAGGTCGAGCTCACCGAGCAGGTGCTGCTCCTGTACGTCGCCGGGCACGAGACGACGGTGAACCTCATCGGGAACGGCACGCTCGCGCTCCTGCGCAACCGCGCCCAGCTCGAGTTTCTCGCGAGCGACACCTCGGTCGACTCGACGTTCGTCGACGAGTTGCTGCGTTACGACTCACCCGTGCAGATGTCGCGCCGGATCACGCTCGCGCCCTACGAGATCGGCGACAAGACGATCGAGCCCGGGTCGATCGTCATGACGTGTCTCGGCTCGGCCAACCGCGACGCCGGCAAGTGGGGAGCGAACGCGGACGAGCTCGACCTCCGCCGCGCCGAAGCCCGCGAGCACATGTCGTTCGGCGGCGGGTTCCACTCGTGTCTGGGCGCCCACCTCGCCCGCCTCGAAGGCCAAGTCGCCATCACGACCCTCGTCCGGCGCTTCCCCGGCGTCGCCCTCGCGACCGACGCACCGGTCTGGAACGGCCGGATCGTGTTGCGCGGTCTCGCCGAGCTGCCGGTGACTTTGTCCTGACCAGGCCGCGACCCGTACCCACTGGCGGCACCCACTGGCGGTACCCACTGGCGGAACCCAGTGCCTGAGTGAGGACTCACTCCGCTACAGTACGAGGCCGTGACCGTACCGGCGACCGCCATGAAGTCCAGGCGGGCCACGGCCCTGCCGCCCGACGAGCGGCGGTCGATGATCGTCGCGGCGACGCTGCCGCTGCTGCTCGAGCACGGCGACCGCGTGACCAGCCGGCAGATCGCCGAAGCAGCCGGGATCGCCGAGGGCACCATCTTCCGGGCATTCGCCGACAAGGACGAGATCATCGCCGCAGTCATCGAGGCTGCACTCGACCCGGAGCCGCTCGAAGCGGCCCTGTCGGGCATCCCGCACGACCTCGCGTTCGAAGACGCCCTCGCCGGCGCCGTCGTGATCATGCAACAGCGCGTCATCGACACCTGGCGGCTGGTGTCGAGCGTCGGTACGCGATTCCACGAGATGACGCGGCGCCCGATGGTCGACAGTGACGCGCTCGTTCGCATGTTCGAAGCGAACCGCGCTCGGATCACGGTCGAGCCGATCGTCGCCGCGCGCCTGCTGCGGGCGCTCACGCTGTCGACGACCCATCCGATGCTCGCGGGCGAACCCCGTACGCCCGACGAGCTCATACAGCTGTTCCTGCACGGCGTCGCCGGTAAGGACCCGTCGTGCTGATGCGTCTCCTGAAATCGCATCTCGGCCCGTACCGCCGAGCGCTGTGGTTGATCATTCTCTTGCAGACCGTGCAGACGTCGGCCGCCTTGACGTTGCCCACCATCAACGCCCGGATCATCGACAAGGGCGTCATCGCCGGGAACACGCACTACATCTACACGTGGGGCGCGATCATGTTGGTCTTCGCGCTCATCCAGGTCGTGTTCTCGGTTGCCGCGGTCTACTGGGGCGGCATGGTCGCGATGAGCTTCGGGCGCGACCTGCGCAAGAACCTCTTCCACCAGGTCACCGACTTCTCGGCGCGCGAGGTCGGCACGTTCGGCGCACCCTCGCTGATCACGCGCATCACCAACGATGTGCAGCAGGTGCAGATGCTCGTCGTCATGGCCGCCACGATGGCCGTCGCCGCTCCGATCACGATGGTGGTCGGTGTGATCCTGGCCGTACGCCAGGACGTCGGGCTCTCGGTCATCCTCGTGATCGCGATGCCGGTCGCCGGGGTGATCCTCGGTCTGATCGTGTCGCGCATGGTTCCGGCGTTCCGGCTGATGCAGGAACGCATCGACCACGTGAACCGCGTGCTGCGGGAGCAGATCACGGGCATCCGCGTGGTGCGAGCCTTCGTACGCGAGCCGCAGGAAGCCCGGCGGTTCAGCGACGCGAACGCGGACCTCACCGCGGTGTCGCTGCGCGCGGGCCGGCTGATGTCGTCCATGTTCCCGACGGTCAACTTCCTCATCAACGCGTCGAGCGTCGGCGTGCTCTGGTTGGGTGCGAGCCGGGTGAACTCGGGGCACATCCAGGTCGGCACGCTGGTCGCGTACCTCAGCTACCTCGTGCAGATCCTGATGTCGGTCGTGATGGCAACGTTCGTGATCTCGATGATCCCGCGCGCTTCGGTCTCCGCCGATCGCATCCAGGAGGTGCTCGACACCGACCCGAGCGTCGTGCCGCCCGTCGATCCGGTCCGCAAGGTGCGCACTCCCGGTGCACTTGAGTTCCAGGACGTGGGCTTTCACTATCCGGGAGCCGAGCATCCGGTCTTGAGCGGCGTCTCCTTCGCGACCGCGCCCGGGCAGACGACCGCGGTCGTCGGCAGCACCGGCGCGGGCAAGTCCACGCTGGTCAATCTCATCCTTCGCCTGTTCGACAGCACCGAGGGAACGGTGCTCGTCGGCGGCGTCGACATCCACGATCTCGACCCCGACGTGTTGTGGAGCACCATCGGCCTGGTGCCGCAACGGCCGTACCTGTTTTCGGGCACCGTCGCGAGCAACCTGCAGTACGGCAAGCCCGACGCCACCGAGGAAGAGATGTGGGAGGCGCTCGAGGTCGCGCAGGCGGCCGACTTCGTCCGCAACATGCCCGGCGGCTTGGACGCGCGGATCGAACAGGGGGGCACGAACGTCTCCGGCGGCCAACGCCAGCGACTGTCGATCGCACGCGCGCTCGTGCGCAAGCCCGACATCTACGTGTTCGACGATTCGTTCTCGGCCCTCGATCTCGCGACCGATGCCCGACTGCGCGCGGCCCTCGTCCCCTACACGCGCGACGCGGCCGTGATCATCGTGGCGCAGCGGGTTTCCACTATCGCGGCCGCGGACAACATCCTCGTGCTCGAGGACGGCCTCGTCATCGGGCGCGGGACGCACGAAGAGCTCATGAACGACTGCCCCACGTACGCGGAGATCGTGCAATCGCAGATCGGCGAGAAGAGCGCGGCCGCATGACGCTCATCGACGACCAGGAAGATCGCGAGGAACTCGACTTCGCCGCGCCGGAGACACGCGCAGCCGGTCGCTGGAACTCGGCCGGGGTTCCCGGCGAGCGCTCGAAGGACTTCAAGAACGCGCTGCGCCGGCTGTTCCACATGCTCGGGCCGATGAAGGTGGTGCTCGGCATCGTCCTGGTCGTCGCGGTCGCCAGCGCCACGCTGAACGTGTTCGGGCCGCGTGTGCTCGGACACGGCACCGACCTCATCATCAACGGCGTCCGGCATCACAAAATGAACTTCGGCGCCTTGCATCACGTGCTGTTCCAGGCCGTGGAGCTGTACGCGGCGTCGTCGATCCTGTCGATCGTCGCGAGCTACATGCTGGCGGGGGTCATCCAGCGGCTGATGTTCAAGCTTCGCTCCGACGTCGAGACGAAGGTCAACGCGCTGCCGTTGAGCTACATCGACAAGCAGTCGCGCGGCGATCTGCTCAGCCGCGTGACCAACGACATCGACAACGTCGCGCAGAGCTTGCAGCAGACGTTGAGCCAGATGCTGACCTCGGTGCTGTTGCTCATCGGAACCGCCGTCATGATGTTCACGATCTCGCCGCTGCTCGCCCTCGTCGCGCTCAGCACGGTGCCGGTCTCGATCTTCGGGATGCGCGTGGTCGCGCGCCGCGCCCGCCCCAAGTTCATCTCACAGTGGAAGAGCACCGGACTCCTCAACTCCCAGATCGAGGAGACGTTCACGGGCCACGCCGTCGTGAAGGCGTTCGGGCGTCAACGCGAGGTCGAGCAACGGTTCCGCGACACCAACGACGAGCTCTACGAATCCTCGTTCGGTGCCCAGTTCATGTCGAGCCTGATGCAGCCGCTCACGATGTTCATGGGCAACCTCCAGTACGTGCTCGTTGCCGTGGTCGGCGGCCTGCGCGTGGCGAGCGGCGCCATCACGATCGGCGACATCCAGGCGTTCATCCAGTACTCCCGCCAGTTCTCGATGCCGCTCACCCAGGTGGCCTCGATGATGAACGTGTTCCAGTCGGGCATCGCCTCCTTCGAGCGGGTGATCGAGTTCCTCGACGCCGAGGAGCAAAGTCCCGACGCGCCGGCCAGCCCCGATCCTCCACCGACACGGGGGCGAGTCGAGTTCCGCGACGTGACGTTCTCCTACGACCCGAACCGGCCGCTCATCGAGTCGCTCTCACTCACCGCCGAGCCCGGCCGGACCATTGCGATCGTCGGGCCGACCGGCGCAGGAAAGACAACGCTCGTCAACCTCATCATGCGCTTCTACGAGCTGAACGACGGCGTCATCACGCTCGACGGGCGCGACATCTCGTCGATCCCCCGCGCCGAGCTGCGATCGAAGATCGGCATGGTGCTCCAGGACACCTGGCTGTTCGGCGGCTCCATTCACGACAACATTGCCTACGGGAACCCCGATGCCACCGAGGAGCAGATCCTCGAAGCGGCGCGCGCGACCTACGTCGACCGTTTCGTGCACTCCCTCCCCGACGGATACGGCACGCTCATCAACGAAGAGGCCGACAACGTCAGTGCCGGCCAAAAGCAATTGCTCACCATCGCCCGGGCGTTCCTCGCCGACCCGGCGATTCTCATCCTCGACGAAGCGACCAGCTCCGTCGACACCCGCACCGAGGTGCTGATCCAGGAGGCGATGAACGCTCTGCGCAAGGACCGCACCAGCTTCGTGATCGCCCACCGGCTGTCGACCATTCGCGGCGCCGACAACATCCTCGTCATGGAAGACGGGCGCATCGTCGAGCAGGGATCGCACAAGGAGCTCCTCAGCCGCGACGGCCCCTACTTCCGGCTCTACAACTCGCAGTTCGTCGCACCGGTCGTCGATATCGACCAGGCCTGAACCACCGGCGATTCACCCGAAGATGCGCCCGGCGTGCGTGAGCGCGCAGACGTCCATCGTCAGCGCGATCGAGATGTGCAGGGCGGCGCCCCACCACACCGAGCGCGTCTTCAGGCTCAAGGTCCCGAGCACGATGCCCCCGACGATCGCGGCGAGCGCTTCGGGCATCGGTTTGCCGTAGTGCAGCATGTTGTACGGCAGCGCCATCGCGAAGATCGCGGCCCAGCCCAGGCGCGGCGCGAGCCCGTGCAGGAGAAAGCCGCGGAAGAAGAACTCGAGCGCGCAGAACTGGAGCCAGTAGAGCAACCACCACGCGTACAGGTACGGCCAGAGGGAGTGACCGGCCGCAGGATGGAAGAACGGATACCGGTCCTGGAACGATGCCGTGAACGACGCGGCGACGATCAAGGGCGCGGCGACGGCGTACAAGACTGCGTACGTGCGTAGATGCGGCAGGATCCCCTTTATGCGCAACCCGTAGTCGCGCACGTGCTCGCGCAGCACGAACCGGATCACCAGCATCGCCGGAATGGTGTACGCCGAGATCACCACGACGGCCCAGAAGGCGAGCTGGTTCCAGTCGCGGTGGGCAGACACGAGCATCCCGTCGTGCAGCCGCGACGCGAGGCTCGGCAACCCGACCGTGCGCAGGATCGTCTCGAGCCATTGGGGTTGACTGCCGTCGGACAGGAAGTTCCCGCACGTCAGCGCGACCGCGGCGGTGACGAAGACCACCACCATCTTGCGATCGGTCGCACGCGTCGTCGACGCGCGGGCATCCGCGGTGGCGCGCACGTCGGTGACGTAGGTGCGCCACGTATTCGCGAGCCGCGACGCGCGGTGCGGACGCAGGTGTGTAACGTCCGTGCCGGCGCCGGTATCGCGATCGGGAGCGGTCGTGGTCAAGGTCGGCGCGGCCGGTTGGTCCACCCACCCTCCTCCGTCGGGAACCACCCGCCCGCCGCGAACGTACCCCCGTCGACGTGCACGGTCGTACCGGTGACGAAGCCGGAGAGCTCCGACGCGAGGAACACCGCGACGCCGGCGACGTCGGAGGGGCGACCGAACCGACCGAGCGGCACCCACGTCGGGATCAGATGCTCCTCTTCCGGACCGACCCACCGCGAGTAGGGCACCTGCAACGTCTCCGTCACGTCGGGGGCGATCGCGTTCACCCGCACCCCATGACGCGCGTACTCGACCGCGAGTGAACGCGTGAAGCCCGTGATCGCCGCCTTGAACGCGGAGTAGACGGCACGGGTCGGGATCGCCCGGAACGCCTCGATGGTCGAGACGTTCACGATGCTGCCACCGTCACCCTGCTCGACGAACCGCGGGAGCACTGAACGCGAGCACGCGAAGACGTGCGCAAGGTTCACGCGGTAGAGCGCGTCCCACTCGTCGTCGGTCTGCTCGTGGAAGGCGACCCGCCTGCCCCCGAAGTGCCCGACGTTGTTGACGAGCACATCGACGCGGCCGAAGTTGTCGTGCGCCGCGATGACGAGTGCTTCGGAAGTGTCAGGCGCGCGCACGTCGCAGACCACGCCGACGACGTGCTCTCCCACCGCGGCCTGCGTCTCCCGGGCCCGGTCGACGTCGACTTCGGCGAACACCACCGACGCGCCCTCCGCGACGAAGCGCTCGACGATGCCGCGACCGATCCCGCCGCCTCCGCCGGTGACGATCGCGACCTTGCCCTCGAGCACGGGGCGGCAGCCTAAGGCTGCCGCCCCGTAGTTGCTCGGGGGTGGGGATACGGACGAAGCAAGGGCCGAATCAGGGGCCGAATCAGGTAAGCGCGATCGCGAGGACCTCGCGCACGTCGCGCACCGGGTGCACATGCAGGAGGTTGCGCACCTGCTCGGGCACGTCGTCGAGATCCGGTTCGTTGTCGATCGGGATCACGACGTCGGTGAGTCCGGCCCGGTGCGCCGCGAGCAGCTTCTGCTTCAGCCCACCGATCGGAAGCACCCGACCCTGCAACGTGACTTCGCCGGTCATCCCGACGTTCGGCTTCACCGGGCGCCCGGTGACCAGCGACGCGAGAGCCGTGGTCATCGTGATGCCCGCCGAAGGACCGTCCTTCGGGATCGCGCCCGACGGGACGTGCAGGTGGAACTTGCGGTGCTCGAACGCACCCGGCAACACGCCGAGCTCGTTCGCGTTCGACCGGACGAACGACAGCGCGATCTGCGCCGACTCCGACATGACGTCGCCGAGTTGACCGGTCACTTGCAGACCGGGCTCACCGTCCATGGCGGTCACCTCGATCGTCAGCACGTCACCACCGGCACCCGTCACGGCCAGGCCGGTTGCGAGGCCCGGGATCGCGGCGCGTTCGGCATCGTCGTGGCGGAACCGCGCCCGGCCCAGGTACTCCACCAGCTCGGGCTCGTCGACCACGATGCTCGTCGTAGCCTCTTCGGGGTCACGGTTTCCGGCGATCTTGCGCACGGTCTTGCGCGCAATCTTGCCGATCTGCCGCTCGAGTCCTCGCACACCGGCCTCACGCGTCCATCCGTCGACGAGTGCGTGGAACGCGGCATCGGTGATGTCGAGCTCGTCTTCACGCAACCCGGCCTTCGAACGTTGGCGCGGGAACAGGTAGTGCTTGGCGATGGCGACCTTCTCGTCCTCGGTGTAGCCGTCGAGCGTCACGATCTCCATGCGGTCGAGCAGCGGTCCCGGAATCGTGTCCAGTTGGTTCGCGGTCGCGAGGAACAGCACGTCCGACAGATCGAGATCCAGCTCGAGGAAGTGATCGCGGAACGTATGGTTCTGCGCCGGGTCGAGCACCTCCAGCAACGCGCTGGCGGGATCGCCCGACCAACCGCCGGCCTGCAGCTTGTCGATCTCGTCGATCAGCACGACGGGGTTCATCGACTTCGCCTCGGTCAGCGCCCGAACGATGCGGCCGGGACGCGAACCCACGTAGGTGCGACGGTGGCCACGAATCTCCGCCTCGTCGCGCACGCCGCCGACGGCGACCCGCACGAACGGACGACCCAATGCCCGCGCGACCGACTCACCCAGCGACGTCTTGCCGACGCCGGGAGGACCGACCAGCGCGAGGATCGCACCGGAACCCCGACCGCTCTCGGAACCCAGCCCGCGCTCGCGCCGCAGCACGCGCACTGCCAGGAACTCGAGAATGCGATCCTTCACGTCGCCGAGGCCTTCGTGGTCGGCGTCCAACACCTCACGCGCGCTGGTGATGTCGTTGCTCTCGGTCGCGTACTCGCCCCACGGCAGGTCGACGACCGCGTCGAGCCAGTTGCGGACCCAAGCCTGCTCGGGGTTCTGCTCGCCCATGCGCTCGAGCCGGTCGAGCTCCTTGTCGACCGCGAGCAACACGGCGTCGGGCAGTTCCTTGTCGGCGAGCTTGGCGCGGTACTCGGCCACGACGTCGTCGTCACCCTCACCGAGCTCCTTGCGGATCTCGTTCAGCTGGCGGCGCAGCAACAGCTCGCGCTGCTGCTTGTCGAGGCCCTCCGTCACGTTGGTGCGGATCTTGTCCTTCAGCTCGAGGTCGGCGAGCGTGTCGCGCATCCACGCGAGCACGAGCTCGAGGCGCGCTTCGATGTCGACGGTCTCGAGCAGCTCGACGCGCTGGTCCATCGAGAGCTCCGGCGAATAGCCCGCGGTGTCGGCGAGCTGTCCGGGGTCCTCCACGCCGGCGAGCACGTCGGCGATACGGCGCGCGCCACGGTGCTCGAGAATTGTCTCGACCACCGCGCGGTACTCGCGGGCGAGCTCGCGAGCACGAATGGTGGGTTCGGGCTCGTCGAGCGGCTCCACCTGGACGTGCAGTGCGCCGTGCGCGCCGAGCTCACCGGTACCGACCCGACCGCGGCTCACGCCGCGGATCACGAGTGCCCGGGTGCCGTTGGGGAGGTCGCCCGCGCTCTCGATCGCGGCGATGGTCCCGACGCGAGCAAACCGGCCGTCGACACGCGGCACGAGCACGATCCGGTCGCCGGCATCGGCGGCCGCCGCGCCCGCGCGCTTGGCCTCATCGGTCTCGAGGGCGATCGTGACCACCATCTGCGGCAGGACGACGCCCTGGGTGAGCGGCAACAGGGGCAGGAGTTGAGTCTTGGTGTCTGACATAGTGCCGGGTGTAACCGACGGAGGCGATTCCCGATTCCCTCGGTCGGCATTCCCATGGCCCGCAACGCGAACGTCCTGCTCATCACCGCCGACCAGTGGCGGGGCGATTGCCTGAGCGCGGCCGCGCATCCCGTCGTGCGGACCCCGAACCTCGACCGACTCGCCTCCGGGGGCGTGTCGTTCGGGCGCCATTTCGCCCAGGCGGCGCCCTGCGGGCCCAGCCGCGCCGCGCTCTACACCGGCATGTACCTGATGAACCACCGGTCGGTGCTGAACGGCACACCGCTCGACGCCCGTCACGACAACGTCGCGCTCGTCGCCCGCCGGCTCGGCTACGAACCGGCGCTGTTCGGCTACACCGACACCAGCATCGACCCCCGCACGTGCGCGCCGGGAGACCCGCGCCTGTTCCGCTACGAGGGCGTGCTGCCCGGCTTCGATCCCGTGTGCCATCTCCCCGAGAGCGAGCCGTTCGAGTGGCTCGAGTGGATGCGTCTCGGAGGCCTCGACGTCGCCGACGACTGGCGCACCTTCGTCGACCGTCCGGCGAAGGGTGCGCGCCGGCGCACCCAGTACGACGCCGCGCACTCTCAGACCAAGTTTCTCACCGACCGGTTCCTCGAATGGGCCGACGGCCGGTGCGCGGGGAGCGGCGACGGGTGGTTCGCCCACGTGTCGTTCCTACGACCCCATCCTCCCTTTCTCGCGCCGGCTCCCTACGACACCATGTTCGATCCCGCGTCGGTTCCGGCGCCGGTCCGGGCGCGCTCGCGCGCGGACGAGGGTGCGCAGCATCCACTGCTCGGCGTGATGATCGACCATCCGTTCCTGAAGTCACCCGACGACGAGTGGGAACAGCGTGAGCTACAAGCGACGTACTACGGCATGCTCGCCGAGGTCGACGACCAGATCGCACGCGTCCTCGACTGGCTCGACGCGTCGGGCGAGGCCAACCGCACGGTGGTGATCTTCACGAGCGACCACGGCGAGAACCTCGGCGATCACTACATGCTCCACAAGCTCGGATGGTTCGACCAGTCGTACCACGTGCCGTTCATCGTGCGCGGTCCGGGAGTGTCGGCCGGTCGCACCGTCGACGCGTTCACCGAACACGTCGACGTGTTGCCGACGATCTGCGAGTTGCTCGGCACCGAGACACCACTTCAATGCGACGGCCGCGCACTCACGCCGTGGCTGCGCGGTGCAACTCCCGACAACTGGCGTCGGGAAACCCATTTCGAGTTCGACTTCCGCGATCCCGACAGTCCGCTCACCGAACAGGCATTCGGCCTCAACCTGGAGGAATGCGCGCTGGCAGTGCTGCGCGACGACCGCGGCAAGTACGTGCAGTTCTCCGGCTATCCCGCGTTGCCGTCGGCGTTCTTCGACCTCGACGAAGACCCCGCGCAGATCCACAATGTTGCGGCCGATCCCGCGTACGCGGCGAAGGTCCTCGAGTACGCGCAGCGGATGTTGGCCTGGCGGATGCAGCACACCGAACGCACGCTCACCGGCATGAAGCTCACCATGCACGCCGGCTTGGTCGAGCGCAACGCGCCGCGGCGCTGAACGGCCGCTCCCCCTACCGGCGGCGCCGGGCGCGACGGGTAGCGTGCCCGGCCGATGGACGCCCGGACTTTCTTCGGTCTCGAACCCGACGCCGCCGACCGCACGCACTGGCAGATGGAGGTCGTGCGCGGACTGACATCGGGGACGGGTGCGTTGTTCGGCGGTTGCGGTCTCGGCGCGTGCATCGAGGTGATGGAGCAGGTAACCGGCCGGCCGTGCATCTGGGCGACGGCGCAGTACCTCTCGTACGCTCGACCGCCGTCGATGCTCGAGCTCGACGCGTTGGAGGTGGTCCGCGGCCACCAGATCTCGCAGGCACGCGTCATCGCGCGCGTCGGCGACACCGAGATCCTCACCGTGCTGGGCGCGCTCGGCCGGCGTCCGCTCCCACTCGAGGGACAGTGGACGGTGCGCCCCGACGTGCCCGGTCCGCAGGATTGCCCGCCCCGACTGATGATGAACCGCCATGAAGGGACGATCAGCAGCCGGCTCGATGCCAAGCTCGCGAGCGGGCGCGCACCCGGCGAGTTTCCCGGCCCGCGCGGCTCGGGCTACGCCGCACTGTGGATTCGGATGCCGGAACTGCTCGACATGTCGGCGGCCGCGTTGGCGATCATCGGCGACTTCGTGCCGTTCGGCATCGGTCAGGCACTCGGCAAACGCGCGGGCGGGAACAGCCTCGACAACACACTGCGGGTCGCGCATCGCGTGCCGACCAGCTGGGTTCTCGCCGACGTCCGCGTGCACGCGGTCGCCGACGGGTTCGGTCACGGGCTCGTGCACTTGTGGGCGGAGGACGGCACGTTGCTCGGAACCGCGAGCCAGTCGACGATCGTGCGCGCCTGGCGGGACGACGAGCACCAGCCACTGACGGAGCTCGAAGGTGACGTGCAGCGCTGAGCGCATCGCGGCAAGGATGTGGTCATGACCATCCCGCAGCGCTACGGCATTACGTTTCCGTTCGACGGCATCCCGCTGCTCGAACAACGCGACCTCGTGCGCGAGCTCGTCGACCTCGGATACACCGACCTCTGGTCGGCCGAATCGGGCGGTTACGACGCGTTCATCCCGCTTGCAGTCGCGGCGCAGTGGGCACCCGAGCTGCGGTTCGGGACCGCGATCGTCCCCGCGTACACACGCGGCGCGCACACGCTCGCGTCGACCGTCGCGTCGATGTGCCAGGCCGCGCCCGGTCACTTCGCGCTCGGGATCGGCACCTCGTCCGACGTCATCGTCGAACGCTGGAACGGTTTGACGTTCGACAAGCCGTACCAGCGCGTGCGCGACACGATCCGATTCCTGCGCGCCGCGCTGACCGGAGAGAAGGTCGACGAGGAGTACGAGACATTCCGCGTGCGCGGCTTCCGTCTCGGTATCCCGGTTCCCGAGCAGCCGCCGATCCTGGTGGCGGCGCTGCGCGAGGGCATGTTACGACTGGCCGGTCGCGAGGGAGACGGCGCCATCATCAACTGGCTGTCGGCCGACGACGTCAAGACGGTCGCACCTCATGTCGGTGCCGGCAAGGAGATCGCGGCGCGCATCTTCGCGTTCCCGGTCGACGACGCGGGCCTCGCGCGATCGGTGGGCAAACGCGCGATCGCGTCGTATCTCACCGTGCCCGTCTACGCCGCCTTCCACGAGTGGCTCGGTCGTGGCGACGAGCTCGCCGACCTCTGGCGACTCTGGAAGGAAGGCGACCGCAAAGCCGCGGCCGAGTCGATCCCCGATTCGGTCGTCGACGATCTCCTCGTATGGGGCAAGCCCGAACAATGCAAGGAGCACATCGCCCGCTACATCGAAAACGGCGTAACGACCCCGGCTCCGGCGCTGTTCTGCGGGCCGGATCAGATACACGATGTAGTTAGGGCTCTCGCGCGCTGATTCTGGGTCGCACTCGCTGCGAGGCGGGCTACCCGCCTCGCGGACGCTCGTTGCTCCCGCCAGTTCGCTGCGCTTCGCTCCGCTCACGGCCCCCGTGCGACTTCGGGGCGAGTGCGACCCAGAATCAAGCAGCTGTCTTCATGTGGATGTCTTCGTGGCGCACCTGGGCGAGGTGAAGCCTCACGAGGACGCGTACCAGCAACCAGCCGGGATCGAGCTGGGCTCGATCGAGCGAGAAGCGCGCCGAGGTGGGCGCGGCGTGGTGGTTGTTGTGCAAGCCCTCGCCCGCGGTGATGAACGCGAGTGATTGCCGGTTGGTCGCCGAGTTCGGGTAGGGCTGGTCGCCGCTCGTGTGGCCGATCGCGTTGATCGCGCCCGAGAGCATCACGTAGAACACGGCATGCAGGCCGGCAGCCAGCAAGCCGGTGAGCAGACCGAAGCCGAGCGCCCACATCGTCACGACGAGGATCGACGTCCCGATGCCGAGACCGGCGAGCGAGTGGTCGAACGCGATCCGGTCGAGCCCGTCCGGCGGAAGATCGCGCGCGTACTTCCGCACGTTCGCCGGATCCGATGCGCAGGTCTTGTAGAGCCCGACGTTGCCGAGCTGCACCCGCCAGAACCCCACTTGGGCGGGGCTGTGCGGGTCGTCGGCCGTGTCGGTCGCGGCATGATGCTTGCGATGCACCGCCACCCACTCACGCGGTCGCATGCCGGTGGTCATCCAGATGACGATCCGAAACGGGATCGCCGCGGGCCCCCGCACGGTGAGGGCGCGATGTGAGAGCGCTCGGTGGAGATACACGGTGGTCGTGAAGATCGCGAGTTGGGTCACCAAGAAGGCGACGACGACCGCGGCAATGAGGTTGGTGAGCGGCACGGGAAAAGGGTACTACCGACCGGTCGGTAGAGCCCTGTCGGTAGACTGACAAATGTGGCGCTCCCCGAAGGTTCAGGGTCGTCGACGAAGGATCTCATTCTCGAGGTCGCGCTCCGGCGCTTCGGCGACCACGGCTACGCGGGCACGAGCCTGAACGACATCGCCGACGAGGTCGGTATCCGGCGGCCGAGCCTGTTGCACCATTTCCCGTCGAAGGAAGCGCTCTACCGCGCGGTGCTCTTCGCCTCGTTCGCCGACTGGACGGCGCTCGTCGAGCAGGCGATCGAGGGGACACGGCAAGGTTGGCCCCAGGTCGAACGAATGCTCCGGGCCGCGTTCACCTTCTTCGAGGACCACCCCGACTTCGTCCGGCTCGTGCGCTGGGAGGCGCTCGAAGGCGGTCCGATCCTGCGCGACGAGCTCAGCGTCTTGTTGCGGCCCCTGTTCGACCGCGGTGCCGACTTCCTCGAACGAGAGATGGACGCGGGCCGGCTCCGGCGCTACGACGCCCGGCAGTTGCTCCTCACCGGTTACGGCGCGGTGCTGTCGTACCTCTCGGACGGGCAGCTGATGACGGGTCTGCTCGACGTCGATCCGCTCTCGGCCGAGGCGCTCGCGATCCGGCGCGAGCACGTGATCGACGTCTTGCGCACCGCGGTCGCGCCCTAAGGGTGAGGCCGGCTCAGAGCTTCCCGTCGCTCCAGCGCTCGAGCAGCGACGCGTCGCCGAACACCTCGACCCGATCGGTCGGCAGCCGCCCCCAGATCGTCAAGAGGAGATCGCTCGCGCTTCCGCGCGCGGCCACATCGGCTTTCGCGTGCTCGTTCACGACCGTGAGGCCGGTAGGTCCGAGCCGTATCAGCCACTCGCCGTCGCCGTCGGTGCAGTGCAGATGCATCGTCTCGCCCTTCCCGGTCGGTGACCCACCGGGCCGGAACGGCAGAATGTCGAACAGCTCCTGGATGCCGTCGACGGCGAGATCTCGGTCGATCGGCGCGGGGGTGCCCGACGCGAACTCCGCATCCCACCGGTGCACCGCGAGCTCGTTCGCCTGCCGACGCGCCCAGAAGCCAACCGTGCGCCCTTCCGTCCACGACCAGCAGGGCTCGTCGGGGCGTGCACTTGCCAGCACATCGGCGAGCGGGCCGTAGCCCTCCGCGACGAAGTCGACGAGCGCGGGACCGGAGGGCGCGGCGACCTGCTTCCAATGAGCGACCGGGTCGGCGGGTCGGCGGGCGACGATCTCGGCCGCCCAGCGATGGAGCCGGCCGACGTGAGAGCAGAGGTCGCCGATCGTCCACGCACCGCACGTCGGCACCGGCGCCTCGACGCCGGCCGCGCGCGCCGCGTCGGCCAGCGCGGCGCCATCACGACGAATGGCGTCGACGTACGCCGCATGCTCCATCACCGGGAATCTACCGGCGGGGGCTCGAGCAGCTCCGGGCCGTTGTTCGCGGGTTTGTTGACGAGCGTCGTGACCGGCCACCGTTCCAGCTCTTCGGACGGAGCCGGAACGAGAAGCTGCCCGAGGGATTGCACGTCGTGGTTCTCGGCGTCGAGCCAGGTGTCCCAAACGGACTCGGGGAGGATCACCGGCATGCGATCGTGGATCTCTCGCATGAGGTCGTTCGGCTCCGTCGTGATGATCGTGCACGTTTTGATGCGGGGCGCGTCGTCGCCGAGCGAGTGGTCGTGCCAGATCTCCCAGAGCCCCGCGAATGCCAGCGGTTCGCCGTCGCGGCGCCGGATGAACCACGGTTGCTTCTGCTTCTTCCCCTCGACCGCCTGCCACTCGTAGAACCCGTCGGCGGGGACGATGCACCGGCGGCGCTCGAACGGGCGCTTGTACGCGTTGCTCTTCGACAGCCGCTCGGCGCGGGCGTTGATCATCCGGTCGCCGACGGAGAGATCCTTGGCCCACGACGGCACCAGCCCCCAGCGGACAAGATCGAGGACCCGGCGGCCGCCGCTCTCGGCCACCACCGGCACATCGGCCCGGGGCGTGACGTTGTAGTTCGGCTCCGGGGAATTCGCCTCCGGCGCCGCTCCCGTCCGCACCTCCTCCACGTGAAATCGCTCGGCGAGGATCGTCGGGGAGGACACCGAGACGTAGCGACCGCACATGCTGCGGACGGTACCGGGAACCAGCGCCGGTCGACGCCGAACCGCTCGCCCGCGAGCGGCGTACCCGTTCCGACCTTGACAAATGGTCCACGTACCGCCAAAATAAGACCGACCGGTCGGTTTTTCACAACGGTTCTGACACGACGGTTCTGAAACAGCGGGTTCTGACTCAGTTTTCACCGAAGCGAGCACGGGATCACCCACATGGAACGCATCAGCACGAAGGGCGAGCGCACCCGCCAGCGCATTGTCGAGCTGGCCGCCCCGGTCTTCAACCGCCAGGGCTTCGTCGGCGCGTCGCTGCGCGACCTGATCGGCGCGACGGGGCTCGAAAAGGGTGGGATCTACAACCACTTCGGCTCCAAGGAGCAGCTCGCGCTCGAGGCCTACGACTACGCGATGACCCGGGTCACCGAGAGCCTTGCCCGCTCGCAGGACGGCGCCACCGACCCGATCGACCGCCTGACCCGCATGATCCGGGCGTTCGCACGCAGTGCCCGGCGGCCCGCGATCGAGGGCGGCTGCCCGATCATGAACACCGCGATCGAGGCCGACGACACCTACCCCGACCTGCGCGACCGGGCCCGGGAATCCATGACGCTGTGGCATCGCCTCGTCGGACGCATCGTGAAGGACGGCAAGGCCGACGGAGTCCTCGCGAACGACGTCGACCCGTACGCGCTCGCGTCGACGATCACCGCGTCGCTCGAGGGCGCACTGATGCTCTCGAGGTTGTACGGCGACCCCGCGCACATGGATCGCGTGGTCGACCATCTCGTGGAACACGTCGAAACCCTGCGCGTCAAGGAGGGTCAACGATGACTTCTACTCACACCGATCCGGCTCGCGTCGAAGGACAGCGATCGCGCACGATCACCTGGACCGATCCGGGACGAATGCGCTCCCGCCTGCGTGGACTCGACGGATACGAACGGCTCGCCGCGATCAAACGCGGCGACGCGTCGCCGCCGCCCGCCGTCGCGGCGCTCGGGCTCTCGCTCGACGAGCTCGAACGCGGACGCACCGTGTTCTCGGTCGTGGCCGAGGAGTTGCACGAGAACCCGATGGGCACGATGCACGGCGGCGTCGTCGCGACGCTGGTCGACACTGCGATGGGTTGCGCGGTCTCGTCGACGCTTCCTGCCGACGCGGGATTCACGACGCTCGAGTTGAGCACGAACTTCGTCCGAGCGATCACGCAGGCGACCGGCCGCGTCCACGCCGAGGGACGCGTCGTGCACAGCGGCAGTCGCATCGCAACCACCGAAGCCCGCGTCTACGACGACGCGGGCACGCTCTACGCGCACGCGAAGTCGACGTGCCTCGTCCAGAGGGAACCACGATGAACGACACGAACGCCACCGACGACCTCGACATCATGCGAGTCGACGACACCGAGTTGACGGTACGACCGATCACGCTCGGCGACGTCGAGCGCCTCGCGAGCCTGTTCACGCGCCTGTCTCCGACGAGCGTGCACTTCCGGTTCTTCTCCCCGATCTCCCGCCCTCCGCGGGCCGCGCTCCTGCGGCTGGCCGACGTCGACCACTGCCGAAGGGACGCCCTGGTGGCCCTCGACGGCGACGAGATCGTGGCCGTGGCCCGTTACGACGGCCGGCCCGGCGCGAGCCCGGAGGCCAGTCGCCAGGCCGAGATCGCCATCACCGTCGAGGACGCCTGGCAGCACCGGGGCGTCGGCCGGCGCCTGGCGCGGCGGCTCGCCGCACTGGCCACCGACCGGGGCTACGACACCTTCGTCGCGACCATGCTCCCCGACAACCGGGCCGCCCTCGGCCTCGTCCACAAGCTCGTTCCCGACGCCACGGTGCGCTGGTCCGGCGGCGAGTACGAGGCGGCGATTCCGCTGATGCGCGCGAGCTGAACGACTCGGCGGCCCTCGCGTGTCAACGCGAGTTGCCGTTGCGCGCCGACCGATTGCCGAGACGGAACACGAAGCGCAGTCCCGACCATGTGTCGTCGACGGCGCACACTTTGTTGTCGACGAGACCGTGCGCGAGTCCGAGCTCACGAACGATGCCTTCGCGCAAATCGGTAGCGACACACGCGGTGCGTTTCGGCCACGCGATCCACAACCCGCCTGCCGGTTCGACCGTGCGCGCCAATCCGTCGAAGCGACGTTCGAGCTCGGCACGACGCGTCGCGAAGAAGAGGACGACGTCTTGCGCACCGCGCGCTTGCGTGCGCAGCCGCACTCCGTCCGGCAAGGGATTGAGCGCGCGCTCGAAGCCCGCAGGCGCGCGCACCAGCGCAAGGCGTGCCCCCGGCTTGATGCCGAGCTTTTGGGGAAGGGGCGTCCCCGAGTACCCCGCCACGAGCCGCAGTCAATCGCGGTTGAACCGTGCGGTCAATCAGGGCGGATCGCCCATACGCCAACGCGCGAAGCGCGGCACCGTCGTCGCGATTGCCGCAACACCAACGAGACACAGCAATCCACCGGACACGACCGAGATCGTCGGCGTGAACGCGCTCGCGACCAGACCACCCTCGAGGTCACCCAGACGAGGTCCACCCGTGACGACGAGGATGTTCAACGACGCCAGGCGACCACGCAGACTGTCGGGGACGACGAGTTGTTGCACCGTGTTGCGGAAGACGGCGGAGATGACATCGGCGCCGCCCGCGACCACCAGGAATGTGAGCGCGAGCCCGAGGTTGGCTCCTACCAGCCCGAACGCGGTTATGGCGGAACCCCACACCACGACCGACAACAGGATCGCGAGGCCGAGGCGGCGGACACGACCGATCCAGCCCGAGCTCACGGCGGCCAGGAACGCGCCGAGCGCCGGCGCTCCGAGTAGCAGGCCGACCACCGCCGGGCCACCGTGGAAGCGCGTCCGGGCGAGCACGGGGAACAGGACCCGGGGCATTCCGAACACCATGGCGACGATGTCGACGGTGAACGTCGACTGGAGCACCCGCTTGCCCCTCACGTAGCGCAGTCCGTTGAACACGGCCGCCAGCCCGACGTCGTCCTCGTGGCCCTCGGCGGGAACCGGTCGCTGCGAATGGATCATGAAAGCGGCGGCGAGCGCGGCGACGTAGCTCACCACGTCGATGCCGTAGGCCCAGGACAGGCCGAACCCGGCGACGACGAGGCCACCGAGCGCGGGACCGACGACCGCCGCGCCGTTCCACATGACCTGGTTGAGCGCCGCCGCCTGCGGCAGGAGCTCACGCGGTACGAGCCTGGGGGTCATGGCCGCCCGGGTCGACATCGCGACGGAGAGGAATGCTGCGCTCAACGCGGCCCCGCCGTACACGAGCACCAACGGCGGATGGCCCAGGTGCGCGCCGAACAGCAACAGCGCGGAGGCCGACATCAGCCCGATCTCCGCGAAGACGAGCAGCCGGCGGCGGTCGCGGCGGTCGATCTGCGGTCCGAAGCCGATCGAGACGAGCGACATCGGCACGAGCTGCGCCAGCCCGATGAATCCGACGGCGAGCGACGAGCCCGTGAGGTCGTATACCTGGATGAGCAACGCGACCAAGGTGAACTGGCTGCCGACCTGCGAGAGCAGCTCACCGGCCCAGAGGAGCCGAAAATCGCGCGACACCCGCAGCGGGGAGATGTCGATCGCGAGACCGCGCACCCGACCGGAAAAGGCCCGGCGACGGCCGGGTGGAGCAGCGGTCACAGGACGCGGAACAATACCGACGGCCGCCCGGTTGCAAATCCCGACTTGACCGCTGGCGTTTTCACGGCCGAGACCCCTAGCCTGCCGGTCGTTCCGACAACGACACCGAAACGACGACGACACCGACGACGAAAGAGGCATCGCATGGCGCTGCGCCTGGGCGACGAAGCCCCCAACTTCACGGCCGAGACCACCGAAGGAAAGATCAACTTCTACGACTACCTCGGCGACGGCTGGGGGGTCTTGTTCTCGCACCCGAAGGACTACACGCCCGTCTGCACGACCGAGCTCGGCGCGGTCGCAAAGCTGAAACCCGAATTCGACAAGCGCAACGTGAAGGTGATCGGGCTGTCGGTCGACGAGCTCGGCAACCACAAGGGTTGGGCCGACGACATCGAAGAGACGCAGGGCGCGAAGTTGAACTTCCCGCTCATCGCCGACTCCGACCACAAGGTGTCCGACCTCTACGACATGATCCACCCGAACGCGAACGACACCCTCACCGTGCGGTCGGTCTTCATCATCGGCCCCGACAAGAAGGTGAAGCTCATCATCACCTATCCGGCGTCGACGGGCCGCAACTTCGACGAGATACTGCGCGTGATCGATTCGCTGCAGCTCACCGCGAACTACAGCGTGGCGACGCCGGTGAACTGGAAGAACGGCGAAGACGTCATCATCGTCCCGGCGGTATCCGACGAGGACGCCAAGGCGAAGTTCCCGAAGGGCTGGAAGGCGCTGAAGCCGTACCTCCGGGTGACGCCGCAACCGAACAAGTAGGCGTCACAAGTAGGCGTCAGTCGCGGAGGTACTCCCAGGCGTCGCCGCGCAGGTACAACCGGTGGCGGCGACCCGGGACGTCCAAACGCTCGAGATCGTCGTAGGCGACGTCTTCGGGATACACGCACACCGCGACGTCGTCGACGAATTGGAACCGCGGCAAGTAGTCGACGGGAACGGCGGCGTCGATCGCCCGCATCGCGTCGGCCACCGTCGCGAACTGTCGCAGGTCGAGGAGCGTCACGTACTGCGGGGGCGCGAGCTCGATATCGCCGGCCGCGTGCGCGTCGAGCGCCTCAACGGGTCCGAACCACTGCAGCTTGTCGGTCTCCGCACCATCGGCGACCTCGTCGCCGCCGGCGACGGGCCCGACGAAGAACCACGTCGCGAACCGCTTGGGGGATCCTTCGGGGGTCGTCCAGTTCGAGAGGTGCAGGAGCGCGTCGGCGTCCACGTCGACGCCGGCTTCCTCCTTCGCCTCGCGGACGGCGGCGCGGCGTGCGGCGCGGGGCAGGTCGTCGGGCGTGTCGCCGAAGTCGGCGGGATCGATACGTCCGCCCGGGAACACCCACGCGCCGCCGTGGAAGGCCAGCTTCGACGACCGTCGACCGAGCAGAACCTCGAGTCCGCCGGAGCCGTCTCGCAAGAGCACCACCGTGGCTGCGGGTGCCGCTTCGACCCGGTTCGCCGCGCTCTGCGGTCCGGCCGCCCGGCGCTGCTCAATCCAGTTGTTCAATGGAGAGCTCACCCCGCTGGTGGCGCCCGCGCAGCACCTTCTTGTCGAACTTTCCGACCGACGTCTTCGGTACCTCCTCGATGAAGCTCCATCGTTCGGGGATCTGCCACTTGGCGACGTGCTGGCCCAGGTACGCGGCGAGCGCGGCGGCATCGACGGCGGATCCGCCGTTGCGCACCACGCAGGCGAGCGGACGCTCGTCCCAGCGCGGATCGGGCACCCCGATGACGCTGGCCTCGAGCACGTCGGGATGGCCCATCAAGAGGTTCTCGAGCTCGACCGAGCTGATCCATTCGCCGCCCGACTTGATCACGTCCTTCGCCCGGTCGGTGATCTGGATGTATCCCTCCGGCGACACGCTGCCGACGTCGCCGGTGCGCAGCCAGCCGTCGTCGAACTTCTCGGGGGACGGATCGCGGTAGTAGGAGGCCGTGATCCACGGACCGCGCACCTCGATCTCGCCGACCGCCTCGCCGTCCCACGGCAGGGGTCTGCCCGCGTCGTCGACGATCCGGAGCTCGACTCCGCCGACGACCCTCCCGGTGCGTGCCCGCCAGTCCATCTCCTCGGGCGAGCCGACCTCGACCGATGCGGGGGGGTGCGCGACCGCGGCGAGCGGCGACGTCTCGGTCATGCCCCACGCCTGGACGATGCGCACGCCGTACTTCGCCTCGAAGTTCTCCATCAGCGAACGCGGGACCGCAGAGCCGCCGCAGATGATCATGCGGATGCTCGACAGGTCGATCTCGTGCTGCTCGCCGTAGCGGTAGATGTCGGCCCAGATGGTCGGCACCGCGCCCGAAAACGTGACGCGTTCCTCTTTCACCATGCGCGTGAGCGGTTCGGCTTGCAAGTACCGGCCCGGCATCACGAGTGACGCTCCACACAGGAATGCCGCATAGGGGATGCCCCACGCGTTCGCGTGGAACATGGGCACGATCATGAGAATGCGATCGCGTTCCGACAGATCGAGCGCGTTGCCGGTGAGCGCGGCGAACGAGTGCAGAAACGCCGATCGGTGCGAGTACGCGACACCTTTCGGATTGCCGGTCGTGCCCGACGTGTAACACATCGCGGCGGCCTGGCGTTCGTCGATCTCGGGCCACGCGAACTCCGCAGACTCCTGGGCGAGGAGTTCGGCGTAGCGGGCGACAGGTCGGTCAGTTCCGAGCGCCGATGCATCGCCGTCGCCGACGACCACGAAGCATTCGACGCTCGTCAGCTCCGACACCACCTTCGCGAGCATCGGCACCAGCGAGTCGTCGATCAGCACGACCTTGTCCTCGCCGTGGTTGATCACGTAGGCAAGTTGTTCGGGAAACAGCCGGACGTTCAGCGTGTGGAGCACCGCGCCCATCGACGGAACGGCGAGGTACGCCTCCATGTGCTCCTGGGAGTTCCACATGAACGTACCGACGCGGTCGCCCGGCTCCACACCGAGGCGCGCGAGGCCGTTGGCGAGTCGGGCCGCGTTCGCGGCGATGGTCGCGTACGTGGCGCGCCGGGGCCCCGTTTCGGTCCAGGTGACGCACTCCGCACTGCCGTAGACCTGCTCGCCGTGGCGCAAGACTGCGGTGATGGTCAGCGGGAAGTCCTGCATCGTGCTCGAGATCACTTCGCCTCCCTCAGTCCCGTGGACCGGGTCCCGCTTCATTCGAGGCGAAGCGTAACGTCGTATCACTATGGCGGCGATGCCGACTCGAGCGCCTCGGCCGACGCCGGTGTACTGAGGGCCGCGATCACCGCGCCCGCGAGCACCGCCGCACCTCCCAGCGCGACGACCGGGCGCACCGATTCGCCGAGGAAGACCGCCGCGAGCACGATGCCGGTGACGGCCTCGAGCGCCATGACGATCGCGGTCCGGGTCGCACCGATCCGGTCGAGCACGACGAAGAACAACGTGAACGCCGTCGCGGTGGCCAACCCGTTCGCGAGCAGCGCCGCGAGCGCGTGGCCCGACGGTACCTGCAGGTCGCCGCGCAACACCCCGAACGTCGCCGTTCCCATCGACGCGCCCAGGGCCGTCCACGTCGCCGCGGTGATCGAGTCGGTGCGGACGAGCACACGGTCGCTGACGAGCACGTACGTGGAGAACATCACGATCGACACGCCGACGAAGCCGACGCCCGCGGCCGAGATCGCGACCCGACCACCTCCGATCGCGACGACTGCGCTGCCCGACACGGCCAACGCGAGCGCGAGGAAGGTGTGGGCACGCCCGCGCGTCGTACCGAGCATGACCTCGGCGATCGCGACGACGGCCGGGTACGCGTAGAAGATCAACGCGACCGCGGCCGCCGTACCGTGCTCGAGCCCGAGATAGAAGCACGTCGACTCCACCGCGTACACGACGAAGCCGAGCGTGATCGCGAAGATGCGCTCCCCCGGCGGCGGCAACAGCGGTCGCCGCGTCACCGCGAGAACCGCGAGCAGGAGTAGTCCGGCGACACCGAAGCGGATGCCGAGCGCGACGGGAGGTGGCAGGTTGTCGCGCGCGACCGTGCGGCTGAAGAGGATCGTGCACCCGAACGCGAACGCGCCGGCCGCGCCCAGCGCGAGATCGAGTCGCCGCGCGGTGGGCGCGATCTCGCTCGCGTTCACCAACCGAAGATCGCGCCGATGATCAGTCCGAGCACGAACAACCCGCCGGCGCGGCGCGTCACCAGGAACGACAGCGCTGCGAACCACAACGGCCAGACGGGGTTGGGCATGGGAGAGACGTCGGGCTTGGGCTGCGAGTAGTAGGCGAACGTACGTCGCAATTGAGGCCACGACAGCACGACCAACACCGACGCGACCGGTAGGACGCGCGCGATGACGAGCGCGACGATCGAGACGTAGAACGCCACGAACATCGCCTGGGTTACCCGGCGGGCCGCGGCTTCACCGATGATCACCGGCAAGGTGTGGGTGCCGTCCGGCGCGTCCCACGGAATCTTGTCGATGTGCTTGCCCATCAGCACCGTCGTGCACAGCAGCGCGTACGGCAGCGAAGCGAGCACGACCGCGCCGGGAATCGTTCCCGTCGCCGCGTAATACGTGCCGCCGACCATCAGCGGACCCCACACCACGAAGACCGTCGGCTCACCGAGCCCGTGCTTCTTCAACCGCAGGGGCGGCGCGGTGTACGCCGCCGACAGCAGGAAGCCCCCGAGCGCGAAACCCACGATCGGCCATCCCCGGGCCACCGTGAGCACGACCATGATCGCGAGGCACAGCGCGTTTACGGCGAGTGCGCACGACGCGAGCCCCTTCCGGCTGATCACGCCCGACAGGACCGGGTGCGGCGAATAGAGGTTGCGGGGGTAGTCCTCGCGGTCGGTCCCCACCCGCAAGTCGAACAGGTCGTTCATGAGGTTGTTGGCCATGTGGGAGGCGACGATGCCGACGGCCGCGAGCGCGAACCAGCCCCAGGAGACGTGGGCGCCCCGGTAGACGGCCAACAGCCCGGCGATCGCCGCCGCGACGAGGGTCATCGGAAGCACCCCGGATCGGGTCAAATACAGCCATTTCGACACCGGATCGAGGCGTCCGGGCGGCGGATTCGTCGTGGCGAGCACATACCGCCAATTACGAAAAAGGCCGCTCCGAGTCGGATTCTTCGTTGATTGGACTGCAGAAGTGTCGTCCATAACGCCGAAGCCTAGAAGGCCATGCGGAACGCACGCCCTGAACCGTGACCGCGGGACGGTTCACGGCGACGACACCCCGGGAGGAGGTGGAGCCGAGTGACGATAACTACTTCTGGGACGACTAATGGGACGACGACTGGGACGATGACCGCGACGACCGGACAAGTGCAGGTGGTGCCGCTCTCGTTGACCTCCGCCGAGGTCCGGCTGTCGACCGGCGGCGCCGGCACGAGCATCGGCAAGGTGGGCTCGAAGGAGGGCCGCTGGTTCTGGCAGCACCGCGACGGGGAGCGAAGCTCCCCCATTGCCGAGAACCGGACCGCGGCCGCGAACGCCCTCGCCGACTACCACCGGGCATTCAAGGCGCCGCCCGCGCCGCCCCCGGCGCCGGTACGCCGGCTCCTCTTCGGCTGAGCTCAGCCGCCGTAGTTCATCCGGGTGTCCTCCATGCGCAGGACCTCGGTTTCCTCGTCCTTCAAGAACGCCGCGTTGACGACCTCACCCAAGAACAGGGTGTGGTCGCCGACCGCCACCGGCTGGCGCACCTCGCACTCGACGTACGCGACCGACTGTGCGAGTACCGGCGCGCCGGTCGCGGGACCGTCGACATAGGCGAATCCGCTCAATGTGCGCGCCGCGAGGTCGACCTCGACCGGCTTGGTGAACTTGCGGACGATCGCACGGTCGGCGCGATCGATGACGCACAGGCTGAACACCCCGCTCGCGTCGATCAGCTCGTGCGTGCGCGCGTCGCGCTCCACGCCGATGCCGACCCACTTCGGGTCGAACGAGACCTGCGTCGCCCAGTTCAGCGTCATCCCGTTGCGCCGTTGCGCCTTGTCGGTCGAACCAACGACGTAGATGCCGCTCGGCATCTTCCAGAGCACGCGGCGTCGCAGCCGGTCGTACTCATCGGGGTCGGCGCCCTCGGCAAACGGTGGGATAGGTCCTTCTTTGACCGGCATCCGGCGAGCGTATTCCGGGAAAGGCGGCGGGAGCCGATGGGGAATTTCTTGATCGATCCGCGCGATTTGGGTGTAGCTTCGATCCGTTCGCACAACGACTCGCGACCGAGCCCGGGCCCCCGGCTTTCTCGCCCCAGCGATGGGCGCATGAGATGCCAGGAACCTGCACGGCAATCGGCGAACTGGACCTAGCGAGCGCGTCGGTTTTCCACGACTACCTCTTCGACGCCATCGACGACTCGGCCGATGAGATTGTCATCGTCGACTGCTCGGACGTGACGTTCATGGACACGGCCGGATATCAGGTACTCGTCGAAGCGACCGAATATGCGACCCGCCACGGTCACATCGTGGAAATCCGAAACATGTCTCCGCAGTGCGCCATGGTGATCCGGGTCTGCGACTCGGCTAACGAGCTTCATCTCGAGGACTGACCCGGAAGGTCGAACTGAGCCGCGACGCCGCGGAACGGAAGAATGACTACGTTCGCAGCGTGCGCGAGCGGTCTGCGATGTCTTGCGGCCGGCTCTCGGTGAGGGCGCGTTGCGCTCTGGCGGTCGTCGCGGTGCTCGCGGCGGGCTGCAGCTCGTCGTCGAGCTCGAGCACGCCGACGTCGAGCACGCCCACGTCGAGCACGCCCTCCGGCGGCAGCGCGGGAGGGTCCGGTACGTCGAAGCCGAACGTGCTGTTCATCCTCGCCGACGACCTCGATCTGGGTGAGATCGCTCAGATGCCGAACCTGCAGTCGATGCTCGTCGACCAGGGCGTCTCGTTCTCGAACTACTTCGTCTCGGTCTCGCTGTGCTGCCCGTCGCGGACGACGACACTCCGCGGGCAGTACTCGCACAACACCGGCGTGGAGACGAACGGCGGCGTGAACGGCGGGTTCGAGACCGCCCGCCGGCTCGGCGACGAGAGCTCGACGATCGGCACCTGGTTGCAGGCCGCCGGGTACCGCACCGCCCTCATCGGCAAGTACCTGAACGGCTACCCCGACACCGTGAAGAAGACCTATGTGCCGCCGGGCTGGAACGAGTTCGACAGCGCGGCTGCGGGCAACCCCTACTCGGAGTTCAACTACACGCTGAACGAGAACGGCAAGCTCGTCCACTACGGGAGCGCGGCGAGCGACTACGGCACCGACGTGTACGTGAAGAAGACGCAGGATTTCATCACGCGCTCGGCTGCCGACCACCAGCCGTTCTTCGCGTACCTCGCGGTCTACGCACCCCATCAGCCGGCCACGCCGGCGCCTCGCGACGCCGGCCGCTTTCCGGGTGCCAAGGCGCCGCGGACACCCGCCTACAACGCCGCGGACACCACGGGCAAACCGCAGTTCATCCGCAACCTACCGCTCATGACGAACAAGGTGCAGCGACGCGTGGACAACCTCTACCGGCGCCGCATCCAGTCGCTGCAGGCCGTGGACGCCGGCATCGACGAGCTCATCGGCACCCTGCGCACCACCGGCCAACTCGACAACACCTACATCGTGTTCACGTCGGACAACGGGTTTCACCTCGGACATTTCCGGATGCCGGCCGGGAAGCAGAGCGCCTACGACTTCGACATCCATCTGCCGCTCGTCGTGCGCGGTCCCGGCATTCCCGCCCGCGGCACCCCCGGCCACCTCGTCGGCAACATCGATCTGGCCCCGACCTTCGCCGCCATGGCCGGTGCGACGACACCGAACTTCGTCGACGGGCGCTCATTCCTGGCGCTCGCCAAGGATCCGACGTCGCAGCAGCCGGGGCGGGACGCGTACCTCGTCGAGCATTGGAAGGAGGACGACGGGCCGGGTCGTCGCAATGGCGCTCCGCTCGAGCCCGGCGACCTCGATCAGACCGACACGGCCCCCGCGGTGCGCAAGAGCAAGGCTTCGCTGAACGCGATACCCGAGTACCACGCCGTGCGCACGCACCGCTACCTGTACGTCGAGTACGCAACCGGCGAGCGCGAGCTCTACGACCTACAGGCCGATCCCTACGAGCTCCACAACATCGCGACCACTGCCGGCCCTGGCGTCGTGCGCTCCCTCTCCGCCGAGGTCGCGGCCCTGGAGCATTGCAACGCGGCCGGATGTCGGACCGCCGAGGACCAACCCGTACCCGGCTAGCAACCTGCGCTCGGTCCTACGCGCGTTCGAGCACGACGACGGGAATCTTGCGGGTCGTCGCCTTCTCGTACGCGTCGAAGTTAGGCATCAACGCGGCTTGCGCGCGGTAGAGCCGCTCGCGCTCCGGCTCCTCGGCGACTCGGGCCCGCGCCTCGAAGGTCTCCAGGGGTAGCTCGACCGTGACGTCGGGGTTCGCCACGAGGTTGTGGTACCAGTCGGGGCTGGTCGGCGCGCCGCCCTTGGAGGCAATGATCACGAGCCGGTCGCCGTCGGTCGTGTAGACGATGGGCGTCGTGCGTCGGCGTCCCGACCTGGCACCAGTCGTCGTGATCAAGACCAGTGGCGCGCCCGCGAACATGCCGGTGACCTTGCCACCGTTGTCACGGAACTCGTCGATCACCGCGGCGTTGAACGCCTTGAAGTCGTTGTTGAAGTCTTCGAGGTTCGGCATATGCACGATGAACGTCGATCGGGCGGCGGGGATTCCCGACACGTCGATCTCACCGACCTCGACTACCGCCGACGGCGTCTAAGGCTTCTTGGCGATGGGTGGGCCGGCGGGCTTTCCCGCGCCGGGCGCCGCGGGTTTCGCCGCAGGAGGCGTCGGGTCGAGCAGCGAGAACGCGACCATGCGTTCGTAGATGTCGTACACCCGTTGTCCGTACAGCGCGCCGGTCGCCCACGTTCCCCACAGGTCCCACCATGTCTGCACCTTGCCCCGGAAGCCGAGCTGCAACGTGCCCGGCAGGAGGATCGGGTCCTTGTACGCGGGATCTGGGAACGCGGGGTCGACGTAGATGCGTAACAGTTGCATCTGTGCGCGCACCCCGGTCACTGCGTCGGGGAAGTCGAAGCCGTGCGCGCAGGTATCACACCAACCGATACCGGCGAAGTTGTTGTCGGTCGGCGCGCTTCCCGGGTTCGCGAAACCAGCCGTCTCGAGAATCGACTGCGCAAAGGCGACGTCGCCGCGCACGCCGGTCCGCGCACCTTCGTCGAGATAGATCTGCGCGAGGACCTCGATCGGCACGGTGATGTGCGGCGTGTAGTGCTGAGCGACCACGTAGTCGGCCATTTGCTTCGCGGTCAGCCGACTCGGTCCGAGGATCGGGCTCGTCGCGCTCGTCGCCGCAGTCTCGAAGTCGTGGATTCCGGCGACGGAGACGGCAATGCGTGTTCGCGCGTCGCCGATCTTCGCGCGCAAATCCGCGAGGTGCTGCTCAGCCGCGCGAACCGCGCCGCCGGCGCGCGCCGAAACGTCCTTGATCTGCGCGAGCTGACGGTTGACGCGCTGCTCGAGTGCGAGGTACTCGTCGAGCAGGTCCTTCTCGTTCGAGCCGAACGTTCCGAGCACGTGCAGTTGACTCCCCGCCTCGACCGGCGAGGTGGTGTTCAAGTATCCCGATATCGCGTTCATGAGCTGCGCGTCGCCCGCGTGGATGTAGGCCTCGGCCGCGGCCTCGTGCAAGAGCGTGCGGGTCTCGGCGAGAGACCGCTCCGTCTTGCGGGCGACGGCCTGGAGCCGCTTCAGCTCTCGGCGCACGCCAACATCCCTCTTCCGGGCAGCCGCGACGCTGCGCTGCGCGGGCGCGAGGCCGGCTTGCGCGACGTTCATATCGAGGTTCGCCTGCTTTATCGACTGCAGGAGCTGCAGTCCGGCATCGGTGGGAAGGGTGAACGCGGGCATGGCCGGGGGCGGCGGCGGGATCGTTGTCGTGGTCGTCGGTCCGGTCGTCGGCAGCGTCGTGGTCGACGCGTCCGGGGGCGCCGGAATTTTCGGCCCGCCGATGGTCGTGCTCGTGGTGGCGGTGGTGGTCGTCGTCGCGAGGCCGTAGACGGCCCCGGGTGCCGCGAACGAGGCAACGACAGCCACGGCGACGGCAACCGGCGCGCGTGACAATCGGAACATCCCTTTTCCAGTCGGCATCCGCACGTCGGATCTTCAGGTTCGACGGGGCGCCGAGCAGTGTACGAACCCGGGCCGAGGTGGGGAAAGTCGGTCCGATTCCCCACCGTTTGTCAGCTTCGGGGCACTTGGCTCCAGGGAAGACCCTTGTCGGGCCGGGGTTCGCCGGGCAATCCGAGCACTCGCTCGCCGAGGATGTTCTTCATGATGTTGGTGGTGCCACCCTCGATCGAGTTCGCCTGGACCCGCAGGAACGCCTTTTGCGGATTGGACAGATCCATTGCGCTGCGGGGCCGCTCCATCGTGTAGCCGCTCGGGTAGAGGAGCGCCTCGGGGCCCATCAGGTCCATCACGAAGCTCATGATGCGCTGGTTGAGCCCGGCCATCGCGAGCTTGCCGACGGAGCCTTCGGGACCCGGAGTTCCCTTGCGCCGCGATTGGCTCGCCCGCATGTTGGTGAGGCGGTTGACCTCAGCCTCGATCCACAGCCGCAGGAGCGTGTCACGCGCCACTGCGTCGCGCGCCTGCTGGTTGCGCTTCCACTCGTTCACCGCGACCGCGATCACGCCCGAGCCGCGTGGGTTGACCTGACCACCGATCGACACCCGCTCGTTCATGAGGGTCGTCAGCGACACACCCCAACCTTCGCCAACGTCGCCGAGCCGCTCCCGGTCGAGGATGCGCAGATCGGTCATGTAGACCTCGTTGAACTCCGCATCACCGGTCGCTTGCACGAGCGGCCGCACCTCGACGCCCGGCGCGTGCATGTCGATCACGAACATGGTCATGCCCTTGTGCTTCACCTGCTCGGGATCGGTACGGACCAACACGATGCCGTACCTGGCCACGTGCGCGAGGGTGGTCCACACCTTCTGGCCATTGACGATCCACTCGTCGCCGTCGCGTACCGCACGCGCCGACAGTCCTGCGACATCGGAGCCCGCGCCGGGCTCGCTGAACATCTGGCACCAGATCTCCTCGCCGCTGAACAACGGTCGCAGGTAGCGCTGCTTCTGTTCGTCGGAGCCGTGCATCACGAGCGTCGGCGCGCACATTCCGTAACCGATCGGATTGCGCGCATACGGCATCGGCGCGCCCGCGCCGAACAACTTGGCGTTGATCGTGTTCTGCAGCTTGGGCGACAGGCCGAGTCCGCCGCAGCCCTCCGGGAAGTGCACCCACGCGAGGCCGCGTTCGTACTGCGCGCCGAGGAACTCCACGGCCGGAGTCGACTTGGGATCGAGCTGCGCGAGAAGGTCGTCGCACAGTTGGGACACACGCTGGTCGTCCGTCGTCAACCGACGCTCCTCTCGAAACTTGACCGATCGGTCAAGTGTAGTGAGCGGCCGCTACGGTCGCCACATGCGCCCCGCGACGACGACGGTTCTCGCTGTCGCGCTCGGGGTGGCCGTCGTGGCCGCCCGCGCGAGCGCGCGGCAACGCGCCGGGTTCGTTCGCGACTCCCTCGCGTCGCGCAACGGTCGCCTGGCCGCGATCGGAGTTCGCACCGGCACCCGCGAAGCCGTCCACCGCGTCCGCCGCGCGACCGCGTCGCCCGAGCACCGCACGGAGCTCGATGCCGCGCATCAGATACGCACCGCGGCCGATGTCGTCAGCGTGCTCGGGGAGTTGAAGGGCGCGCTCATGAAGATCGGCCAGATGGCGAGCTATCTCGACGACGGCTTGTCGCAGCCGGTGCGCGAGGCGCTCGCGGCGCTGCAACAGGATGCGCCGCCGATGGCACCCGAGCTGACCGCGCAGCTCGTACGCGAGCAGCTCGGCGACACTCCCGAGCGCGTATTCGCGCAATGGGATCCGGCGCCGATCGCGGCGGCGTCGATCGGGCAGGTACATCGCGCGGTGACGCGCTCGGGCCTGAAGGTGGCGGTCAAGGTCCAATACCCGGGTATCGACGAAGCGATCCGTGCCGATCTCGTCAACACGGACGTTTTGTTCCGTGCCCTCGGATTGCTCTTTCCAGGGTTCGAACCCGGGCCGTTGGTCGAAGAGCTGCGCGCGCGGCTCGTCGAGGAGCTCGACTACCGCATCGAAGCCGACAATCAACGCCTGTTCGCCGAGTGGTACGCCGAGCATCCGTTCATCCACGTTCCCAATGTGATCGAGGAGCTGTCGACGGGCCGCCTGCTCACGACTGAGCTCGCCGCCGGCTCACGCTTCGCCGAGGTCGAGACGTGGGCGCAGGACGAGCGCGATTCCGCGGCGGAGGCGATCTTCCGATTCGTGTTCCGAAGCATCTATCGCCTCCACGCGTTCAACGGCGATCCGCATCCGGGCAACTATCTGTTTCGGCCCGGGGGCCAGGTCACCTTCCTCGATTTCGGATTGGTCAAGCGCTTCACGGCCGACGAGGTGGATCTGTTCCAGTCGCTCATCGTCGCCTTCGTCATCGACCGCGACGTGCCTCGCTTCCGACGCGTGCTCGAGGCGAACGACGTGCTGAAGCCGTCTGCGATCCCCGACGACGACGTGCGCGAATACTTCGGCCACTTCTACGAATTCGTGCTCGACGATTGCGAAGTCGCGTTCACTCCCGAGTACGCGTCGGAGACCGTCCGCCGGATGTTCGACGGGTCGAGCCCGTACGCGCACGTCGCGAAGTTGTCGAACGTGCCGCCCGCGTTCGTGGTCACCCAGCGCATCAACCTCGGATTGCACGCGTTGCTCGGTCGGCTGCGCGCGCGGCGCAACTGGCGCCGCATCGCGTTCGAGCTCTGGCCCTTCGTCGACGGGGAGCCGTCGACGCCCATGGGTGAAGCCGAGGCCGCGTGGCTCGATGCTCATTCGCGCTGAATACCGAACACGTCTCACGGCGACCGGTCAGCCGGCCGCGAGGCCGCGCCAGCCGCGTCGCTGCGCCAGCCACGCGATCGCCTGCTCGCCCTGACCGGCCTGGAACGCACGCAGGGTGGGGATACCGGGCGGCGGCGGGAGGAGCGAGTCGTGCACGAACAAGCCCGCGAGCGCGGCGATGAACGCGTCGACCCGGTCGTCGTCGACTCCTCGATGCAGCGGATGCGCGCGCCATACATCGTCGGGTAGGGGTCCACCTTGCATCGCGACGCTCGGCAGCATCGCGACGAGGTCGAGCCAGGGCGCGCCGACCGAGGCCCACGGCCAGTCGACGACGAGGACGCGATCCGATGTGAGCAGAAGGTTGTCGGCCCGAACGTCGAGATGCACCAACGTGTCGCCTCGTACCGACTCGGGCCATCGCGACTCGAGCTCGACGAGATCATCGAGAACGTTCCGAATGCCGATCGGGATGCGTTCTTCGTCGGCACTCTCATTTTCATCGGGCTCAGGCCCATCGGGCTCAGGCCCATCGGCCCGATCGGCGATGCGGCGCCATCGACCGAACAGACGGGCCAGCGACTGGCTCGCCGGTTCGAGTGCGATCGGCGATGGCGTCAAGAGGGTTGCGAGCTCGTCGAGCGCGTCGAGCACCCGTTCCAGCTCGTTCGCGCGCCAGGGCAGATCCGGCGGCCGTCCGTCGACGTCGTCGAACGCGAGCACGACCCACTCGCCGTCGTCCCACGACCAGCGCAGCGCGGGCGCCGGGACGCCCGCCGGCAACGCCGCGGCAACACGCGCCTCTCGGCGGTGGATCGCGGGCGAGTCGGGGTTCGACGAGCCGCACACCGCCTTCACGAACACGCGTGTGCCGTCAGCCAGCCGTAGGCGCGCCGCAACGCCCGGAGAGAAACCGCCGGCTTGCGAACGGGCGGAGAGGACACGCGACCCGAGACGATCCTCGATCGCCGATCGGACCGGCGCGGGCATCTCGTCCCATTGCATGCGGCGGCCGGAGGCCGGCGGAAACGCGGGCGTCGACGGGTTGGACACGGTTGCATTCTCGCGGCTCACCGGCGCCGGGCTGCCGACATTTCCCCGTTAGCCTCGGACCCGTGCCGGCCGCCGGGAGCCACGTCGAGCTCGATCGCAACGACATCGTCGCGCACCTCGTGCTGAACCGGCCGGAACGTCGGAACGCGCTGTCGCAAGACGTCATGGTCGAGATGCTGCGCGCGCTCGACGTCGTGGCGAACGACGAGACGACGCGCGTGCTCGTGATCGAAGGCCGCGGCCCGGCGTTTTCCGCCGGTCACGACCTCGGGGAGATGGACGCCAACCGGACGGCCGACTTCTACGAGGAGCTCTTCGCGACGTGCGTTCGACTGATGACACGCGTGCACGAGCTGCCGCAGCCGGTCATCGCCAGGGTCCACGGCGTGGCGACGGCCGCGGGCTGCCAACTCGTCGCCGCGTGCGATCTCGCGGTCGCCTCCGACGATGCCCGCTTCGCCACGCCGGGCGTCAACATCGGGTTGTTCTGCTCGACGCCGATGGTTCCGGTGGCGCGCTCGATCGGCCGCAAGCGGGCGCTCGAGATGCTGTTCACGGGTGAGATGATCGACGCGCGCACCGCGCTCGAATGGGGGCTCGTCAATCGCGTCGTCGCGGCGGATCGGCTCGACGCCGAGGTGGACGAGCTCGCGCGCCAAATCGCGAGCGCGAGCGCGTACGTCGTCGCGCTCGGCAAGCGCGCGTTCTACGCGCAGGACCAACTCCGCGAGGATGCCGCGTACGACATCGCGTGCCCGGCGATGGTCGACAACGCGCAGGCCGACGACGCGCACGAAGGCATGCGCGCGTTCCTCGAGAAGCGGGCACCGCAGTGGCGGAACCGATAGCCGACATCACCGTTCGGCGCCGGTTCGACGCGATCGCACCGCTGCGCCATCCTGCGTACGCCCGTCTGTGGACCGGCGCGTTCGTCTCGAACATCGGCACATGGATGGAAACGCTCGCGCTCGGCGTCTACGTGACGAAGCTCACGCACCAGGCGGCGTGGACCGGAACGATCGCCGCCGCCGCATTCGTCCCGATCGCCTTCTTCGGCCCGATCGGTGGCGCGCTCGCCGACCGACTGCCCCGCAAATGGCTGCTCATGGCGACCACGATCGTGCAGACCGGATTGGCAACCCTGCTCGCCGTCCTGTTCGCGGTCGGGCACCCTTCGGCGCCGATCCTCACGCTCATCGCCTTCGGGAACGGGATCTGCGCGGGGCTCGGCTTTCCGGCATTCCAGGCGATCCTTCCCGACCTCGTCCCCGTCAGCGACCTTCCCGGCGCGATCGCGCTGTCGTCCGCGCAGTACAACCTGGGCCGTGTGGTCGGTCCCGTGCTCGCGGGGGTCGTCATCGCGATCGGCGGCTACAGCTGGGCCGAGGCGGTGAATGCCGCGAGCTTCTTCGCGGTGATCGCCGTGCTTCTCACCCTCGCGCTCCCGAAGCCCGGCGCGCACGCAAGCGATCAGAGGCTGTTCCGGTCGATCGCGGAGGGTTTCCGGTTCGTGCGCGACGAGCGGGGCCTGCGCGTCAACGCGGCGGCGATGTGCCTCAACACGTTCCTTGCCGCGCCGTTCATCGCGCTCGTCCCGGCGATGGCCGAGAACGTGCTGCACGACGGCAAGGTGGGGACACCCGTCCTGATCACCGCTCAAGGCATCGGTGCGGTCGCGATGGCGCCGCTGCTCGGGTCGCTCGTGTACAGGTACGGGCCCCGCCGGCTGCTCGTCGCCTTGATGTCGGCCCTGCCCGTCGCGCTCGCTGCCTACGCCTACGCGCCCGACCTCGCGCTGTCGGCGCTGGCCCTCCTCGTCGTCGGCGCGCTCTATCTCGGCGCGCTGTCGACGTTCTCGACGATCGCGCAGCTGCGCGCGCCCGCGAACATCCGCGGCCGCGTCGTCTCGGTGAACACCATGATCCTCGGGTCGCTGTACCCGCTGGGCGCAGTCAGCCAGGGCAAGATCGCCGACCGTATCGGCCTGCGCGCGACCACACTCGGCTCGGGCGCGCTCATGGCGGCCGCGCTCGTCGGCACACGTCTCTTGCGCCCGGGCATCACGAGCTCACTCGACACCCCGTTGGACGAGATGGACCACGGCGATTCGATCGGCCCGGAGGATTGAGCCGGACGATTAAGCCGGACGATTAAGGTCGCCGTCCATGGCACTCGTAGAGCTCGAACGACGTGGGCACATCGCGCTCGTCACGCTGAACCGCCCCGAGGCGCGCAACGCCATCAGCCCCGAGGTGAGCCAGACGATGGCCGCGGTGCTCGACGACGTCGAGGCCGACTCCGCATTGCGCACAGTCGTGCTGACCGGTCGCGGGGAGGTGTTCTCGGCGGGCGCCGACCTCAAGGTGGTCGCGCAGGGGAAGGCGAACGACATCGCGCGCGGCAAAGGCGGCTTCGCCGGCATCGTGACGCGCGATTTCCCGAAGCCGATCATCGCCGCGGTGAACGGACCCGCGCTCGCCGGAGGCTTCGAGATCGTGTTGTCGTGCGACCTCGTCGTCGCGGCCGAGCGCGCAAGATTCGGCATTCCCGAAGTGAAGCGCGGGCTCATGGCTGCGGCCGGTGGTCTGATCCGCCTGCCCAAGCGCGTTCCCCTCGCGATCGCGCTCGAGCTCGCGATGACCGGCGACCCGGTCGACGCGCAACGCGCGCTCCAACTCGGACTCGTGAACCGCGTCGTGCCCACGACACGCGTGGTCGACGAGGCAATCGCACTCGCCGATCGCATCGGCGAGAACTCCCCCATCGCCGTGCGCAACTCCCGCCGCCTCGTACGCGAGGCCGCGGAGCTGAGCGAGGACGAAGGCTGGAAGCGCACGCTCGAGCTGATGATGCCCGTGTTCGAGAGCGGAGACGCGGTCGAGGGCGCCACCGCCTTCGCCGAAAAGCGCCCCCCGGTCTGGCGCAGCACCTAACCACGCCCGCCCCGCACCATCTGTTGGCACCGAAACCGGGCCCTCACGCCACCTTTCGCGCCCAACTGTTGGTGCAAAAACGGCTCGGTCGGGACCGCGGGAGTGAACACTCCTAGAATCGGGATCGTGACGACGGAGTCGACCGAGCGGGCCACCGAGCGGGCCCCCGAGCAGTGGCGGGTGGAGGAGCTGGCCCGCCGCGCCGACCTCTCGGTCGACACCATTCGCTTCTATCAGAAGCGGCGTCTGCTCCCGCCGCCGGCGCGGGCCGGACGCGTCGGCTGGTACGGCCCCGAGCACCTGGAGCGCCTGGCGCGCGTGCGGGAGATGCGCGGCCGGGGACTGACCCTCGCCCTCATCGGTCGCATTCTCGACGGCGATCTCGATCCCACCGACGCGCCTCTGGCCGCCGCCGTCTTCCGGGCCGACGCCGAGACTCCCGAGGAGTTCCTCACCCTCGCCGAGCTAGCCGAACGCTCCGGCGTGCCGGTCGTGCTCCTCGAGGCCGTTGCACGCGAGAACCTCCTCGTCGCGCGCATGCACGACGGCGATGCTCGCTACACGACCGCCGACATCGCCATCGTGCAGCAGGGCCTGCGGTTGCTCGAGCAGGGCCTCCCGCTCCCCGACCTGCTCGCCCTCGCGCACGCGCACCACGAGACGACGCGCGACATCGCCGAGACGGCTGTCGGCCTGTTCGATCAATACGTGCGCGCGCCGCTGCGCGCGTCCGACCTCACCGACGACGAGAAGGCCGAACGTCTCGTCGAAGCGTTCCGCGCGCTGCTCCCGGCGGTGACCGCGCTCGTCGCGCATCACTTCCGGCGCGTCCTGCTCGAGGTTGCGCAAGAGCACCTCGAGTCCGTCGGCGAGGAGATCGAGCTCGCCGCGGTCAATGTCGCCGCCGCGAGCCGGCTCGAGAGCTGGCCGACGTGAACCGGGCTCCGACCAAGCCGGCCGAGCCGGCCCGCAGGACTACGGCGATCGACGACCTTCCCGACCTCGACGACAAGCCGCAAGTCGTGGAAGCGATGTTCGACCGGATCGCGCCCCGTTACGACATGCTGAACCGCCTGTTGACGTTCCGCATGGATGTCCGCTGGCGCCGACGCGCCGTGCGGAGCCTGGCGCTGCCCGAGGCGTCACGCGTGCTCGACCTGGCATGCGGCACCGGCGACCTGTGCCAGGCGCTGGTCAGGGCCGGTCATGTTCCGGTCGGAGTCGATTTCTCGGTCGGCATGTTGCGCGCCGCGCACACCGACGTACCGCTCGTCCGCGCCGATGCGATGCAGCTTCCGTTCGCCGACGCCACCTTCGACGGCATCACATGCGGGTTCGCGCTGCGCAACTTCGTCGCGCTCGGACCCGTCCTGGCCGAATGCGCCCGCGTGCTGCGCCCCGGCGGACGCGTCGCACTGATCGATGTCGCCGAACCGGCGAGTCCCCTCGTCCGGTCCGTCCACCGCGCCTGGTTCCGTCACGTCGTGCCGTTCGTCGGCGGCGTCGTGTCCGACCGTGCGGCGTACCGATATCTGCCGGCCTCGACCGCGTATCTCCCGCCACTCCCCGAGCTGCTCGCCCTCGTGGTCTCGGCCGGCATCGTCGACGTCGCCCGCCGCGGGCTCGGGTTCGGGGCGGCCCAACTCCTCACGGGAACTCGGGCCCGATGACGACCTCCGAGGTGTCACTGCGTTCGCGGCCACGTCTCGCGGCGCGCAGCTACGGCATCGAGGGCCGGCTCGACCTCCTCGACTGCTACGCCCCCGACGGGTTCGCGTGGATCGACGGCGACCACGGTTTGTCGCGTCCGGGGTAGCCGCCGTCGTCGCGCCGGCCGACGCGCCGTCGTTCCTCTCGACGATCCGCCACTGGCCGGTCGACGCCCGCGTGCCCGCGGCGGCCGGCCCGCGTGCGGTCGGAGCCCTGCCGTTCACCGGATCGGGCCACCTCGTCGTGCCCGGCGTCCTCGTCGGCCGCGATACCGACGGCCGCGCGTGGCGCACGGTCATCGACGACGTCGACGGGCCCCGCCCGGCGCCGGCCGCCCGGCCGGAACCCGTCCCGTCCGAGTTCGTCGTCGCCACCGCGACGACCCGCCAACAGTGGCGCGAGATGGTCGCGCAAGCGCTCGCCGAGATCGCACGAGGACCGCTCGAAAAGGTCGTGCTCGCGCGCGCGGTCCGAATCGACGCCGATCACCCGTTCGACGTTCCCGCGGTGCTCGCGCACCTCCGGCGCTCACAACCCGGCTGCGTTGTGTACGCCGACCGCGGGTTCCTCGGCGCGAGCCCCGAGTTGCTGTTGCGCAAGGTCGGCACGACCGTGACGTCGCGCCCGCTCGCGGGTACCAACATCGAGACGGCCGCGCTGGTCCGCTCGGCCAAGGACGCGCACGAGCACCGGCTCGTCGTGGACGCGGTGGTTCGGGGTCTGGGGGTCTACTGCTCCGACGTGCGCGCCGACGGGCCGTCCCCACTCGAGCTCGCGGACGTGAGCCATCTCGCGACGACGGTCACCGCGCGCGCCGACGCGGCGACGACCTCGATCGCCGATCTCGTCGTCGCGCTGCACCCCACTCCCGCGGTCGCGGGCACGCCTCGGGGAGTCGCACTCGACGCGATCGCCGCGACCGAAACCGTCGCGCGGGGACGCTACGCGGGTCCGTGTGGGTGGATCGATCGCAATGGTGACGGAGAATTCGTGGTTGCGCTCCGCGGAGGTGAGATCCACGGCCCGCACGCGGTGATACACGCGGGCGCGGGGATCGTTGCCGGCTCCGACCCCGACGCCGAATGGGTCGAGACGCAGCAAAAGCTCACGCCGATGCTGCAAGCCTTGGTGCGGCCGTAATCGTCGTGTCGACCGGCGCCTCGGCGAGGTCGCCGGCGAGAACGCGGCGCGGACGGAACACGACCACGACCACGCAGCACAAGAGCGCGGCGACCGGGAGCACGTTCTGCAAGAACATGTGTCCGATCGATCCGATCGTTGATGCGGACAGCGACGGGTATTGCTCGCCCAACAGCACGAGCGAGGAATAGAGCGCGACGGCCCAGGTCAGGAGGTTGGGGCGGCGCAGCGCGAACAGAGGAAGCGCCGTGAACGCGTACCACGGCATGACCCAGGAGCTGGCGACCAGGAACGAAGCCAACCCGGCCGCGACCGCGAGCTCCGGGGTTCCGCGCGACGTGTGCCGGATCGCGATCACGCCGAGCAACACACCCGCGATGATTGTCGTACCGTTCGACGCGAGCGTGCGCAGCAGGTCGGCATTCCCCACGAAGCTGCCGATCGCGCTCCAGATCGACTGCCGGCTGATGAGGCCGGCGTGCTCGTGCGCGTTCTGGAGCCACCCCGACATGAGCAGATACGGCAGCACGCCGACAACCCCGACGATCGCGGCGAACTTCGCGACCTCCGGGCGACTCCAGCGCCGGTACGCCCAAACGCACAGCACCGCGGCCGCGACGAGCGCGGTGAAGTTGACGGACGCCGCGAACGCGATCGCGACGCCGGCCGGCACCGGCCTGCACTCGATCGCGAGCAACACACCTGCGAGCACCCCGAGCGCGACGAGTGCATCGGGATGGCCGCCGTTCACGACGCTGACGGCGATGAGCGGGTCGAGCCCGACGAACGCGAGTACCACGGGGTTGCGCGTACGCCGCCACAACAGCCACAACATCGCACCCACCGCAGCCAGCGCGACGAGTTGGTAGGTGAAGTGCACGAGGAACGTGGACTGGCCGATTACCGGCGCCAGCGCGGCCATGAGCACGGTGAACCCGAGCCCGTAGATGTCGGGCGTCCGCTGCCAGATCTCGCCGACACGCCGCCGCATCGGGTCACCCTCGAAGTGCATCGGGTACGACGCGAAGGGGTTCTGATGGTGCACGGTGACGATGCGGCCGTACATGGCGTACGAGTTGACGTCGCCCGACTGGTTCGACGGCGTGGCGACTGCGAGAACGAGTGTGATGCCGATCGCGGCGAGCAACGGCTTCAACGGCAGCGTGCCTCTGGCCCAGCCGAGTGCCACCAGCAGAACCCACGCTCCCAGCGCGACGCCGACGAGCGCGGCCCGCTCGGGCGGCGTGATCGACGTCACGACGACCAGCAGCGTCGAGATGCTCAGCGTCGCGGTCGCCAGCGCGACATAGACGAGCACCCGCCCCAACGGCTCGGCGCGGGCGATCGCAGCCCATCGCTCGCGCGCGTTGCCTACCGACATCAGCACAAATCTCGCTCCCCGGGAACGAACGCATCGATGTTAGGCGGAAGCTTCATCCCAGAGCCGTCGCAACCGCGTGCCACCCACGGGCGTGCTGTTCCTGCGCCGCGCCACGGTCGACGGGCACTACCAGTACCCGAGCCGTGTCCGCGCCCTCGGCGACCAGCTTGGGCAGGTCGGCCAGCTCCGTGCGCTCCGCAGCCACACCGTGCGCGCGGGCGACTGCGACGAGATCGGCGGATTGCGGGGTCGCGAAGAGTGTCTCGAACTCGGCCAGATCGTGCTGCGGCAGGTACGCGAAGATCCCGCCGCCATCGTTGTCGACGACGACGAACGTGGCGGGCGGCCGCGGCTCGGAAGCGCCGCCGCCACCGCTCGCGAGCAAGCCGTTCGTGTCGTGCAGCAGGCACAGGTCGCCGCACAACGCGACGACGGGCCCGGCGTGCGCACTCGCGACACCGAGGACCGTCGATACGAAGCCGTCGATCCCGTTCGCGCCCCGGTTCGCCAGGACCCGCAGTCCCGGGCGCGGGGTCATGCACCATTCGAGCGCGCGCACGGGGAGGCTCGACGCGACCACGAGCGCGCCGCCGTCCGGAACGGCGGCCGCGACGTCACGCGCGATGCGACCGTCGCACGCGACGTCGTCGTCCAGAACCCCGTCGAGCGCGCGACGGGACCGTCGTTCGGCGTCCAGCCACTCTCCGAGCCACGGGCCGGGGGACGGCTCCGAACCCGCGTCGGGCAACGAGCGGGTCAACGCGTCGAACAACGCGGCGAACAACGCGTCGGCATCGGCGCGTACACGCTCGTGCGCGCCGCGGTCGGGATCCAGCCACGCATCGTCGGGGTCGATGAGGACGGTCGGGACGTCGGCGAGCCAGGCGTTCGTGATCTTGCTCGTGACCGGGGCGCCGACGCGCACGACGAGATCGGGCCGGTGTGCGCGGGCGAACTCGTCCACGCGCAGGAGCGCCTCGTACGTAGAAACGGCGTGCGTACCTGTCCGCAGCTGCGAGAGCGGATCGGCGACGACCGGCCAACCCACGGCCCGGGCGAACCGCTCGGCGGCGGCGGGATCGACGCCCGCGCCCCACCCCGCGACCAGCAGCCCCCGTGGGTGCGCACGCACGAGCGCGGCGAGGCGGGTCACATCGACGCCGGTCGGTTCGCGGCGCGCGTTCGACGTGCTGACCCACGGCCCGTCGTGGGCGCGGCCCGGCGCGTCGAGCAGCGGCGCGCCGGTGGGTACGAGCGGCTCGCGGAACGGCAGGTTGAGGTGCACGGGTCCTGCGGGCGGGCCGGACGCGCGCGCCGCGGCACGGCAGGCGAGTGCACGCCAGCGCGCGTTCGCGTCGGCGAGATCGAACGTCTCGTCGGGCGGTCCCGGATCGTGGAACCAGCGCACCGCGCCGGTGAAGAGCCCGGCTTGGTCGATCGTCTGGCCCGCGCCCCAATCGCGCAGCTCGGCGGGACGGTCGGCGGTACAGGCCAGCAGCGGGACGCGCGCATGGTGCGCCTCGACCACCGCGGGATGCAGGTTCACGGCCGCGGTACCCGACGTGCAGCACACGATCGCCGGCCGTCCGGTGGCCAGGCCGATACCGAGGGCTCGGAACCCGGCCGAGCGTTCGTCGAGCACCACGTCGACGCGCATCCGGGTGTCGCGGACGAGGGCGAGCGCGAGCGGGGTGTTCCGCGACCCCGGCGACACGACGGCGGCGACGATGCCGTTGCGAATCCACTCGTCGACGAGCGTGCGCGCAAACGAGGCCGTCGTATCAAAGGGCGTCGTATCAGGCGAGGGCGTCGCATCGAAACCGCTCACCGCGCCACACTTCTCCGATGAGCTCCCGCGTGCCGAGTTCGCAACGACCGCGAGTGGTCCTCGTTCCCGGGTTCAGCCAAACGGCCGCGTCGTGGCGCGGGGTCGGCCGGATCGTCGAGGAATCGTGCGACGTCGTCGCGCTCGAGGTGCCGGCGAGGGAAACGTTCGCGACAACCGCGAACGCGCTCGGGGAGGAGGGTGGGCGCGCGGTGTACGCCGGCTACTCGATGGGCGGCCGCCTCGCGTTGCACCTGGCGCTCGACCGGCCCGAGCTCGTCTCGGCACTCGTTCTCGTCAGCTCGACCGCCGGCATCGCCGATGAGGCCGCGCGCCGCCGGCGGATTACGTCCGACGAGGCGCTGGCGCGGTCGGTCGAGCAGGACGGGGTTGACGCGTTCCTCGAGCGCTGGCTCGCGCAACCGTTGTTCGCGACGGTTCCGCCCGATGCACCGGGCCTCCGCGAGCGCCGAGGCCTGTCGGCGCAGTACCTCGCGCATTGCCTGCGCGTGCTCGGTGCCGGGGCGATGGAACCGATGTGGGATCGGCTGCACGTGCTGCAGATGCCGGTCGCGCTCGTTACCGGCCGGGCCGACGCCAAATACGAGAAGCTCGCGCTCGCAATGCGCGAACGGATGCCGGGCGAAGTCGTGCACGTACGCCTCGACGGCGGACACGCGCTGGCGCTCGAGCAACCGGCCGCGCTCGGCGGCGTCATTGCCTCGTTCGCCGCCCGGCACGGCTAGCCGGCCCACAACCCGATCGCGAGCAGCACCGCGAGCGCCAGCTGCAACCGCACGGTCCCGATCAAGGCCGCGATCAATGCCGGCGGGTCGTGGCGGGTCAACATCGCGCGCACCGGTGCGACCGCCAGCGGCAGCGCGAGCAAGGCGAGCCAGGCCGTCGGTACGAACGCACCGCACGCGACGACCGCGAGGATCGCGCCCGCGATGCACGCGACGTACAGACCCCGGGCGCGCTCCGCCCCGAGCCGCACCGCGACCGTGCGCTTGCCCGAGACGCGATCGGTGTCGACGTCGCGCACGTTGTTCGCGAGCAGGATCCCGCACGCCGGGAGTCCTACCGCGAGCGCGGCGACCCAGGCGACACCGGGCAGGGTCGCGTGCTGGACGTACGCGCTGCCGACGGTGGCGACGAACCCGAAGAAGACCAGCACCATCACCTCACCCAGGCCGATGTAGCCGTAGGGCATGGGTCCGCCGGTATACGTGACCGCGGCGACGATCGCCGCGACCCCCACGACCAGCAACCAGGGGTTCACGACGATCGACAGCACGGCGCCGACGACCGCGGCCACCGCGAACGCGAGGACGGCTGCGGTCCGGACCGCGCCTGGGGTCGCGAGCCCTGTGGCGGTGAGTCGCACGGGGCCGCGCCGCTGCGCGTCGGTACCGCGCACACCGTCGGAATAGTCGTTCGCGAAGTTGACGCCGACCTGTAGCGCGAGCGCGACGACGGCCGCGGCCGCCGCACGCGGCCAGTCGATCGGTCCGTCGAGCGTGCCGGCCGCGGTTCCGACGATCACCGGTGAGAGGGCCGCGCCCAAGGTCTTCGGCCGGGCTCCCTGGTACCACAACCGCGCCGTTGTCACGGGCGTTTCGGATATCTCTCGAATTCCGGCCGGCGCTTCTCGAGGTACGCGTTCTTGCCCTCTTGCGCCTCCTCGGTCATGTAATACAGCAGCGTGGCGTCGCCCGCGAGCTGCTGGATGCCCGCGAGGCCGTCGTCGGCCGCGTTCATCGACGCCTTCAGCATGCGCAACGCGAGTGGCGAGTGCTGCAACATCTTGCGCGCCCACGCCACCGTTTCAACCTCGAGATCGACGAGCGGGACCACCTTGTTCACCAGACCCATGTCGAGCGCCGCCGCCGCGTCGTACTGCTCGCAGAGGTACCAGATCTCACGCGCCTTCTTCTGTCCGACGATGCGGGCAAGCAAGCCGGACCCGAAGCCGCCGTCGAACGACCCCACCTTCGGCCCGGTCTGACCGAAGCGCGCGTTGTCGGCCGCGATCGTGAGGTCGCACACGATGTGCAACACGTGACCGCCGCCGATCGCGTACCCCGCGACCATGGCGACGACGGGCTTCGGGAGCCGGCGGATCTGCACTTGGAGGTCGAGGACGTTGAGCCGGCCGATCCCCTTTTCGTCGCGGTAGCCGTCGTCGCCGCGCACGCGCTGGTCGCCACCCGAGCAGAACGCGTCGGGACCGTCGCCGGTGAGGACGACGACGCCGATTTCCGGGTCGTCGCGCGCGATCTCGAAGGCGTCGCGCAACTCGAACAGCGTCCGGGGCCGGAAGGCATTGCGTACCTCGGGCCGGCAGATCGTGATCTTGGCGATGCCGTCGGAGGTCTCGTAGGTGACATCGGTGAAGCCGTCGGGTGTCTCCGGCTTCCAGTCGGCGCCGGGCCGAATGGCGGGCTCCATGAGGCCTCCGAGAGGTTCGTTCGCAGGGGCGGTCGAGGTGGGAGGGATTCTGGGAGCAATCACTCCTACGGTTAGGCTATCCAGCGTGGCCGCCGCCGACGAAACCGAGGTCGTGGCAGTCGTCGGAGCCGGATCTCCCCTGGCGCAGGCCGCGCTCCGCTGCTGGGACGACGGCCGGGCGATCCTGCCGATCAACCCCGCCTTCACGAGTGCCGAGATCACGGCGCTGCTCGAACGGCTCCGGCCGACGCTCGTCGCCGGCGCCGACTCCGGCCCCGATTCCGACACCGCCGCGACGGCGTATCCCGGCGGCCGGCCGGCGCCGGCCGACACCGCCGCGATCGTCGTGACGAGCGGCACCGAAGGCACGCCGAAAGGCGTCGAGCTCACACGCGCGGGGATGCACGTGATGGGCCACGGCTACTCCGCCGGCCTCGGCGTCACGCCCGGCGACCGGTGGCTCGCATGCCTGCCGCTGCACCACGTCGCGAGCCTCGGTGCCCTCGCCCGTTCGTACGTCACGGGCGTGCCGTGCACCGTGCACGACGGCTTCGACCTCGGGCGGGTGGCGCGATCGCCGCGAGACGAGGGAACGACGATCGTGTCGCTCGTGCCCACCGCGATGCGGCGCCTGCTCGACGCCGGGGCGCCGTTGCACGAATTTCGGATCGTGATCAGCGGTGGCGCGCCGTGCCCGCCCGCCCTGCGGGCGCGGGCCGAGCGCGAAGGTGTTGTCGTCGTCGACGCCTACGGACTCTCGGAGACCTGGGGAGGCTTCGCGCTCGACGGCGTGCCGATCGCGGGCGCGGAGGTGCGCGTGGGCGACGACCGCGGCGAGATCGTGGTGCGGGGGGAGATGGTGATGCGCGCGTACCGGCTCGACCCGATCCGCTCCGCGGACGTGATCGACGCCGACGGCTGGCTCCGAACCGGCGACATCGGCGTGGTCGATGCCGGCGGGCGCGTCCACGTCACGGATCGGTTGAAGGATCTCGTCATCACCGGTGGCGTCAACGTGAGCCCTACCGAGGTCGAGGCCGCGCTCGCGCGCCATCCCGACGTCCACGACGTCTGCGTGGTCGGCGTTCCCGACGACGAGTGGGGCGAGCTGGTGGTAGCCTTCGTGGTGCCGCGCGCCGGTGCACACCCGCCGTCGATCGAAGCGTTGCGGGCGTTCGGACGAGAGATGCTCAGCGGGCCCAAGCTGCCGCGCGCGGCGCGCGAGGTCGACGTGATCCCGCGCACCGCGAGCGGCAAGCCACTGCGCCGGCTGCTACGAGATTCGCCGGTTACGGAAGACGTCGGAGGCACGTGATCGTGCCCAGGAATTGCACGACGCGCGTCGAGCTGTCCGCGAAGAGCGGGGCAGTGGATGCGAGCAGCCAGTCGCGGATCTCCGCACGCGGCGTGCCCCGTTCGGAGGCCGCGACGCAGTGGCTGACCGTGAGCTGGTAGTCGGCGAACGCCTCGCGCGTCATCTCGATCGGGTCCTCGAACAACTCGCTACCGACCAGCTCGAAGCCGGCCGGCGTCTCCGCGCGCGGGTCGCCGACCTGCGGGTTCCGTGGCGGGAGCGGGTAGCGGCGGAACAACTCGCCGGCCCAGGCGCGGAACTCGGCAATACCCGGCATGCGCATGAAGTAGTGGTCGTAGAGGCCGATCCACCCACCGGGTCGCACGACTCGGTGCAGCTCCGTGTAGAAGCGCTCCTGGTCGAACCAATGGATGCCCGACGAGCACGTCACCGCATCGAACGCGCTATCCGTGAAGGGGAGGCGTTCGGCGCGCCCGAGCAGGTACGTCACGTTCGGTGCTGCAGGCGCGACGCGCATCATCTCGGGGGAGATGTCGATCCCGGCGACCACACCCGCGAAATCGGCGAGCGCGACCGTCGACATGCCCGTCCCGCACGCGACGTCGAGTGCCCGTTCCACGTCGACCTCGGCGTCGGTCTCGGTCTCGGCGCCGGCGAGGAGCGCGCGCAGCCGCGCCAACGACCGCGGATGGTGGTAGGGACGGCCGCGCGCGTACACGGCGCCGACCTCGGCCGCCGCGAACGGATTGGCAGGCGTTGTCATTCCCGATACTTCTGGGTCGACTCCACGCTCCGCTCCCCTTCGGTCGCTTCGCTGTCGTCTCGCTCTCTACGGGTCGACTCCACGCTCCGCTCCCCTTCGGTCGCTTCGCTGTCGTCTCGCAGCGACTCCTTCCAGGTTCGGAACCGCGTGTGCACGCGCCCGTCCGGACCGGCACCTTCGCCGGAGCCGTCGGGAAAGAGCCGGAACGTGAACCGGCGCCCCGGGTCAGCCGCGTCGATCGCCATGTACCGCGCGTCGGCATGGACGGCCGGCCCGGCGCGCCACAGGAGGTAGCGGCGAATCCGGCGCTTGAAGGCGACGAGCTCCGTGCCGAGATCGGCGCCGAGCGACCGCAGCTCGGCCGGCGCTTCGACCCACCGCGTCGCAGGGATCAGGAAGTCGCGCTGCGGCGTCGCCGGCAGCTCGTCGGTGTGCCAGTCGCGCTCGGTCGGCGGCCGGTCTTCGGCAGGAGTGGGCATGTCGTGCCATGCTCCCACGCGTGACCGCCGTCGCCGACCTCTCCACCCCCGCGTTGGTGGTCGACACGACCGCGCTGGCACACAACCTCGACGCGATGAGCGCCGTGCTTCCCGGCGCCCTCCTCCGGCCGCACGTAAAGGCGCACAAGTGCACCTCCTTGGCGCGCGAGCAGGCGCGCCGGGGCCACACGCACTTCACGGGCGCGACTCCGCGGGAGATCGTCGGCTTGGCCCGAGCCGGTCTCGGCGACGACCTCCTCCTCGCGAACGAATGCGTCGATCCGACGCGCTTGCGCGCGCTCGCCGACTGCCCCGGTCGGGTGACCGTCGCCGTCGACAGCGACGCGACCGTCGACGCGGCCGCGGCAAACGGCATCCGCGAGGTGCTCGTCGACGTGAACGTCTTCCTTCCGCGCTGCGGATGCCCGCCCGACGACGCGGCCCGGCTCGCGGAGCGCGCGCGCGCCGGGGGACTCGGGGTGCGGGGCGTCATGGGCTACGAGGGACACGCGGTGCTGATCCCCGATCGCGCCGACCGCGAGGCCAAGACCGTGCAGGCGATGGAACGGCTGGAACGGGTCGCGGAGACCGTCGGCGGCGAGGTGGTGTCCGCGGGCGGGACCGGCACGTACGACCTCAACCGCGCGGCCACCGAGATCCAGGCGGGCTCGTACGCGCTCATGGACGGCGAATACGGCCGGCTCGGTCTCCCCTTCGTGCGCGCGCTCGCAATCGCCGCGACGATCATCCACGTGAGCGATCGCTGGTCGGTGGCCGACTGCGGGCTGAAGGCGATGGGCATGGATCACGGCAATCCCGCCGTCGACGATGCCGAGGTGTTGTTCTGCTCCGACGAGCACCTCACCTTCACACCGCACGTTCCGGCGCGCGTCGGCGATCGGATACTGGTATGGCCCGCACACATCGACCCGACGGTCGCGTACCACGACCGCATGCACCTCGCCGACGGCTCCGGCGTGGACGCGAACGTCGTCGACTCGTGGCCCGTCGACCTGCGCGGTTGGGACACGTCGCTCCTGACCTAGCCGCCTTCCGGAGACACGACGTGGAAGTCGATGCGGAACAGGAGCGTGTCGTCGTCGATCGGGCCGGCGTGAGCCGCGCGCTGACGCAGCGCCTCACGATCCTTCTCGCCCGCTCGGCGCACATCGGCCCGGGTCACGCCCGAGAAGGGCACCACCTCGATCGCATCGACCTCGATGCGCGCCGCGCCGAGCGCGTAGCGGCCTCCGACCTTCACCTTCGGCCGACTCCACAACCGGAACGAGACGGTGATCCGGCCCGACGCCACCCCGGCGCGCAACTCGGGACTGAACTGCACGGATGAACGCTACGGCGATCCGGTGGGTCGATTCAGCGGTTCAGCGTCGGAGCGTCGGGGAGAGGTCGGGGAAGACGTCGAGCCAGTGGCGCGTACCGTCGCGGTCGAACCAGCCCCGCGTGTTGCGGTCGGGTCGTTCCTGCGGCCTTCCCGACAGCGACATCCACGCGGCCGGGACGACGACATGACCCAACGGCGCACCCGGCAACCACACGGCGACCGCAGGACCCGTCGCGTGGAACACCGTGTCGATGTTGCACTTGATCGAGCCCGGTTGACCCTGCGGGTCGCGCGAAAGCGCGCCGTCGGGGAGCACGTAGCGACCGGCGGTCACGTTCTCCGGCGCGCCTTCGACGGAGTCGAGCACGCCGACCAGCGCGTTGCCGACGACGTCGCCGGTCTGCGACGACGTGGCCTCGCTGTCGTCGGAGTGGCCGCACCCGAACCGATCCGTGTCGTCGCCCGAGTTGTTCTCGCCCGGAACGCCGACCCCGTTGCCTCTCGGGAAGATGTACCCGAGCATGTCCTCGGCGAGCCCGTCGACGAAGCGATACGGCGCGTGCATGTGCGTCGTCACCCAGGGCGGGAGCGCGTACTGGGAGTTCGGCATGTCGTTCGGGCCGAGAAAGCTCCTGAGATACGTGAACGGGAAGACTTCGCCGGGCACGGAGACGAACTCGCCGTCGCCGATGCGGAACGCCGCGACTTGGGATTGGAGCTCGGTTCCGGAGGTCGCGCCGTTGGGAGCGGGCGGGAACTCCACCGTGCAGTTGTCGGCGTACCCCGGGCGCGCGGCAAAGACGCCGAGTTGTGCGCCGATGCTGAACAACACGTTGGTGAGGGTGATGCACACCGATTGGCGCTCACCCCAGATCGTGTCGGACGCCGACCACGTACCCGAGGTGCTCAACGCGTCGGCGATCGCGCCGCCGAGCTGCTCCCCCAACACCTTCGTCTCTTGGCCGTAGCCGACGGGCACCGGCGTGCCGTTGGGCGAGAAGAGGGTCCGGCACCCGGCGGGATGCGACGCGTCCTCGAACTGTTGCGGCACTCGTGAGATGGGGCCCGGGTATACCTGCGGCGTCTCGTTGCTGCCGACCGAGCCCGCCATCTCGATGGCGACACCCCCGTAGCGACGCTCGAGCTCCGTTCGGAAGAAGTGCGGCCAGTCGGAGCTGATCCAGTTGCGCTGCGCCGGATCGGGATTGAAGCCCAACGTCTCCGCGTGCTGGCTCACGTCACCCAGGGTCGCGATGACCCTGCCGTTCGTCGCGACCGCTTGCAGCGCCGGCATCAGCTGATCGTCGACGAACGGGTACGAAGAGAAGCACTGCAGGAGGTCGGCGGGCTCGATCGTCTCGGCGTACTTGATGCGGGCCGGGCGGCGGGCGTCGTACGCCTCCTCGATCGCCTTCGCCGACTGCGTCACGAGGAAGTCGACGTAGTAGGCGTCGACTCCCGACGTCGTCTGGCTCACTCCGGAGATTCCGAGAGTGTCCGGCGCCGACTCGTCGTGGGTCGCGGATATGAAGATGCCGTCCAGGTGGTATCCGTCGGCGGCCACCTTGGCGCGGATCCGCTCCTGGTACACGTTGAACAGACCCTCGTGGTCGAGCACTTCGATCGCGATCGTCTGGCGGTGGTTCGACACGACGAGCGCACGCGCGGTGACCTGGTCGGCGACGGTCGTCGCGAACCGCGGCGTGTCGGCGCCACCGCCGAGGAGGATGCCGTCCCAGCGCCCGTTGCCGTTGCAGTCGAGGAAGGGATCGCCGAGCTGATACCGGCCGATGCGCGCTTCGTCGGCGTACGGCTCCTCGAAGGCGAACGAGCGCGGCCCGTCGAACACCTGCCCGGGCGATGTCGGGGTGCAGTCGGCGGGGTCGTGACGGACGGCGCCGAACCGCGGGGGCGTGATGCTCTCGACGGCCGCGCCCGCCTTGAACGCCGCCCTCCCCGGCGGCTGGGACGACGGGCTCGACGATGCGGCGGTTCCGGCCGCCGGTTGCAGCGCCCCGAAAACGAGCAGCGCGACGACCGTCGCCCCGACGATGCTTCCCCGTCGCATCACTCCACCCCCCGGTGAGCCGTCAGTCTTCGTACTTGAACGAGACCTTCACCTTGGCCCGATACGCCTTGACGGCACCGTTTTCGATTTGCAGGTCGAGCTCGGAGACTTCCGCGATCCGCAGGTCTCGAAGGCTCGACGCGGCCTTCCCGACCGCCGCGGCTGCGGCCTTCTCCCACGACTCGCTGCTCGTCCCCACCAACTCGATGACCTTGTACACGCTCTCCGGCACAGCCGACACCTCCAAGTAGATGATGCACACCTTTCCCGCCGGTCGAGACCGTGTCAATCGCCGAGCTCTCCGGCGGGCGCGTCACCGGTGCCCACGATGCGAATGCCGTAGACGTGCTCGAGCCGCCGCAGGGAGCGATCAACGATCTCGCCTCGGCCCGCGAGGTCGTACGCGGGCGATATCAGCGGTGCTGCCGTCTCGACTCGGATGATGACGACGCCGCGGACCCGGCTCGGAGCGAGCTGACGATCGCGTTGGTAGAAGGCGACGACTTCGTCGAACACCGGGCCGTCGACATGGACTTCGGCACGACCTTTGAACCGGTAGCCCGTGCGCGTGACGACATCGACGACATTGACCTCGACGGCGGGATGCGCGGCGAGATTGGCCGCCGTGCCGGGCGAGGCGAGGTCTGCGTACACGAGATGATCGTCGTCCCAAACCGTGGTCGTCCCCTTCGGCGAGAGATTGGGCGTGCCATCCGGACAGACGGTCGCCACGAAACCGAGGGTCTGCTCGCGCACGACCCGCTTCATGTCCTCGGTCAGGATCGGCATGCCGACATCATGGCGCCGAGCCGGCTGCGACCCACGATCACACCCTGAGCGCCACCGCATCGACCGAACTAGCGTCAGCAGGGACGACCCCGACGCCGGAGCCAGGACGATCATGCCAAGACGATCATGACGGAGCTGTCGGTTCTGGACGCCACCGCGCAGGCCGAGCTCGTGCGCACGGGCGACGCGTCGCCTGCCGAGCTCGTCGACGCGGGCATCGCCCGCGTCGAGAAGCTCAACGGCGACCTGAACGCGGTGATCCACCCGTTGTACGAGCGCGCCCGCGCCGCGGTGCGTCGCGGGTTGCCGGACGGTCCGTTCACCGGTGTCCCGATCGTCGTCAAGGATCTCGACGGCACCCTCGCCGGCGCGCCGTACTGTGCCGGCAACAAGGCGCTGAAAGCGGCGAAGCACGTCGCCACGACGACCTGTTACCTGTTCGAGAAGCTCGAGCGCGCCGGATTCGTGATCGTGGGCAAGACCAACGCGCCGGAGTTCGGCCTGATGCCCACCACGGAGCCGCAGGCGTTCGGCCCCACCCACAACCCATGGAACCTCGCGCACAGCAGCGGTGGCTCGAGCGGCGGTTCCGCGGCCGCGGTCGCGAGCGGGATGGTGCCGGTCGGGCACGCCGGCGACGGCGGTGGCTCGATCCGAATTCCCGCGAGCATGTGCGGAGTGTTCGGCCTGAAGCCGACCCGAGGACGCGTGTCGCTCGGACCGGCGGAGCACGAGGCGTGGGCCGGTCTCGTGGTGCGCCACGTCGTGACCCGCAGCGTCCGCGACAGTGCCGCGGTGCTGGACGTGCTGCAGGGCTACTCGACCGGCGATTGGTACACGGCGCCGCCGCCCGCGCGCGCCTATCGCGACGAGATCGGTGCGCAACCGGGCAAGCTGCGGATCGGCGTGCGCACGAGCGCGCCCCTGGGTCTCGCATCCGTCGACCCGGAATGCATCGCCGCGGTCGACGAGACCGCGCGGTTGCTCGAATCGCTCGGCCATGAAGTAGTCGAGGCGGCGCCGGACACGCTCGACGACGGTGCCTTGCTCGAAACGTTCACCACCGTGATGCTCTCGTCGGTGCGGGCCGACCTGACCGACGTCGAAGGGGTGATCGGCCGCCCAGTTACTTCCGACGACATGGAGCCGTCGACGTGGGCCAGCTACCAAGCTGCGGCGGGCATCGATGCCGGGACCTACGTGCGGACGCTCACGAAGATGCAGGCGTGGGCCCGGCGCACGATCGCGTGGTGGCTGGACGACGGATTCGACCTGCTGCTCACGCCCACCCTTTCCGAACCTCCGCCCGAGCTCGGCGACCTCACGGATCCGGAGACGGGTGGCTCGCGTCTCTTGCCGTTCGTTCTGTTCACCGCGCCGTTCAACGTCACCGGCCAGCCCGCGGTGTCGGTGCCGCTCGCGACGTCGGCGTCGGGGCTGCCCGTCGGCGTCCAGCTCGCGGGCGCACCCTTCCGCGAGGATCTCCTGCTCCGGATCGCCGCGCAGCTCGAACGAGAACGCCCATGGGCCGACCGGCGTCCGCCCGTGCACGCGTAACGGTCTCGAACGGAGGATCACCCATGGCGGACACCTTTCTCGACGCGACGGCGCAGGCCGAGCTCGTCCGCACGGGCCGGGCTTCCGCCCTCGAGCTGGTCGACGACGCGATCGCGCGCGTCGAGAAGCTCGATCCCGAGCTGAACGCAGTCATCCATCCCCGCTTCGACAAGGCGCGCGACGAAGCGCGCGGCGCGTTGCCCGACGGTCCGTTCCGAGGGGTGCCGCTGCTCGTCAAGGACCTCCTCGCGGGCATCGAAGGTGACCCGCATCACGAGGGCATGCGGTTCCTGCGCGACGCGGGCTACCGCGCTGATCACACCGACGCGCTGGCGCAGCGATATCTCGACGCGGGCTTCGTCTGCATCGGCCGCACCAATGCACCCGAGCTCGGGATCGTCCCGACGACGGAGCCGGAGGCCTACGGCCCGACGCGCAACCCGTGGGACACGAGGCGTACCACCGGCGGATCGAGCGGGGGCTCGGCCGCCGCAGTCGCGAGCGGGATGGTGGCCGTGGCCCACGCCAACGACGGCGGCGGGTCGATCCGCATCCCGGCCAGCTGCTGTGGCCTGGTCGGTCTCAAGCCCTCCCGCGGGCGCACCTCGCTCATGCCCGACTTCAGCGTGATCGACGATCTGCTGATCGCGGAGCTCTGCGTCTCGAAGACGGTGCGCGACACCGCCGGCGTGCTCGACGTCCTGCAGGGCGCGGCCGCCGGCGACACCGTACGCGCGCCCGCGCCCGATCGCTCGTACCGCCAAGAAGTCGGCGCGTCGCCCGGGAAGCTGCGCGTCGGCTTGCTCACGCACAACCCCCTCGACACCGGCGAGATCCATCCCGACTGCGTCGCCGCCGCGCGCGACGCCGCCCAGCTGCTGGAGTCGCTCGGCCACCGCGTCGAGGAGACGTTCCCGCCCGCGCTGGTCGACCCCGCGCTCGTCGGGCATTTCACGACGCTGTGGGCGAGCACGCTCGTGTACAACCTCAGGTACTGGGAGCGGAAGGTCGGCCGGGAGATCACCGCGGCCGACGTCGAGCCGCTGACGTGGTCGCTGGCCGAGCTCGGCCGCTCGATCACCGCGCCCGACTACGTCGACGCCCAGCACGCCGCGCTGGAGCTCGGACGCCGCGTCGAAGGATGGTACGCGTCGGGCTTCGACCTGCTGCTCACGCCGACACTCGGTGAGCCGCCCGTCGAGATCGGCACGTTCAGCACGCCCGACGAGCCGCTGCTCGGATTCGTGCGCGCCGCGACATTCGTGCCCTACACGCCGCTCGCGAACATGACCGGCGAGCCCGCGATCTCGCTGCCGTTGAACTGGAACGCCGACAACCTGCCGATCGGCATTCAGCTGATGGGTGCCTACGGCCGCGAGGACGTCCTGCTCCGTGTCGCCGCGCAGCTCGAGCAGGCGCGGCCCTGGGTCGACCGCCTGCCACCCGTTCACGCGTGACGGCGGGCATGGGTGAGGTTGGGCATGGGTGAGGTCGTCGTCGCCGGCGGACAGGGCTTCTACGGAGACACGCCGACAGCCGTCGACGCGCTCCTCGACGAGGGTGTCGACTACCTCTGCCTCGAGGCGCTGGCCGAGTTGACGCTCGCGATCCTCCAGAAGGATCGGCAGCGCGACGAGGCGCGCGGGTACACGCGCGACCTTCCCGCGTACCTTGCGCGCGCGTTGCCGTTCGTTGCCGACGGCCGCACCAAGGTGATCACGAATGCCGGAGGCATCAACCCGGCGGCCGCCGCGAACGCCGCGATCGAAACCGCGCGCAAGGTGGGGGTGAGCGGCATCAAGATCGCAACCGTCGTCGGCGACGACCTGCTCAAACGACTTCGCGGGCTGCACGCAGAAGCAGGGCAGAGGTTCGAGCATCTCGACACCGGCGAGTCGTTCGACGACTTTCCCGGGCCGGCGCTGTTCGCGTCGGCGTACCTCGGCGCGCGCCCGATCGTCGACGCGCTCGCGCGCGGCGCCGACATCGTGATCACCGGTCGGGTCGCCGACGCGTCGCTGTTCCTCGCGCCCCTCGTGCACGAGCACGGTTGGAGCCGGGACGACTGGGACCGGCTGGCGGCCGGCATCCTCGTCGGTCACTTGCTGGAGTGCTCCGGGCAGAGTCTCGGTGGCAACTACTCCGGCGACTGGTGGGCACTGCCGCATCCCTGGGACCTGCCGTACCCGATCGCGACCGTCGATGCCGACGGAACCGCCGTCATCTCGAAACCTCGGGGTTCCGGGGGCCGGGTATCCACCGACACCCTTCGGCACCAACTGCTGTACGAGGTCCACGATCCGGCCCGTTACCTGTCGCCCGACGTCGTCGCCGACTTCACGTCGGCGGAATTCGTCGACCTGCCCGACGACCGCGTACGAATCACCGGCGTGCGCGGAGCTCCGGCGACCGACACGTACAAGCTCCTCCTCTCGGCGCACGCGGGCTGGGCGGGCGAGGCGCGCGTCGCGTTCTCGTGGCCCGACGCGTACGAGAAGGCGAAGGTCACCGCCGCGATACTCCGCAAACGGGTGGAGCTCGCGCAGCTCGAGGTCGAGGAGTGGCTCGTCGAGTACTGGGGGGTCAACGCGTTGGGCGGTCCGACCGTGCCCGCCACTTCGCACGAGCCGCCCGAGTGCACGTTGCGCGTCGCCTGGCGCTGCGCCGATCAACGCACCGCGGGTCTGGTCGGTCGCGAGCTCGTTCCGCTGACGCTCTCGGCTCCGCCTGCGGGCATGACCGGCGCCGGTCGCGGCTCGGGAACGAGCGCGACCGAGCTCTTGTCGATCTGGCCGACGCTCGTCGACAAGTCCGTGGTCGACGCAGATGTGCGCGTGGTGCTCGAGGAGGTCAGGTAAGCCATGGCGCGGCTCGCATTGCGAGAGCTCTGCGGCTACCGCGCCGGCGACAAGGGCGACGTCGCGAACGTCGCGCTGTTCGCGGACGACGACGAGACGTACACGCTCATCGTGCGCGAAGTGACGGCGGCGCGCGTGAAGGACCATTTCGGCGCAATGGTGCGCGGTCGGGTCGACCGCTACGAAGCTGCGAACGTGCGCGCGCTGAACTTCGTCATGCAAGGCGCGCTCGGCGGCGGCGGACCGAGAACGCTGCGCGCCGACGGCTTGGGCAAGACGCTCGGCGGCGCGCTCGTGCGCATGGAGATCGACGTGCCGCAGTCGTTGGCCGATCGTCGTCGTCCTCGCCCGGATGTCGCGTGGGCCGACGAGATCCTGAACGCGGCCGACTAGCGAACCGTGAGGAAGCCGGCCAGGTTGTCCTGGTCGGAGCGCACTTCGGCGAGCAGCGACTCCCTCGACCCGGACGGCAATGCGAGGGCCACGAGGGCATCATCCAGCGGCGCGTTCTTCTCCGAGGAGATGCCGTCGATCTCGATTGCCAGCGCATCCGCGGCGACGAGCACGCATCCGAGGTGTGACGTGACGCGCCCGGGCGGCGTGTGGTGCGAACCGATCGCCTCCACCACGTCCGCGGGAAAACGCATCACCGACAGCGCGGCCGCTCCGACCTCGGCGTGGGTCATTCCGAACTCCATGCGCTCGGCGTCCGAACCGGAGAGCTCGGGGTCGTCGGCGAGGAGTTCGAGCACCGCGTCGTAGCGGCGAGGAGTACGGCGGAACACGAGGGCTCGGCCGAGGTCGTGGAGCAGGCCCGCGCTGAACGCGTCGTTCGGCTGGTCGTCGTTCGGCTGAATGTCGATCCGGCGCGCGATCGCGGCCGCGGCGGCCGCGGTCGTGACGGAATGCGGCCAGAAGTCGTCGGGCAGCGAGTGGCTGTTCTGCGCGAACAAGTCGAATGCCGCGGTCGTGGCGATGGCGCGTACCGTCGTCAGGCCGAGCACCGTCACCGCCCGCCACGCGCTCGAGACGTTGCCCGCGAGTCCGTAGAACGCGGTGTTCGCGAGCCGCATGATCTGCTCCGAGAGCGCGGGGTCGGACTCGATGAGCCGACCGAGGTCGGCGGCCGACGAGCGCGGATCTTCGAGCATCCAGAGGAGCCGCATCGCGGCGCCCGGCTGCACCGGCAGCTGGGTGACCTCGGTGATCAGGTCGTCTGCGTCCGCTGTCGCCATGATGCTCGCCTCCGTTGAGGCCCGGTTCTCGCCTCCGTTGAGGCCCGCGGCCGGGCACTTTCGTCGACGTCCCGGACCCTTCGTATATCGGTCACGATCGGCAACCCCTGAGTCCGATCTCGCGAGCCCTACGCTTCGGCCCCGATGAGCTCCTCCGGTCGACTCCCCCGCACGACGTGTCCGCGCCGCTACGAGCTGCTGATCGTCCCCGACCTGGACGCTTCCACGTTCTCGGGCGAGGTCGTCATCGCGTTGGAGCTGACCGAGTCCACCGACACGATCGTGCTCCACGCCCGGGGCCTCGACGTGGCCCTCGCCTCGCTCGAACAGGGCGGCGCCCCGGTCGCCGCCGAGCTGCGGATCGACGCGGAACACGAGCAGGTCGTGATCACCGCGGACCGGCCGCTCCGGGCCGGAGATGCCGTCCTCGAGCTGCGATTCGATGGCTCCATCAGCCACGGCCTGCTGGGCTTCTACCGCAGCACCTTCCTCGACGAAGCGGGAGCGGAGCGCGTGCTGGCCGCCACCCAGTTCGAGGCTCCGCACGCGCGCGCCGCGTTCCCGTGTTTCGACGAGCCCGAGTTCAAGGCCGTCTTCGCGATCACCCTGGTCGTGGCCGACGGTCTGCTCGCGCTGTCGAACGGTCCGGAGATCGACCGGGTGAAGCTTCCCGACGGCAACGTCCGGATCAGGTTCGGGACGACGATCCCGATGTCGACCTATCTCGTCGCGTGGGTCGTGGGGCCGCTCGAGGTAACCGAGCCCGTCGACGCGGGCGGGGTCGCGGTTCGGGTGGCGCACGTGCCGGGGCGCGGCCATCTCACCCCGTTCGCGCTCGACGTCGGCGCGTTCGCGATCAGGTTCTTCGCGGACTACTACGGCATCGCGTACCCGGGCGAGAAATGCGACCTCGTCGCACTCCCCGACTTCTCCTTCGGCGCGATGGAGAACCTCGGCTGCGTCACCTTCCGCGAGACCCGGCTGCTCCTCGACCCCGACGCGGTGACGCTCGACGAGATGTCGGGCGCGGCACTGACGATCGTTCACGAGATCGCGCACATGTGGTTCGGCGACCTCGTGACGATGAAGTGGTGGAACGGCATCTGGCTCAACGAGGCCTTCGCCACGTTCATGGAGCATCTGGGCGTCGACGCCTACAAGCCAGAGTGGAAGACATGGGACGAGTTCGCGCTCGGACGCGCCGCCGCGCTCGACGTCGACGCGCTCGAGAACACCCGCACCGTCGAGTACGAAGTCGTCACGCCCGAGGACGCCGACGGCATGTTCGACGTCCTGACCTACCAAAAGGGCGGATCCGTGCTCCGCATGCTCGAACGGTGGCTCGGCGCCGAAGCGTTCCGCGCGGGCGTGCGGCTGTATCTCTCGCGCTACCAGCTCGCGAACACCGAGACGACCGACCTGTGGGACGCGCTCGAGGAGGCAACCGGCCGGCCGGTTCGGCGGATCATGGACACCTGGATCTTCCAACCCGGTTTCCCGACGCTGTGGATCGAGGGGGACCGGCTCGAGCAGCGACGCTTCTCGTACGCAGGCACCGGACACGACGAGCGCTGGGTCCTACCGGTCCTGGCCCGCGTCCACACCGGCACGCGCACCGAGACCCGGTCGTTGCTCTCGGACACGGATGCCGTCGCGCTCGACGTGCCGGACGGTTCGCTGCTGGTCCTCAACGCGGGTGGCGAAGGCTTCTACCGCGTCGCCTATCCGGCCGAGTGGCGCGACCGCCTGCTCGACGCGGGCGTACTCGAGCCCCTCGAGCGCTTCGCGCTCGTCGACGACCTGTGGGCCTCGGTTCTCGCGGGCGACGCGACGGCCGCCGAGTTCCTCGCGTGTTCGCACCGATTCGTCGGCGAGACCGATCCGGTCGTGTGGCGCGTGCTCATCGGACACCTGCGCGCCGCGGCCCGACTCGTCGCCGGCGACGCGCTCGACCACGTGCGGGCCGAGATCGCGGCGATCGTCCGGCCGGCGATGCAGCGATTGGGCTGGGACGGACGAGCCGACGACGAGCGCCGGCGTCAGCTCCGCGGGTTGCTGATCAACGTGCTCGGATCGACGGCCTCCGACCCCGAGACGATCGCACGCGCCCGTGAGATCTACGACCATGGCGAAGGTGCCGACCCCGATGTCCAGGCGGCGGCGATCGCCGTCGTCGCGACCAACGGGACCGCCGACGACTTCGAGCAATTCGTGGCCCGGGCGGCGGAGACGACGAACCCGCAAGAGCAGCTCCGGTACCTCTACTCGCTCGGCGACTTCCCGCAGGAGGAGTTGGTGCTGCGCGCCGCGGATCTCGCACTCTCGGACGAGATCCGGGCCCAGAACGGCCCCTTTGTCATCCAGCGCGCGCTCCGCAACCGTGAACACGGACCCGCGGTGTGGGCGAGCGTCCGCGACAACTGGCAGACCGTACGGGATCGCTTCAGTCCTTCGCTGATCCCGCGGTTGTTCGAGGGCACCACCTGGCTCGTCGACGACGGAGTGGCCGACGACGTCGTCGCCTTCGTCACCGCCCATCCCCTGCCGTCCGGCGCGCGCACGGTCGCGCAACACATGGAGCGCCTGCGCGTCCACCAAGCCGCCGTCGCGCGCGAGCGCTTGCGGTTCACGGCAGCTCTGCTGGACACACGCTGACCCGCCGTACCCTGGGCGAATGACGAAGATGGACGTGGCGGGCAAGGTCGTGTTCGTCACGGGCGGGGCCCGTGGCATCGGCCTGGACGCGGCGCAGCGACTGCATGCTCGCGGCGCAAGGGTTGCCGTCGTCGACGTCGACGCGGCCCGGGCGGAGACCGAGGCGGGCCGTCTCGGGGTGCGTGCGCTCGGTCTGCGCGGCGACGTGACCGATCGGGCGCAACTGGAGACAACGGTCGAGCAGGTGATCACGTCGTTCGGGAGGATCGACGTGGTGATCGCGAACGCGGGGATCGCTCCGCCGGTCGAGTCGGTGCTCAACGGCGACGAAGCCGCGTTCGATCGCGTGCTCGACGTCAACCTGCACGGCGTCGTCAACACGGTTCGGGCCACGCTCCCGGCCCTCGTCGCATCCGGCGGGTATCTCCTCTTTGTCGCGTCGTTGTATTCCATCGTGAACGGCGCGCTCTCGGCGCCCTACGCAATGAGCAAGACGGCGGTCGAGGCGCTCGCCCGGTCCTTGCGCGTCGAGCTCGCGGGAACCGCCGTCGATGTCGGCATCGCCTACTTCGGCTTCATCGACACGAAGCTCCTACGCGACACTGCCGAGAAACGCGGCGTCGTCGAACTGCGCCGCACGCTCCCGAGCTTCATCACGAAGCCGGTGCCGGTCGGGCGGGCCGGCGCGTCGATCGCCGCGGGCGTCGAGGCGCGGGCCCCCAGGGTCACCGCGCCGAGGTGGATCCGGCTCACGCTGCCGGCGCGCGGGCTGATTCAGTACCTCGACGGAACCATGGCCGGGAGCCGTGCGGTGCGGTCCGCAATCGAGGCCGCTGAACGCGCGGCCGACTGAGCCGTCGCACACGGGCGATACCGTGACGACTATGGCGCTCGACCCCTTCAGTGCGCCCGTGCGGGCCTGGTTCGAAACCAGCTTCGCCGCGCCCACCGACGCGCAGGCGAAGGGCTGGCCCGCGATCGTCGACGGAGACCACACGCTCCTGCTCGCCCCCACCGGGTCGGGCAAGACCCTCGCCGCGTTCCTCTGGGCGATCGACCGGCTCGGCGCCGCGGCGCGGCCTCCCAAGGACCGTCGTTGTCGCGTCCTCTACGTCTCGCCGTTGCGCGCCCTCGCGTTCGACGTCGAGAAGAATCTGCGCGCGCCCCTCGCGGGGATCACGCTGGCCGCGGAGCGTCTCGGCGCCCCGTTCGACGCGCCGACCGTGGCCATGCGCACCGGCGACACGTCCGGCAAGGAACGTCAACAGCTCGTTCGCAATCCGCCCGACATCCTCATCACCACCCCCGAGTCGCTCTACCTCATGCTGACGTCTCGGGCGCGCGACACGCTGCGCGGCGTGCAGACGGTGATCGTCGACGAGATCCACGCGCTCGCGCCCACCAAACGCGGCGCGCACCTCATGCTGTCGCTGGAGCGGCTGGAGGCGATCACCGACACGCCGCCGCAACGCATCGGCCTGTCGGCGACCCAGCGGCCACTCGACGAGATCGCGCGTTTCCTGGGGGGCTACGGCGAGCACGGACAACGCCCCGTCACCGTCGTCGATGCCGGCTCGCGCAAGTCACTCGACGTCGAGGTGATCGTCCCCGTCGACGACATGAACGAACCCGGCGCGCATTCCGCCGCCGCGGGCTCTTCCTCGAACGCGCTCGGATTCGACGATCCCGAGCCCAACCACAGCATCTGGCCGCACGTGCACCCGCGCATCCTCGAGCTGATCCGCGCGCATCGCACCACGATCGTGTTCTGCAACGCGCGGCGCCTGGCCGAACGGCTCGCCGCGAGCCTCAACGAGCTCGCGGGCGAAGAGCTCGTCCGCGCCCATCACGGGTCACTCGCACGCGAGCAGCGCGTGCAGGTCGAGTCGGAGCTGAAGGAAGGTCGGCTGCGGGCCATCGTCGCCACGTCGAGTCTCGAGCTGGGCATCGACATGGGCACCGTCGATCTCGTCGTGCTGGTCGAGTCGCCGGGCTCGGTCGCGCGCGGGATACAGCGCGTCGGCCGCGCCGGGCACCAGGTCGGCGAGCCGAGCACGGGCAAGATCTTCCCGAAGTACCGCGGCGATCTCCTCGAGGCCGCAATCGTCGTGCGGCGCATGCGCGAAGGACTCGTCGAAGAGATGCGCTATCCGCGCAACCCGCTCGACGTGCTCGCGCAGCAGATCGTCGCGACGTGCGCGATCGACGAGTGGAGCGTCGACGACCTGTACGCGCTCGTCCGCCGGTGCGCGAACTTCTCGGAGCTGTCCGAGGACGCATTCCGCGAGACCCTCGACATGCTCGCGGGACGGTATCCCTCCGATCGCTTCAGCGGGTTACGGCCGCGCGTCGTCTGGGACCGCATCGAAGGTCGCGTTCGAGCGCGCGAAGGCGCGCAGCGGGTCGCGGTGCAGAGCGGCGGCACGATCCCCGACCGCGGGCTTTTCGGCGTGTTCTTGCCCGACGGCGGCCGAGTCGGCGAGCTCGACGAGGAGATGGTCTACGAGAGCCGCGTCGGCGAATGCTTCGTGCTCGGCGCGTCGACCTGGCGCATCGAGGAGATCACCGTCGACCGGGTGGTCGTCACCCCCGCGCCCGGCGAGCCCGCGAAGACGCCGTTCTGGAAGGGTGACCGCCCCGGCCGGCCCCACGAGCTCGGCCGCGCGCTGGGCGGACTCGTGCGCGAGCTGCGCGGCATGGCGGGCACACAAGCAGAAGCAGTGCTGCGAGAAAACGGCCTCGACGCCCGGGCCGCGTCGAACCTCCGGATGTATCTCGACGAGCAGTCCGACGCGACGGGCGCGATCCCCGACGACCGCACCATCGTCGTCGAGCGCTTCCCCGACGAGATCGGCGATTGGCGCGTCTGCATCCTCACGCCCTTCGGGTCTCGGGTTCACGCGCCGTGGGCGCTCGTGATCGAAGAGCGGCTCGCGCGCGTCGATCTGCCGGTGCAGGTGCTCTGGAGCGACGACGGCATCATCCTGCGGTTGCCGGAGTCGATCGACGATGTCGCGACCGATCTCCTCCTGCCCGATCCCGCCGACATCGACGAGCTCCTCGTGGCGGGACTGCCGAACACGTCGCTGTTCGCTTCGAGGTTCCGCGAGAACGCGGCGCGGGCGTTGCTGCTGCCTCGGCGCCGTCCCGGTGAGCGCACCCCCCTGTGGCAGCAGCGGCAACGCGCGGCCGACCTGCTCGAGGTCGCGAGCGGCTTCCCGTCGTTCCCGATGCTGCTGGAGACAACGCGTGAGTGCCTGCGCGACGTCTTCGACGTGCCGGCGCTGCGCGAGGTGCTCACCGAGATCCGCTCGCGCAAGGTACGGGTCGTTCCGGTAGAGACCCGACGCGCCTCGCCGTTCGCGCAATCCCTCCTGTTCGGCTGGATCGCGGCATACATGTACGAGGGCGACGCCCCCCTCGCCGAGCGCCGGGCCACCGCGCTGGCGCTCGACCGCGATCTCCTGCGCGACCTCATGGGCGCGGAGGAGCTGCGCGAGCTCCTCGACCCCGAAGCGCTCGCCGAGCTCGAACTGGAGCTGCAGAGATTGGTCCCGACCCGCCACGCGCGCCACGCCGACGACCTCCACGACCTCCTCTCGGATCTCGGGCCGCTCACCGCCGATGAGGTCGCCGCCCGCTGCGCAGGCGATCCGAAAACCTGGCTCGACCAGCTACGCGCCGAACGGCGCGTCATCGAGGTCGCCGGGCGATGGGCCGCGGCCGAGGACGCCGCCCGTCTGCGCGACGCGCTCGGGTGGGCGATCCCGCAGGGCTTGCCGGACGCCTTCACCGATCCCGTCGAACGACCCCTCGACGACGTCGTCGCTCGCTACGCGCGCACACACGTGCCGTTCACGACCGAGGAGCTGACGGCGCGCTTCGACATCTCCCTCGAACGGGCCCGGGTATCACTGACCCGGCTGGAAGCCGACGGGCGGGTCGTTTACGGCGAGTTCCGTCCGGGTGGCGTCGAGCGCGAATGGTGTGACGCGAACGTCCTGCGCATCCTGCGCCGCCGTTCGCTCGCCGCCCTGCGGCACGAGATCGAGCCGGTCGACGCCTCCACCTACGCGCGGTTCCTGAGCGCCTGGCACGGCGTCGGACGCGGCCGGCGCGGTACCGACGCGCTGATCGAGGCCCTCGAGCAGTTGCAGGGGGCCGCAATCCCCGCCTCGGTCCTCGAGCGCGACGTGTTGCAGGCGCGGGTCGATGGTTACCGGCCCGACATGCTCGACCAGCTGTGTGCGGCCGGAGAGCTCGTCTGGATCGGCGCGGGCGCGCTGGGTTCCGACGACGGCCGCGTCCGCGTGTTCTTCCGCGACCGGGTCCGGCTGCTGGCGAGCCGTCCCGCGGTCGAGGGTGCGCCCGACGGCGAGATCCACGATGCAATCCGCGACCGTCTGCTGCGCGCCGGTGCGAGCTTCTGGCCCGACCTCGTCGCGGCGACCGGCATCGCCGACGACAACGTCGTGATCACCGCACTGTGGGATCTCGTGTGGGCCGGCGAGATCACCAACGACACCTTCGGTCCGCTGCGCGTCCCGCGCCGGGGCGCGCCGCGCCGGACGTCGGGCCGCGGTCGCCCGCATCCCGGGCGACTGACCCGACTCGGCCCACCCGCGGGCGCGGGCCGCTGGTCGTTGGTCGTCCCGCTGCTCGAACCCGAACCGTCGCCGACCGAGCGCGCGCACGCGTCGGCGCTGCAGTTGCTCGAACGCCAAGGTGTCGTCACGCGCGAAGCCGTACGCGCCGAGGGCGCGAGCGGCGGCTTCGCGGGCGTGTACCCGGTGCTCCGCGCCCTCGAAGAGTCGGGACGGGCGCGGCGCGGTTGGTTCGTGGCCGGACTCGGCGCCGCGCAATTCGCGCTCCCCGGCGCCGTCGATCGGTTGCGCGCCCATCGCACCATCGACGACGAGAGCCGGTCGCGCGTGCTCGTGGTCGCGGCCACCGACCCCGCCCAGCCGTACGGCGCCGCGTTGTCATGGCCCGAACGAACCGGAACCTCGGCGCGCGCGTCCCGATCGGCCGGTGCCTACGTCGTCCTGGTCGACGGCGAATGCGCGGCCTACCTCGAACGCGGCGGCAAGGCGCTCGTCACCTTCGACACGTCGACGATCGATCTCTGGGCCGAAGCGCTCGTCGAGGCACACAAGCAGGGCCGCTTGTCGCGGGTCCAGATCGAGCGCATCGACGACGAGCCGGCACGCACATCGCCCCACGCCGCGGCGTTGCGCGCCGCCGGTTTCGCGGACGGTTACAAAGGTCTGACGCTCCGATAGCCTCGGCGGCTCATCGTCTCGCGGAGGTCGACATGGGTTTTCTCGACAAGGTGAAGGACGCGGCCGGCAAGGCCGCCGATCAGGCCAAGCACGCCACCGCGGTCGGCAAGGAGAAGATCGAGGACGTGCGCCTGCAGAAGAAGATCAACGACCTGTGCCAGGAAATCGGCGCGCTCGTGGTCGCGCAGAAGCGCAACGAAGCACCCGAAGACGCCCCGGCCCAGATCGACGCGAAGGTTGCCGAGATCGCCGAGGTCGAAAAGCAGATGGAAGCGAACAGCGCGGCTGGGGAGGCCGACGGCGCGGCGGGTCCGACCGAAGCCGCTTCCTGAGCCTGCGCAGCCTCGCCTCGCGCACCGGCGCTACAGACCGGCGAACGCGTTCGCGGCCGAGACCAGATCGCCCGCGAGCTCGGTGTCACCCTCGACCGACATCACGATCTCCTCGGGCGCGATCCGGTCGGCGAACCGCCGGCACCAATCGACCACCGAGGCCCGCACGACGACGTCGGCCCGGGGAGAGGGCGACTCGCCGGGCGCGCAAGCGATGGTCCACTCACCGCCGCCCGCGCCGTCGAGCACGAGGCGCGCCGTGTGCCCCGATCGAGCAGAACCGCGCACGGCGAGTGCGAGCGGAAGCGATTTCATCGCGAGCTCGGCCATGGTGCGCATGACTTCGGCGTCGGGGAGCGCCGCGTCGCGGCCGAGTGCCCGCCGGACATCGTCGTGGTGCGTCCACGTCTCGAACGCGCGGATGACGAGCGTGTCGTCGCGACGGTACCCGGCCACGCGCTGATCGGCGGGAACATGCTCACGCAGGCCCGCGAGCTGCCCGCGGCTGCGCCGGAAACGGGTCACCGTCTCCGCGAACGGCTCCCCGACCCGCGCCGCGAGATCGCTTGCGGTGATCACCTCGACCTCGTCCGGCCCGATGGGCGCATGCGCCGGGTCGGCGGCGGCCTCCACGAAGGCGCGATCGATCGCCTCGACGTGCTGCACGAGCTCGCGCACGGTGAGACCGTTCTCCGTGGGCGTTTCGAGGTCGCCTTCTTCGACGGTGCTCAGAAACGAGTCGAAGCGATCGGTCTCCCTCTGCAACGCGACATCGGGCGCGAGCGGTGACACGCGATCGGCAGCCGTGTGCAACAAGCGCTCACGCAGAGCCACCGGGGGCCGCGAGGCGCCCGCGGCGCCCACGCCGGCCGCGACCTCGCGCAGCCGCTCGACCTCGTCGGCAGCCTCGCGATGCGCGGCGAGGTAACGCTCCATCGCCGCAACCTCGTCGGGCTCGCACGCGTCGAGCGCGTACGCACCCACGAGGTCTTCGAACGCCTCGGCGGTCAGGTCCATGTGTGCTCCATACCTTTCGCCGCGAGTGCGTCGGCGATCCGCCGCAGCCCGAGTCGCATGCGCGATTTGGCCGTGCCCTCGGGGATCCCCAACTCCTCGGCGACCTGTCGGTAGGTGCGGCCGGCGAAGTACGCGAGCTCGATCGCCTCGCGTTGCTCGGCCGGTAGCTGCCCGACCTCGGCCCGGACGTGCTCCGCGGTGACGATTGCGATCGCCAACTCGTCGACATCGGGAATCGGGAGCACGCCGGCCGCGTCGCGCGCGGTACGCCGGCGGCGCGCTTCCTCTCGCCGCACGAGATCGATGGCTCTGCGGTGCGCGACGGTGCCCACGAACGTACGCAACCGCCCGCGCTCGGGATCGAACGCCTCCGGCCGCTCCCACAACGACAAGAAGACGTCCTGGGTGACGTCCTCGGCTGCGCGCCGATCACCGATCACCCGGGCCGCGAGGCCGAACACGTACGAGCCGAACTGGTCGTACATCTCGGTCAGCGCGCCGGGATCGCGGGCGATGAGGCGCGCCTTCACGTCGTGTTCCCACGCCGTCCCCTCGACCGTCGCCATCCGACTCCCCGCGTCTCGGATCCGTTCCGACCATTCTTGTCTTGCGGTTGTTCGTCGTGCTCGGCCGCTCGGATCACCCGTAGTATCCCGCGGCTCGGCGCGGCGCCCCACTCGGTGCGGCACGGTGCGGCTCGGCAGGCGGCAGGAGGCACGATGGCAGGACTCTTCGATATCGCGGGCAAGACGGCCCTGGTCACGGGCGGCAGCCGGGGCATCGGCCTGATGATCGCCCGCGGCTACGTGGAGGCGGGCGCGCACGTCTACATCTCGTCGCGCAAGGCCGACGTGTGCGACGAGGTCGCGGCCGAGCTCTCGAAGATCGGGACCTGCACAAGCATTCCGGCCGACCTGTCGCGCGACGGTGAATGCGAGCGCCTGGCCGCGGCGGTCGCACCGCACGAATCCCGGCTCGACATCCTCGTGAACAACGCCGGCGCCACCTGGGGCGCGCCGCTCGCCGACTATCCCGCCGACGCGTGGGACAAGGTGATGACGCTGAACGCGAAGTCGCCGTTCCTGCTGACGCGCGCGCTGGTGCCGGCACTCGAGGCGGCCGGCACCGCCGACGATCCCGCACGCGTCATCAACATCGGCTCGATCGACGCCATCCAGGTTCCGCTGCTGGAGACCTATGCGTACTCGACGAGCAAGGCCGCGGTCCATCAGTTGACCCGGCATCTCGCGCGCCAGCTCGGTCCCCGCAACATCACCGTCAACGCCATCGCGCCCGGTCCGTTCGAGTCGAAGATGATGGCCGCGACGCTCCGCGATTTCGGCGATTCGATCGCGCGTTCGTCGCCGCTCGGACGGATCGGCCGCCCCGACGACATCGCCGGCGTCGCGATCTATCTCGCGAGCCGCGCCGGCGCGTACGTCACGGGCGCGGTGATCCCCGTCGACGGTGGCATTGCCACGACGAAATAATTCACCGCGAGCGGCTCACGGCTCGCCCGCGAGCACACCCCGTTGCATCAGGACGAACAACCACACCAGCGCGGGCACGAGGAACGCGGAGCCCACACCCAAGACAACGAGGATCGCGACGAGCGTCGCGTGCGCGCCGGCGGCGTCGGAGATGCGGAGACTCCGTTCGAGCATGTACGGATATTGTCCGGTCGCCCACCCGCCGAGCACCGCGACGACGGCGAGCGCGGCCGAGATCCGCGCCCACGCGTACTTGGCCCGAGCGAGGAGCACGAGGGTCGCCGTGCCCGCTCCCGCGGAGAACACGATGAGCGGCGCGCCGCGGTGCGTCAGACCGTGGAACAGGTCCGGCGCGTCGTGCTTCAACACGAACACACCGACAAGCGCGACCACGCCGGCGACGACGGCGCTCCCGATCGCGCGCCGTCGGAAGGCCAGGACCAGCTGCTGCCGGCCGCGCCGGTCGGCGTCGGCGGTGAGATACACGGCCGCGAGGAACGCGCACACCACCACTGCCATCACGCCGCCGAGCATCGACGTGGGGTTCAGCCAGCTGCGCAGCGCGTCGCCGGTCTGCTCGCCCACGGGAACGCGTCCCGACGCGATCCCGCCCACCACCGCCCCGAGCATGAACGGCGTGAGCACCGAAGACGACGCGAACGTGACCCCGAACAGCCGGCGCAGCGGATGGGTCACCGCTTCCTTTCGGAACGCGAACGCGGCGCCGCGCAAGATGATGCCGACCGCGGCGAGCGTGAGTGGCACGTACAGCGTCGACATGATCGGGGCGAACGCGGTGGGGAAGGCGGTCCACAGTGTGACCAGCACGAAGATCAGCCAGACGTGATTGGCCTCCCAGACCGGAGCGATCGACTCCTGGATCAACGCCCGCGTCGGCTCACCGTGCTCGTCACTCCCCGCGACGAGGTCCCAGAACCCGGCGCCGAAGTCGGCGCCTGCGAGCAGCGCGTAGAGGATGATCCCGACGAACATCACCGCCGCGCACACGTCGGGCAAATTCACGTCATGTCTCCTCGCCCGGCTCACCCGGGCCGCCGAGCTCGGCCGGCAGCGGCGCGCGCACGAGGCGCCGCAGTACGACCACCGTGAACACGGCCATGAACGCGTAGACGACGAGCAAGAGGTAGTAGCCGAAACGGATGTTCGGCGCGTCGGTAACCGCGTCGCGCACCCGCATGACCTGCCAGACGATCCAGGGTTGGCGGCCGACTTCGGTCGTCACCCACCCGCATTCGAGGGCGACGACCGACGCGGGTCCCGCCAGCACGACAACGCGCGGGAACCACCGCGATCGGGGAATGCTGCGCCGTCGGCGCCACGCCACCAACATCCACAATCCGAGCCCGAGCATCGCGGTGCCGATCGCGACCATGAGCTGGAAGGCCGTGCGCACAACGTTGACCGGCGGGCGGTCGGCGGATGGCACCGCGGCGAGTCCGGTGACCACCGCGTTCGGATCGTGGAACGCGAGGATCGACAACAGGTCCGGCACGGGTATGCCGCCCTTCACCTTGTTGTCGACGTATACGCCACCCAGGTGGTACGGCGCGCCCTTGGTCGTCTCGTACAGGCCTTCCATCGCCGCGAGCTTCGTCGGCTGGTGCTGGGCCACGTGGCGCGCGGCCCAATCCCCGGCGACCACCTGCAACGGTGCCGCGAGCATCGCGACCGTCAACGGCAGCAGCAGTCCGACGCGTACGTAGCGCGTCCGGCGCCCGCGCAACATCGCCCACCCGTACGGCATCGCGACGAGACATCCGCCGACGATGAACGCGGCGAGGATCATGTGGATCGCCTCGGGCCAGAGCGCAGAGTTGAACAGCGCGCTCCACGGGTTCACGTGGGTGACGTTGCCGCTCGCGTCGAGGGTGAATCCGGTCGGGTCGTTCATCCAACCGTTCGCGGCCACGACGAAGAACGCGGACGCGACGCCGGCGATGCCGATCGGGACGCCGGCCCACAGGTGGACGCGCGGCGGCAATCGGTCCCAGCCGTAGAGGTAGATCCCGATGAAGATCGCCTCCAGGAAGAAGGCGAAGCCCTCGATCGCGAAGGGCAACCCCATCACGTCGCCGAAGCGTCCCATCCAGCGCGGCCACAGGATTCCGAACTCGAACGACAGGATCGTCCCCGACACCGCCCCGACTGCGAACAGCACACCCATCACCTTCGCCCACCGGCGCGCGAGTGTGGCGTAGACGAGATCGCCGGTGCGCTGTCCTTTCCATTCGGCGAGCACGACGAGGAAGGGAACGGACATCCCTATGCAGGCCAGCACGATGTGCGCGCCGAGCGAGAAAGCCATTTGCTGGCGGGCGTAGAACAGGTCGGGCTGATCGACCGCCAGCACGCCGTGCACGGGATGACGTTACGCTCAGACCATGGCCGACAACGACCTCAGCCGCGTCGATGCGTTGATCGACGATCTGCTGGCTGCGCACGACCCGAAGCGCACCGACCCCGCCACCTTTCGCGGCGCGCAGTACGACCGGGGACTGGCGTGGGTGCATTTCCAGGAGGGGTTCGGCGGCCTGAATCTCCCGCCGATCATGCAGCGGCACATCGACCGTCGCCTCCGCGAGGCCGGCGCCGCGCCTCCGCACGGCACGCTCTTCTTCGGTCTCTCGCTCGCGGGCCCGACGGTCGTGACCCACGGAAGCGACGATCTCCGCCGCCGCGCCCTGCGGCCGATGTTCACGGGCGAGGAGATCTGGTGCCAGCTCTTCTCCGAGCCCGGCGCGGGCTCGGACCTCGCGGGCCTCGCGACCCGTGCCGTGCACGACGGCGACGAGTGGGTCGTCAACGGCCAGAAGGTCTGGAACACGCTCGCGCACCTCGCCGATCGCGGCATGCTCGTCGCGCGTACCGATCCGGACCTCCCGAAGCACAAGGGCCTCACCTACTTCATGATCGACATGCATGCGGCCGGGGTCGAGGTACGACCGCTGCGCCAGATCACCGGTGAGGCCGAGTTCAACGAGGTGTATCTCACCGACACGCGCATTGCCGACGCCGATCGCATCGGCGACATCGGCGACGGTTGGCGCGTCTCCATGACCACGCTGATGAACGAGCGCACAACCATCGGGGCCGCGAGCGGCGGTGGTGGCGCGAGCAAGCGCGTCTCGGGGATCCAGGAGGCACTCGACCTCTGGAGCAAGCGTCCCGCGCCGGACCGCGACCCCGTGAATCGCGATCGCATCGCGCGCCTGTGGATCGAGAGCGAGGTGCTCCGCTACACCAACCAGCGTGCCGCCGCCAAGGCCCGGGCCGGGAACCCCGGCCCGGAGGGCTCGATCGCCAAGCTCGCACTCGCCAACATGAACAAGGCGACGTACGAACTGTGCGTCGACCTCCTCGGCGCCGATGGCATCGTCGGCTACGACTACGCGTTCACGCGTCCCGACGAAGCCGGGCTCGAGGCACCGCTCGGCTCGTCCCGCAAGATGTTCCTGCGGGCGCGGGCCAACTCGATCGAGGGTGGCACGTCGGAGATCATGCGCAATATCCTCGGCGAGCGCATCCTGGGTCTGCCGGGCGAACCGCGTGTCGACCGGGACCTGCCGTGGTCACAGGTTCCGAGGAGCTAGAGGGGGCCTCGTGAGTCAGCTGGCAGTCGACGGATTTCGCGCCGAGCGCGAGGCGATCCTGACGGTCGCGAAAGGGATCACGGCCGAAGAGTGGCTGTTGCCGTCCGCGTGTGCGGGCTGGACAGTGCGCGACGTCGTCGGCCACATGGCCTGCACGCTGCACGGCGTCATCGACCCGGCCTTCCTGCCGAACACCACGGATGACACCGAGCGAGCCATGGAGCCGGCGGTCGCCGAACGACGGTCGTGGCCGATCGAAGCCGTGCTCGAGGAGTACGAGTCGTACAGCGAGCAGGCCGCGAACGTGTTCGCGAGCGTGCAGGACGCGCCGCTGTCGGAGACGATGCTGCCGATGGGTGAGCTCGGGACCCATCCGATGTCGATCCTGCCCAGCACCTTCTTGTTCGACGGCTATACGCACCTGCGCAACGACATCCTGACGCCGAACGGTTCGATCGATCGCCCGCAACCGCCGCGCGACGAGATGCGCCTGCGCCCGACGATCGAATGGATGCTCGCGGGCCTGCCGTGGATGTGCGCCGATGCGCTCCGCGGCATCGTCGACCGGCCCATCGTGCTCGAGCTCGACGGTCCCGGCGGCGGCACCTGGACGATCGCGCCCGGAGGTGACGAGGGTCGGGTCAGCCTCCGCGAGGGCGCGAGCCGCGATGCCGCGGCGACGGTGCACGGCACCGACCACGACTTCGTCATCTGGGGAACGAGGCGGGCGCCGTGGCGCGACCTCGTGAAGGTCGAAGGCGATCAGGCCTACGCCGCGCGCGTCCTCGACGCGATCAAGATCATCTAACTCGCCTGACTCGCCTGACTCAGCTGACTCGCCTGACTCAGCTGAAGCGCGTGACGGCGTCGGTCGTCAGCCGCCGGAGACGTCCTGGACGCGCTGCTTCCCGGCCGCGATCCACGGCATCATCGAACGCAGCTCGGCGCCGACCTTCTCGATCGGGTGCTTCGCCGCCGCGTCGCGCATGCGATTGAAGTTCGGACGACCGTTCTCGTTCTCGGCGATCCACTCCCGGGCAAAGTCGCCCGACTGGATCTCGCCGAGGATCTTCTGCATCTCCGCCTTGGTCTGCGGACTGACGATGCGCGGCCCGCGGGACATCTCGCCGTACTCGGCGGTGTCGCTGATCGAGTAGTTCATCGCCGCGATGCCGCCCTCGTAGATGAGGTCGACGATCAGCTTCACCTCGTGCAGGGTCTCGAAGTACGCGCTCTCCGGCTGGTAGCCGGCCTCGACCAGCGTCTCGTAGCCGTTGCGGATCAGCTCGACGAGTCCGCCGCAGAGCACCACCTGCTCGCCGAACAGATCGGTCTCGGTCTCTTCGGCGAACGTCGTGTCGAGCACTCCGGCGCGCGTGCCGCCGATGCCCTTCGCGTACGCGAGCCCCGTCTGCTTGGCCTTGCCCGTCGCGTCGTTGTGCACCGCGACGAGACACGGCACGCCGCCGCCCTCGTCATACGTGCGGCGGACGAGGTGACCGGGGCCCTTCGGCGCGATCATCCAGACGTCGACGCCGGCGGGCGGGGCGATCTGGTCGAAGTGGATGTTGAAGCCGTGCGCGAACGCGAGCGAGTTCCCGTCGACCAGGTTCGGCGCGATGTCGGCCTCGTAGACCTTCTTCTGCTCGGTGTCGGGCAGCAGCACCATGACGATGTCGGCCTCGCGCACGGCGTCGGCGGTCGGGAGCACCCGCAGACCCGCCGCTTCGGCTTTGGCCTTCGACTTCGAACCGGCCCGGAGCCCGACGACGACGTCGACACCCGAGTCCTTGAGGTTCAGCGCGTGCGCGTGGCCTTGCGAGCCGTAGCCGAGGATCGCGACGAGCTTGTCGGCAATGAGGCCGAGGTCGGCATCGTTCTCGTAGTAAACGGTGGCAGGCATCGAACGAAGTCTCCTCGTGTGGGCGCGGTAACCAGTGTCGCCAATGACCGCGGGAAACGGAAATCAGCCTCGCGCGGTCTTGACCGAACGGAGGCGGGTGGACTCGCGGGCGAGTTTCGGCAAGGCGATACGGCCGGTGCGCTGCAACTCGACGATGCCGAAGGGTTTGACGAGGTCGCTGAACGCATCGAGCTTCTCGGGCTCACCGACGACCATGATCGTCATCGCCTCGTAGCCGACGTCGACGATCTTGGCCTCGAAGATGGCGGTCAGCTCGGTGACTTGGCTGCGGGTCTCCGCCGCGGCCTTGACGATGACGAGCATGAGCTCGCGCTCGACGCCCTCCGCGGGCGGAACCTCGGTGATCTTGATCACGGGGATCAGCTTGTTGAGCTGCTTCACGACCTGCTCGAGCGGCGCGGACTCCGCGTCGACCACGATGGTCATGCGCGAGAAGCGGTCGTCGTCGGTCGGGCTGACCGCGAGCGACACGATGTTGAACGCCCGCCGGGAGAACAGACCGGCGACGCGCGACAACACTCCCGGCTTGTTCTCGACGGTGACGGTCAGGATGTGATGCGGCGACCGGCTCGTCATCGCCCGCCCTCCCCGAACTCCGGGCCGAGGATGATGTCGTCGTTCGACGCACCCGCGGCCACCATCGGGTACACCTTCTCGCGCCAGTCGGTGCGGAAGTCGATCACGACCGGACGATCGTCGATCTCGTTGGCCTTCTCGATCGTGGCCACGACGTCGTCGGCGTTGTCGACGCGCATGCCGATGCAGCCCATCGCCTCGGCCCATTTCACGTAGTCGGGCAGGTCGGGCGACAGGTACACCTCGCTGTAACGCTCCTCGTAGAAGAGCTCCTGCCACTGCCGCACCATCCCGAGGTACGCGTTGTTCAGGATCGCGATCTTCACCGGGATGCGCTCCGCCGACGCGGTCACGAGCTCCTGCGCGGTCATCTGAAAGCAACCGTCGCCGTCGATGGCCCAGACCATGCGATCCGGACGACCGACCTTCGCGCCGACCGCGGCCGGGACGGCGTAGCCCATCGTGCCGAGCCCGCCCGAGTTGACCCAGGTGTTCGGGAGCTTGAACTTCCACAGCTGGCTCGCCCACATCTGGTGCTGGCCGACACCCGCGACGAGGATGCAGTCGTCGGGTGTGTTGTCGCGGAGACGCTCGATGACGAACTGCGGCTTGAGCGGCCCGCCTTCCTCCTGCGTGTACTTGAGCGGGTAGCGGTCCTGCCAGTCGCGGATCTGCGCGATCCAGGGCGCGATGTCGGGCGGGTCGTTCCGGGCGTGCTCGGCCTTCACGGCCTTGATCAGCTCTTCGATCACGCTGCGCACGTCGCCGACAATCGGCACGTCGGCGAACCGCACCTTGCCGAGCTCGGCCGGATCGATGTCGACGTGGATGATCTTGGCATCGGGCGCGAACGTCGAGACCTTGCCCGTGACCCGGTCGTCGAAGCGGGCACCCAGCGTCACCAGGAGGTCGGCCTTCTGCATCGACGTGACCGCGGTGTAGTTGCCGTGCATGCCCGGCATGCCGAGACACAGCGGGTGCCCGTCGGGAAGTGCACCGCGGCCCATCAGCGTGGTGACGGTGGGAATTCCGGTCAGCTCCGCGAGCTCTCGCAACGCGCGGGAAGCGCCGGAGTTCATGATGCCGCCACCCGCGTAGATGACCGGCCGGCTCGCCTCGTTGATCAGGCGCGCCGCGTCCTTGATCTGCCGCGGATGACCCTTCACGTTCGGCTTGTAGCCGGGAAGGTCGACCTTCTCCGGCCAGTACCACTCCATCGGCGCGTTGGCGACGTCCTTCGGGAGATCGATGAGCACCGGTCCCGGCCGTCCGGTCGTCGCGACGTGGAACGCCTCGCGCACGACGCGCGGGATGTCCTGCGCGTCGCTGATCAACCAGTTGTGCTTCGTGACCGGCATCGTGATGCCCACCGTGTCGGCCTCTTGGAAGGCGTCGGTTCCGATCACGGAGTACGCGACCTGGCCGGTGATGACGACGATCGGCACCGAGTCCATGTACGCGTCGCACAGCGGCGTGACGATGTTGGTCGCGGCCGGGCCGCTCGTCACCATGGCGACGCCGGGGCGACCGGTCGCGTGCGCGTAGCCGCTCGCCATGTGGCCCGCGCCCTGCTCGTGGCGTACGAGGATGTGGCGGATCGAGGAGTCGATGAGCGGGTCGTAGACGGGCAGGATCGCTCCGCCCGGAAGGCCGAACATGACCTCCACCTGCTCCATCTCGAGGCTCTTGATGAGGGCCTGGGCTCCGGTCAGCTTCATGGGTTCCTCTTCACGGTTTTCTCTTCGGACGAGTCCGGGCATGAAAAACCCCTCGCGGCGGCGAGGGGCGAGGTAGCGCACGGCGCGCGAGAGCGGGCCGGGCGCTACGTAACTACTACGAGGAGGTAGGAGGCGGACATCGCAGGTATGTTAACACCAGCCGTCAATGCTGGT
>JBBQGQ010000013.1:0-100983 GCA_038323195.1 Acidimicrobiia bacterium | reverse complement strand
ATCGGCGGGACACCCATGCGACCGAACACGGGGTCGAGGACGTCCTCGATCGGAGGACGCCATCGCTCGCCGCTCGTGTCCGGACTCACGACCGTCGCCGCGGACTCTCCGAACGCATGCAGTAGGAACGCGGTTGCATAGCGACGGTCCGAATCTTCATACCCACGCGGCACGTAGACGTACAGGTCGTGTTCAGCGGAGTCGCCCAACATGTTGCGAGCGAGGAACACGCTCTCGTTGCGCGTGTGGATGATCATCCGACCCCTCCCCCTTCGATGCGAATCGGACCGACCTCTTCCGGGCTGCTCTCCCACAGGACTTGCCGAGCGCGCAGATTCGCCTAAACGACACCCAGCCTGGACGGAGCGCATAATGCCCGCTCTCTGGGACGCTTATGAAATCCTGGCGGTCTTCAGGTCTCATCGCCCGAGAGCGCCGACGGCGTCGGTGAGCGCGGTCTCGATGGCGTGGCGGGCTGCGGCGCCGGGGGGATCGTCGCGGAGGTTGTCGAGGAAGCCGATGATGCTCATGACATCGGCCCACGGGTGGTAGGTCTGTCCCGACCGACGTTGCCACGTGACGCGGAGTTCTTCTGCGAGGGTCGCGTTGTAGAGCAGCAGGTTCATTCGGAGGTGGCCGGGGTCAATGGACGCCGGCCCACGGCAAGCGGCCTGCCAGTCGACCACGCCGGTCAGGTCGTTGCGCCGCCAGAGGGTGTTGCCGGGATGAAAATCGCGGTGCACGAACCCGACGTCGACCTCGGGGATCGGCTCGTGGAAGACCTCGATTGCGGTTTTCCACCCTCGCGGGCGTTCCGCCCACCTGGGCGGCGTGTAGGACGCTTGGTCGTAGCGGCGGATTGCGGGAAGGTTCACGTCCTCGGGGATCTCGATCGCGTGGAAGGCGATGAGCGCGTCCACGAGTTGGTCGAGCCAGTCGTTTCGTCGATTGGATTCCCACTGAGGCTTGCCCGGGAGGAGTGACATCACGACGGTCGGCGCGTCGGTGTCATCGGCGTCAGGATCGGCGGCGAGGAGCTCGGGCGTTGGAACCGGCGCGTCGGCTGCGAGGCCGAGCGCCGCGATCTCTTGCGTCGCGACCGCCGGCGACTCGCGAAATACTTCGGCGACGACGTAACGCCGAAGCACGACAGTGAGCTCCGTCCCGTCGGCGCGACGAACTGTGACCCGATGCATCGCCGCGGTCGACCCACCCCGCATGACGTCGATGCTCACGATCTGCGCGGCGTCGAGGCGCGTCAGCATCCACGAGAGCGTTGCCGGCGGTGGTGCGGCGCGCATCGCCGCACGATTACGCGCTTCGGCGTGCTCGGCTCCAGACGGCTCCATGCCGCCATTCTCGCGGCCCACGGTGCGAGCGCCGTCACCGGACCAGCCGACGGAATCGTTGTAGCGGCTCGAGGCAAGTAGATCGCTCGCATAAGCGTCCCAGAGAGCGGGCAATATGAGCGTGCTGCTTTCCGGTCAAAGGAGGTTTCTCCGAGGATGCGTTCGCTCGGTCGAAGGCTCATGTTGTGCGCGGGAGTCGCAGCGGTGGGCGTTCTTGTGGCGGTCGGGCCTGCGAGCGCGAAGGGCCTTCCGGTTGGCAGCGTGAGCGTGTCGACGGCCGAGCCGCAGGCGGGGCAGCCAGTCGAGGTGGTCGTACGGTTCGCAGACGGGTTCGACCTCAGTGATGAGTTCGGCTGGGCGAGCGGTGAGATCGCAGTGTTTGCAGCTGCCCGCACGGACAGCAGTGGTTGGCCTCTCGATCGAAACGATTCGGGCCTTCCGGTGCGGCTTCACCGGATGAGCAAAGGTGTCTATCGCGGTTCGTTCAGCGTGGCCGATCCCGGCGAGTACGTAGTCGTGTCCCGGTCGGCCATTGTCTCGCATGACGATCGCCTCCGCGGCTTCGTCGCGAGACCGGACTTTCCGATTCCGCTGCGCGTTCACGTCGTGAGCGCAGCTACGGGCGAGCCTTCGGGTTCGAGTGGCATCTCGATGCTTACGATCGAGGTGAGTGCTGCGTTCGTAGCCGTGATCATCGCGGGCGCGGGAATCTGGTTTGGGAGCGGTCGCCGATCTCAGCCAGCGGGTCGGGGACACTCCAGCCGAGGATCGCCTTCTCCTTAGTGACGGGCTACATCGGCCTTAGGTGCGCGATACATAACTGCCGCTCTGCTCTCGCCGGACGACGCTGCGATCGGGCAATCTGGGCGCGTGGATCAGGCGCCGGCTGCGACGCGTCGCAGCGACCTATGACGTTCTCGCCGATGCCCTTGCGAATCGAGACCGAGCGGCTCATCTTGACACCGGAGGAACACCGTCTGAGCATGCTCTATGCCTTCTCTCGACTGCATCGTCGCGCGCCACTATGGCCTTTCATAATCCCTCGGTCGCTGGTTCGATCCCAGCCGGGCCCACGCGAACGACCTGATCAGAAAACCTCGACCGACACGCGGCCTTCGTCGTCGCGTACGTCGCCGGCGGCCAGCCAGTCGCACCTTGCGCCTTTGAGCCGTTACGTTACCGAGTCAACTTTCGCGGACCTGGCCGGGTACGAACTCCGAGGCATTCGGTGCACGGCGCCGCAGCGAGAATACAACTGCCGCGATGTGCTCGCGGGTTCGAGCGACTTCGTTGTCGGCGTGGCGCCGCGCTTGCTCGTAGGTGTCGAACGTGTACCGGGTCGCGTCAGTGACGACGTTGCCTTGCCCGTCGCCGTTGCGTAGTTCGCACGCCCAGTGGTACATCGGAGCTGAACTTATCGGCGGCGAAAGTTACTGCCGAGGCGCTGGGGCGGACACAGACGGATATTCATAACGCAACATTGCCCCTGCGGCGTCGAGGACGAGCTGTGCTTCTTCGGGTTCGAGGGCGTATTCGATCTGGATCAGCTCGACAACGCTTGCGTTCGCGCGGTTCGCCCGTAGGAGGTTGCGGGCAGCGATGACGGGCGTCAGGTCCGTGAGCATGCTGTGCATGGGGTGGTGATCGGCAACACCGCGGTTCGGCTGAAATTTGGAAGAAGGCGTGTTCCGAGGCAGAAACGAAAACCGTCATGGGCCATAGCGGCTGGAACCGCTGTGGCCCACGACGAGACGCCCGGGAGTCGGGATCAGCTCCAGGAAGAGCCGCTCCAAGAGGAACCATTCCAACTCGACCCGTTCCATGACGAGCCGTTCCAACTCGAGCCGCTCCACGAGGAGCCGCTCCACGAAGAGCCGCTCCACGAAGAGCCGCTCCACGAAGAGCCGTTCCAACTCGAGCCGTTCCACGAAGATCCGCTCCACGATGACCCGCTCCAGCTCGAGCCGTTCCACGACGAGCCATTCCACGATGACCCGCTCCAGCTCGACCCGTTCCAGGAGGATCCGTTCCAGCTCGAGCCGTTCCACGACGACCCACTCCACGATGAACCGTTCCAACTCGAACCGTTCCAGGAGGAACCCAGCCACGTTTGGTTGAGATCGACCGTGCCACCGATTGGCGTTGCGACCGTGGGTGCTGTCTGTGTGAGCTGCAGCCCGGGCCGACTCACAGCGGCGTAGGCGTTGAGTGCCCCGTGCCCGTCGACCATCGGGTTGCCAACGGGTCCCGGCGACGCCGTTCCCAACAGCTGTGCCTTGACCTGGTCCGGCGTGAGGGGGGTCGAAGTCTTGACCTTGGTCTTCGTGACTTGGATGACGAGTGCGGCCGCGCCGCTGGCGATCGCGGCACTGAACGAGGTTCCCGACCCGACGAAGTTGGCCTTACCGACCTCGGCCGAGGGATACAACGTGTCGATCGTCGAGCCAGGTGCTCGGAGGCTCACAACCGAGCGGCCCGACGTCACCAGATCGGGCTTGAACCACCCGTCGACATTCGTCGGCCCGACGCTGCTGAAGGTCGTCATCGTGGCCGCCGTCGGATCGGTCGACCCGTTGTCGTCGATGCCACCGACGGTGATCGCCAAGGGGTCGTCACCGGGTGAGAGGATCGTGCCGTTGAAAGGTCCGGCGTTGCCGGCCGAGGTCACGACGGTGATCCCGGCTTGCCATGCGGTCTCGACCGCCTGGTCCAACGGATTGAGCACCGTTGACGAGGTGGGGATCGCACCGAGCGAGATATTCAGCACCCCGATGCCGTACTGGGCGCGATGGGCGACGACCCAGTTGATGCCGGAGATGACGGTGGCCAGGTCAGTGACGCCGCTGGCTCCCGCCACCTTGACCGACACCAGGTTCGCTCCGGGCGCCTCGCCCAGGTAGGCGCCCTTGGACGAGGCGCCGTTGCCCGCGATGAGGCCGGCGACGAACGTCCCGTGCCCGTAGCTGTCTTGGAAGGGGTTGCCTTCCCCGCTCAAGTCGACGCCGGCGACCAGCCGTTTGCCGAAATCGGGGAGACGATCGATGCCGGTGTCGAGCACCGCCACAGCTACCCCAGTGCCGTCAGTGCCGTTGGCCCACAACTGCGACGCGCCGGTGGTCTGCGGGAACACCGCCGCCGGCGCCCGACCGGCGCCGAAAGACGTGTCCGCCACCGAGACGCTCACGTCCGGCGTGACGACAAGATCCGGCTGCGCACGCAGCGCAGCCAGCTGGTCAGGAGTGACGTCCACGGCAACACCACTGACCGCAGGCAAATCACTTTCGACGCGGCCCGTGAGAGCGACGCGCCCGCGCACTGACCGCATCTTGTTCTTCCGCGTGTCGGTATTCGCTTGATCTGCCGCGGGATCTCCTACCTGGCCGGCGTCGTAGGGGTCCGGGCGACTCGCCGGACTCACCACGACCCGGATCGTCCCGCTCGATACGGCCGGAACGGGCGACTGGGCCGAGACGACAACGTCGGCCACCGCCGGCGACGCCACGAGCATGGCGGAAATCGTCGCCAAACATGCCACAACTGCGAGCTGTTGGCGTGTCCACTCGACGCCGCGGACGATACGTCGAGCCGACGGGAGGCTCTCGGGCGCCTTCGGCGCCGATGATCGCTTCAGTGTGCGCACTCCCACTCCCTGTTCCCAGCGCCGAAGCGCATTGGATAGAAACAGGACGTCGGGTTCGCCACTAGCTCCCTGCCGCCCAGGCGACCATCTTCGGGTCGGCAGATCAACGCTTCGTCCACCGACACGCCGGTCGGCAGCCCAGTTATCGGCCGACCACGCAAAGTGCTTGAGCGGTCGGCCAAAAAAGTTGGAACGCAGCCCCGACCCTCCGAGAACCTCGGGTTCCTGAGTCCGATAGGGCGTTACTGGGTGAACGGCGACCGCTGATGGGTGCCGTAGACGGCGAGGGTCCTGCCGCTGTGGTTCGTGTCGTGTTCGTAGCGCTCGCCGATTTTTTCGGCGACCCGGATGGAGCGGGTATTTCGCACATCGATGAGGCTGATCACGTGGGTGGCGCCGACGACGTCGAACGCGAAGGTGAGGGCTGCGGTCGCGCCTTCGGTGGCGAGGCCGGCGCCCCACTTGTCTCGGCGCAGGAGCCATCCGATTTCGATGCCGGGCCAGCCTTCGGGGTTGTACAGGCCGATGCGTCCGAGGAAGTCGCGGCTGCGGCGGTCCTCGACGGCCCACCAGCCGTAGCCGCGGAGGTGCCAGTGCCCGATGAAGAGTGCCATGCCCCGCCAGCATTCTTCGCGGCTGATGGGGGCGCCGGCGTCGAGGTATTGGACGACCTCGGGATCGGAGACGATCTGGGCGAATGGCTCGAAGTCGTCGCGGGTGAAGGCCCGCAGGACGAGCCGATCGGTGCGTAAGACCGGGACGAGTCCCGTCATCGGGCGAACTCGAGTCGGGTGGGTGTCACCGTTTCGAGCCAGGCGCTGAGTTGGTCGGAGGGTAGGGGGCGGCTGATGACGTAGCCCTGGGCGATGTCGCAACCCATGTCGTGCAGGGCATTCCAGGTGGACGTTGTTTCGACGCCTTCGGCGACGACCCGCAGACCCAGGTTGCGCGCGAGGTCGATGATGGAGCGGGCGATGACGGCGTCGTTGTCGTCTTGTTGCATGTTGAGGACGAACGACTTGTCGATCTTGATCTCGTCGACGGGAAGGCGCTTGAGGTACGAGAGCGACGAGTATCCGGTTCCGAAGTCGTCGATGGCCAGGGTGAGCCCCATTGCCGAGAGTCGGTTGAGGACGTGCATTGCATATTCGGCGTCGGACATGACGCTCGTCTCGGTGATCTCCAACACGAGCTTGGAAGCATCCACGCCGGATACGCGCAGCGCCCGGGCGATGTCGTCGACGAGGTCGACGTCGAGCAGGCTTCGGGCCGAGAGGTTCACCGCGACCGACAGGTCGTGACCGGCCTCGCCCCACCTTCGGCACTGGGCCAGTGCCGTGCGGAGCACGAAATCGGTCATCGGTCCGATCAGTCCGGTGCGCTCGGCGATGGGCACGAACTCGTCGGGCGGCACGAGACCCTCGACGGGGTGGGGCCAACGCACGAGGGCCTCGACGCCGATCACCCGTCCGGTGGCCATCTCCACTTTCGGCTGGTAGTTCAGTTCAAGTCCGTCGTTGTCAATCACGCTGCGCAGTTCGCCGACGAGGGCGAGCTTGCGGGGGCTGTGCTCGTCAAGGTTCTCGCCGTACGCGGCAACCCCCGTTGCCGTGTTCTTGGCCGCGTACATGGCGACATCGGCCCGGCGGAGGAGAGTCGAGGCGTCGCGGCCGTTGCCCGGCGCGACGGCCACGCCGATGGTGGCGCTGACCTCGAGCTCGAGATCTTCGTAGGCGAAGGGCCGGTGCAGCTCCTCACGCAGACCCTTGGCGAGTGCGACCGCCTCCTCCGGTCCGCTCTGGGTCGGGTCGAGGAGGGCGAACTCGTCCCCGCCGAGCCGGGCGACCGTGACCCGGTCGGCGACGCCGCGGCGAAGGCGGGCCGCGACCTCCTGGAGGAGGAGGTCGCCGGTGGCGTGGCCGAGCGTGTCGTTGATCTCCTTGAACCGATCCAGGTCGATCAACATGACGGCGATTTGCGGGTCGGTTGGGCGCTGGCGGGCGAGGAAGTCGGCTAGCCGCTGCTGGAACAACACGCGGTTCGGGAGGCCGGTGAGATTGTCGTGCAAGGCCTCGTGGCGAAGGCGATCGACCAGCCGCGCGTTCTGCAGGGTGATGCTGGTGTGCGCGGCGATCGTTTCAAACAGCCGTCCGTCTTGTGCATCGAAGGTGCTCACGTCGCCGAGCCGGTTGGCGACCGTCAGGATCCCGATGACCTGGCCGTCGACGACCAATGGAGCCACGATGCAGTCGCGGTAGCCGCGCTGCGCGAGGTGCGCCCGGATTCGGGGGTCGCGTTCTGTCTTTGCCCCCACGACCGGGTGGCTACTTCCCGCGAGCGCCGCGAGCGACGGGTGCAGGGACGGCTCGACGGTTCGGGTCGGGACATCGGAGTCGCTGTCGAGTATCAGCCAATCGATGCCTTGGTTGTGGCCGGATGGCAGGATGGCGAGCTCGGCGACTTCGGCCCGCACCATCTTTCGGGTTTGGGCCAGGACATCAGTGACGATCTGTTCGGCGTTGCCGGAACCGCGGACGGCTTGGGTGAATTGGTACAGCAGCTCCAAGCTTGCGTGGCGCTGACGCAGAGACGCGTATGCCCGGTAGGCCACGCACACGATCGCGCCGACGGCCACGAGCAACACTGCGCCCCGCACGTCCACCCAAAGGACGGTCACGGCAACCAGACCCGTGCACGCGTTGAACAACGCGCCGAGGAGCGCGACGCTCACAACCGCCCACAGCTGACTAACGGTTACTTGGTTTTGGTGTACCCAGATGACCACGCTCACCGTGACAACGCTCACCGTCGCTGCCGCTAAGGTCGCCGCGACCGCCCCGATCCAAAGGGATGGGCCCAGGCGCACGGCGCCGCCCGTCACGGCGTGAAAGACCACGATGGCCACGCAGTCCTCGAGCGCGAAATGGCTCAGGTTGAATACCAGCTTCAGGACCGCCTGACGGCGGTGCAGCACGAGAACGAAACCAGCCCCGACAAGATGCGCAACGAGCAGATGGGTCGGAGTAGCAAATACCAAAGCCAAAACCAGCGGAATCTCATTCAGCGACACCGAGTGGGCATCGCGCTGGAACTCGATATGCACCACCGTCAACTCGGACGCCGCATACCCGACGACCAAAATGAGCCAAGCAACACTGATTGGCGAGCCGAACGTCGCGAAATGACGGACAACGAGCGAGTACAAGGCGCCGGCAGCACAAGCGATCAACATCGACAGACCGACAATGCGACCGGACACGCCCGTCAAACGCTGGCCGACCGATCCCTCGCCGGCGTCGTCCGCCGCGGACGCGAGCGAAGCGGCAGTCTTCGATCCCACCCCTATCTCATCGGCGCACCAGCACCCCCCTTGAGTCGGCCGCCGGGCCTCACGGGTCGCGGTATCGCGGATCTCGCGTGACAGGGCGTGTGCATGCGTCGCAGCGTCATTGGCGGCGGCGCGTGCTTCGTCCTTCACGCGTTCGGACGCCCGGCCGACCCAAATCGGCCGTGGCGCCGCCCGCGTTCTTCGATTCGTCGGCGGACGGGCGCGGCCCTCGACATCGAGGTGGCGAGGTCCGTAGGGTGACGGGAATCTCGTGATCGGGGGGCGAACCGGGCTCTCGCCGGAAGGGGCTGCAATGGTGCGCATGCGGCACGTCGTCCGGGTCGGTTTGGCCGTCATGGTCCTCGGCAGTGCGGAGGCGGCGACGGTCGCTCGTGCGGGTGCCGCCAGTAGTTCCTGGTCGATTGTTCACAGTCCCAACTCGTCATCGACTGACGACAACGTCCTCAACGGGGTGTCGTGTAGCGGCCCGGCGTTCTGCGTCGCAGTCGGCTATCACGGCCCGCCCCAACTGAATCCGATCCCGCCTCACACGTTGATCGAGTCGTGGGACGGGTCGGTGTGGTCGGGCGTGCCGAGTCCGAACGTCCCGCCCACCCCTACCAACCCGTTCAACGAGAACATCTTGTCGGCGGTGTCGTGTAGCGGCCCGGCGGCGTGCATGGCAGTCGGCCACTACTTCACCGGGCAGAGCGACGAGACGCTGATCGAGTCGTGGAACGGGTCGGTGTGGTCGATCATTGCGAGTCCCAACGTCGGACCCCTGAGTAGCCAGTTGAACGGGGTGTCATGCACCGGCCCGGCGGCGTGCGTCGCGGTCGGCGACGGCGGCAACGGACAGACGCTGATCGAGTCGTGGAACGGATCGGTGTGGTCGATCGTGGCGAGCCCCAACGTCTCTTCCAAGGACAATAACTTGAATGGGGTGTCATGTCGCAGTGCGGCGGCCTGTGTCGCGGTCGGCGCCTCGTATCAGTCCGGAAGCAGCCTCGGTCAGACGTTGATCGAGTCGTGGAACGGCTCGACATGGTCGATCGTGTCGAGTCCCAACCGCTCGGCGAACAACTACCTCGCCGGAGTGTCGTGTAGTGGCGCGTCGGCGTGCATGGCGGTCGGCTCCAACATCACCGGCAGCGCCAATCAGACACTGATCGAGTCGTGGAACGGCTCGACATGGTCGATCGTGCCGAGCCCCAACACTTCACCGACCCATGACAACGACCTGTCCGGGGTCGCGTGCAGCAACGCAGCAACGTGCGTCGCGGTCGGCCGTTACAACGCTGGACCCCCCAATCTCGGGCCCGATCTGACACTGATCGAGGCGTGGAACGGATCGGCATGGTCGATCGTCCCCAGTCCCAACCCCTCGCCCTCCGAAGGAAACATCTTGGAGGGGGTGGCTTGTACCGGCCCGACAACCTGCACTGCCGCCGGCTACTACTTCACGGGCAGCAACAATCAGACACTGATCGAGGCATCGGCCGCAACCATCTTCCACTCACCCAACATCTTCGCAGTGACTCTGAAATCGTGCATCAATCTGCACGTCGGATACAACTACTTCCCGGCGGGCATCGTTGTGGATTGGCGAGTCAATCAGACTGGCACCGGAACGCTCGCGGCCGGTTCGTTCACGACGCTCGCCGGTGGGCGCACGTACCATTTCCTCACCATGCCGCTGGGCGTGACCTTGAAGCCCGATTCCGTATCGAGCCACACTCACGTGCGATTCTCTTGGACCATCAAAGGTGTGATCACCAACTACGAGGTGACCCGAGACCCAGGCTGTTGAACTGACGGGTGACGTTCAAGACAGCCGGTCAACACGTTTCCACGTCGACACACCGCGGCTGACTCGTACGCCATGACGCCGGGATCTCTGATGTCACCAAACATGGTGTCGGCGGAAGCGACAAGCGGGCTCGGAGCTCCCGCAGGTAACCCCGACGGCCGTCAACCCGGCGAAGGACGGCGTTCAGTCGGGCTGAATTGGGGGTTGTAGATGAAGCCGACGATGGTGCCCTGCGGGGTTCGTACCGTGGCCGTGACGATGTCGTCGCCGACCTCTGCCGCGGGCGTATGTTCGGTCGCGCCTTGCGCGGTTGACGCGGCAACGGCGGCGCTGACGTCGGCGACTCCCCAGTAGGTGAGCGCGCCGTCGGCCGGGTCGGCGGTGGGGAGCAATCCGAGCTCGTAGCCGCCGACACTGAACCCGACGTAGAACGCCTCGTCGAAGTAGGGGGCGACTCCGAGGAGGGCGGTCCACCAAGCCTTTGCGGCTTCGAGATCGGGCGCCGGGTAGATGACGGTGCGAATGCCGAGCAGCGGGGTAGTCATGCGAGATCCTCCCAGACGAGGGCGACATCATGATCGAGCCAACGCTCCCTTGCGCACGGAGACTCACGCCAAGGCGGGTTGGATCCGTGGTCTTTCTGGGTAGCACTTCACCGGGCGACTCAGCGATTCTCGCGTACGCCCCGGCTACGACGATGCCTCCCCAGCCGCCCGCGGGAGGCATCGTCGCGTCACGACGTTTCGAGACGGCGCTCATCTCTATGGCGTTCGGCCTATGGCGCTCGGCACTCTGATGAATGACAATGACACCGGCAACTATGAGCGAAGCGATCTCGTCGCCAAGATGAGCATGATGTCGCCCCTGACGCTCGTCTTCGCCGTCGCCGCAACGCTGCTGCTGATCGCCGGTCTGGGCAGTCGACGACCGAGGCTGCGCGGCAACGATGCGTTGTTACAGCGCGCCCGCGCCCTCGACATGCTGCGCCACATCGCCGAGCATCCCTGCCCGGTCGAGTCGCACACCATCCAGGCCGAGCCCGGGCCGGTGGCCTCCGTCCACGTTCTCGACGCCGCGAACCGGCCGAGCGCCGTGGTGGCTTCGCCCTGCCGGACGACTTCGTCGACCCGGCGGCGTGTGATCCCGAGGCCCGATCCAGACGAGGTCGCGTTGCGTCCGACGATCGCGCACCTGCCCACGAAGCCCCATAGCTCTCCGCACGCCAAGACCTGATGATCCCGCGGGACCACTGACCCGCCTGGTCGTCATTATTTACCGCGCTTCGTGACTACTTCCTCGCGAAGCCGCCGTCGTCCGAGAGATACAGGATCTCGAAGGTCACCTTGTATTGCGTGTTGGAGACCTTCGTGATGCTGCGGCTGTCGACGCAAGGCGCCGGGTTGGCGATCCCGCTCTGTGTGCCGACCCGCAGGAGGCGCCGATTCGCCGCCGCTTGCATCTGAGCCGGGGTCCAGTTGGGGTTGTCGTTGCAGTCGGGGACGGGTACGCCGACCGTCTCGTTGTCGCGGACCTTGTAGATCGTCGACATCGCGAAGTCGTTGCGGGCTGCGGCGAGGCTGCCGTCCGCGAACGTGAGCTTGAGGTCGATGGGATGTGCCGGGTCGCTGTATCCGGGGAAGTTGGAGATGAACGTCGCGGTTCCGTTGCACGGACCGTTGCAGAACGTGTTCCCCGTCGGCACCTGCCTCAACGTGATCGTCGCGCCCGTTCCGGTGTTGGGGAGGGACAGGTGGGCAGGGTTGTTGCCACCGGTGTCGATCGAGCCGCCCGGCGGCACGAAACCGGTCGTCGTCCCCGGCGTGGGAGTGACGATGTTGGTGTTCGTGCTGGCGTGGCCGCCGCCGGGCGATGTCGTCGCCGAGTCGGTGACCGTCGTGCCCCCCGACCCGCTCGCGGTCTTCACGATGATCTTCGCCGAGGCGGAACCACCCGCGGCGATGGTGCCGAGCGTGCATGTTACGGGTCCGGTACCCGTGCATCCGAACGGCGCCGACGCCGATACGAAGGTGGTCGTGGCGGGCAAAGTGTCGGTAATTTTCACGCTCGAGACGGCCGCCCCGCCGTTGTTGTGCACCGTGACGGTGTACTTGACGTCGTTCCCGGCGCTGACCGGGTTGGGAGACCCGGCAATCGAAGTGCTGAGCGGCGGGGTCACCGTCTCGACCTCGCCACCGCAGGTGCTCGTAGACGGCGCGTTGGCGTCGTCGCCGCTGTAGCTGGCCTGCCAGCGGTAGGTGCCGGTCGCCGCGAGCGTGACCGGATCGGAGTCCGGAACGGAGCCCCCTTCGCCCACGTCCTTGGTGCCGCCGTCCGCGACTGCCTGCGTGCACCCGCTGTCGGAGAACACGGTGTACGTGACGGTGCCGCTCGCGCCCGAGGCGTTGCTTCCCGACAGGGTTGCCGAGTCGGTCACGGCGATGCCGGTGGGCACGCTGATCGAAGTGCCGGAGTGATTGCCTCCGCTCAACGACGTGGTCAGCGACGTGGACGTTCTGGTCTGTCCGGCGCGCACCGAGAAGATGTAGCGACCGAGTTGGGAGGTGTTGAGGTCGTTGTGCACGAGACCGGTCGTTGCGTTCGAGTCGAGGAACGCGCCGTTGACGGCCGAGCCGGGCAGCTCGAAGGTATTGGCCGCCGTGCCGTCGGAATATCCGGCACGCGCCGAGCTTCCGCCCAAGCAGTTCCCGTCGCCTCCGCTTGCTGTGCCCGCCTCCCATTGGATCTGGTCGTAGTTGAACTCGACGTCGAAGTCGCCCGCCGCGACGTCCGAGCGGTCGATCAGGACCATCTGGAAGTAGTTCAGCACCGAATCGTTCGAGTCGAAGCAGCCGACCCCGGGCCAGTTGACGCCCCACGCGTTGTGTCCGTTGACCGTACCCGTCCCGTAGGTCGCTGCATTTCCGACGCGGGTGTCCACGTCGGCGAAGAACGGCGCGATGATCACCCGATTGGCTGTGGACAGGTCGAACGGCGTGAAAGTGGAAAGAGCCGAGTCGAAGGTGACGTTGCCGTTGTTGTTCAAGAACAACTGGCTGAAGGTTCCCGAGAAGAAGTGAACGGAGAACGGCAACGCAACCGTGGTCGATCCGTCGTCGTTGCCTGCGAATGTCGACGTATTGAAGCCCGCACGAATCGCGTTCGGACCGAGCGCACCCGCCGTCGACGAAGTCGCGGCCACCAAGCCGGCACTTCCCAGTACGGCGACGGCCGCGACGGACACGGCGGCGCGCGCACGCGCCCACCCGCCAGGTCGCCTTGCCGAAACCGACACAGCCCGAATCCCCGCGCCGCCCATTTCCCGCACCTCCACTCCGCCGTACGCTGAAGAAGCGTCCCCCGACCGCACGCAAGCTATACGAGATCGCACGGGCGGGACAGGGTACGGAACAGTTGCGCGGCCTGGTCCACGATCTTCGGTCGAACGCGACAGCGAATGGACGATTTGTCCGCCGTAGAAGCCGATAGGTCATATGCCCGTCCACAGCGCTCGGGACCGGTTGTCATGTGACGCGGTTTCGTTGACGGAGGCATGCGCAGCCGTGTAAACCCGGCACGAGCGGGCGGCCGGTATGTGGCGTGCCGGAAACGCGGGGGTTGCACATGGCGATCAAAGGGTTCGAGCTTCGGCGTCGCACGACGGCGAGTATCTCCGCGCTCGGGAGCGGCGTGCTCATCGGCGCGCTGCTCGTCGCGGCGTCGCCGGTGACGGCTTCCGCGGCCGCATGTGCGACGGTCAGCTCGCAGGTGACGTGCACGTTCTCGTACAACGGCACCAACGGCAGCGACGGCACACCGCAGAGCTTCGTCGTACCGACCGCAGTGACATCGGTGACCATCGAGACGTGGGGCGCGCAAGGCGGGTTGAACGGCGCGTCCGATGGTCTGGGTGGGCACGTCAAAGGCACCTTCACGGTGACGCCCGCGGAGACACTTACCGTCCGAGTCGGCGGCCAAGCGACCACGGCCGGGGGCTACAACGGTGGCGGCAGTGGTGGCGTCGGCCCCACGAGTGAGTTCAACAGCGGCGGCGGTGGGGGAGCGTCGGACGTCCGTCGGGGCGGGACCGCACTCACCAACCGCATCATCGTCGCCGGCGGCGGCGGCGGTGTCGGCGGCCCCTTCGCGCTACAAGGGGGCGGTACCGGCGGCGGACCCAGCGGCGGCGACGGTAGCGGCTGCGACCCCGGCCAGTGCACGGGCGGCGGATCTACGCAAGGTGGAACCGGCGGCACCAGTAGTTGCGCATCCACTCCGTTGGCGTCGACCAACGGTGGCGACGGCAGCTCGGGCGCGGGCGGAAACGGTGGGAGCGCGAGCTGCACGACCCCGCTCGTCCCGCTGACCTTCTTCGGCGGGGGCGGCGGCGGCGGTTACTTCGGCGGCGGGGGCGGCTCGGCTCAGGAGGTCGTCCTCGGCACCACTCCGACCCAGATCGGCGCCGGTGGCGGTGGCGGTTCGGGATTCGTGGCCGCGGCGGCGACGGGTCAGACGAACCAGGCCGGGGTCCGGTCCGGCAACGGCGCGGTGACCATCACCTACGCCGCTCCGACCCTGCCCGGAAACATCTTCGCGGCGACCTTCCTACATTGCACGACCCTGCACCTCGGATACAACCGCTTCGTCAACGGAACGGTCGTGCACTGGAGCGTCACATCGAACGGGTTCGGGACCGTGGCGTCCGGGCAGTTCACCGCGATCGGTGGCGGCAAGCTCGGCTCGAAGACCTACCACTTCATCGACATTCCGCTCGGGACCACGCTCCATCCGGAACCGGTCCAATCCCATATCCACATCACCTGGCCGCTCGGCGGCACGTTCTACGCGACCCGAGACCCCGGCTGTTGACCTGACCCGCGAGCCGACCCACTCGGCGCGCGTGTCAGTCGTCGAAGAAGTGGCCCGCACGCACGAAACCGGCCAGCAGCCCGGCGAACACGCCCGCGATGAGCCCGATCCCGGCCGCCATGCTGAGCCACGCATTCCAATCAGGCTGCTGGTTGTGGACTGCGAGCGCGACGAGTCCCACGAAGAACGCGACCACGATCGGCACCGACACGGCGACCGACGTGATGATGATCCGCGCCGCCTGCTGTTCAGGCGGTCGCGGCTCAGAAGGTGCTGCATCGACCACTTGGGACGCCGGAACCTCGATATCACCTGTCATCCGAACTCCTTGCCCGATCTCCGGCTCTCACGAACGCCAATCGGTATATACCGCGAGGCGGCAGGTATACCGGATACCGGCCGGGTTTGCGGCTCCGTCAGTCGGTGTACTTGCCGAGTTGGCGGAACCAGCCCAGGGTGTCTTCGACGCCCCACGACTCGGCGAGACGATCGCCGGCCACGCGGTACACAGTGGTTCCCGGCTTCTGGTAGCGCTGACCGGCGGGCGCGATACCAAGGAATGGTTCGCCGGTAAGGGTGCCGCGTTCCACGTACCGGTTCACGATCCGGTCCCCCTCGACGACGAGATCCTCGATGGAGATCGCAACGTCGGGGAACGAACGGCGCAACATCTTGCAGACGCGGACGTAGTGATCACGCCCGACGTTCGCTCGGCCCTCGGCCCCATAACGCGCGGTGTAGTCGTCGACGAGTGTCGTCTCGCACACTGTCCAATCAGCCCGGTTGAAGCCGTGTTCGATGTGGCGACGAACGAGAGCCTTGATAGCGTCAGAAGTCATCGTTACCTGGCAGTCGCGTTTCCATTCGCGGGCATTATCGTGCACGTGATGTTCCGGGTCATGTTCTTGATCGAGGACGCGACCGAGCGTCAACGCTCGGCAACCGAGTTGCGAGGTCTGACGATGGGCGGCGACGCCCGGATCGTCACCGCATTCGTCGACGCGAAGACGGTCGAGGTGTTCGTCGATATCGCTGAGTCTGCCCGGCCGCGCGAGGTGTTCGATCGGCTCGCGCATCGGCTCGGCGTCGACGAGTACGAGGTCACGCGCGTGGAACCGGTCGAGGCCGAGCCGGTTGGAGGCGCAGCCATGGCTCGTCGCGGACGCCGTCGTCGCGCGGCGATCACCCAGGTCCGGACGCATCCCGACGGCCGTACCCTGTCGGTCCAGGCTCGGCACCGACCCGACGAAACCGTCGAGACGGTCGAGGTTCAACAGGCCGACGATGCGGTCGGGATCACGGTCTTGGTCGGTACGGCGGATGATGACGTACGCGGTCAATACGTCTCGTTCGCCGTCAGCTTCACTTGGGTCGACACGATCCTCGACCGTCCGGTCGGCGACCGCCAGATCATCCACCTCGACCCCGGTCAGCCGGCGACATTCTCTGAGCCTGCTCGTGACGAGAGGCATGAAAGCCCGCCCGAGCCGTTCGGGCCGATAGAGCCGCTCGAGCTGAGCGCGCCGCTCGAGCCAAGAGAACTGACAGAGCTCGGCGAGGAATTGTTTGCGCCGCTCGAACGTCTCGGGGCACGCCTCGATCTGCACCAGGAGCTCGACAGTGCGCTTGCCGACGGCGGCAACGACGACGACAAGGGCTTCGGCTTCTCGGCCGAGAGTCTTCGGCCCGACATCGACGAAGTGATCGGGATACAGGGAGACGGAGAACCCGAAGGAATTGTCGACTCGGAGGACGCGCGCGTCGTGGCACTCCTCCTTCCCTATCGCGACGCGCTCGCGGGTGCGGCCCGCGGGCAATCACCCGATCCCTTCGTCCGCAAGAAGTGGCGCCGCGCGCTCGACAAAAGTGGTCTCACCTCCGGTCAGGTCGACGCGCTCTTCGACGTACTGCCTGCAACGTCGATCGGACGGAACGACCTGCGCGAGATCGCTCGTGCCGCCCACGGCACCCAGGCCGACCTGAACTTGTTCGTCGCAACGATGGTGTGGGGCCGGGGGACGCGAGACGCGGGCGTGCTGGCCCGCATCGTCGGCGCGATCGACGACTCGCGACGCGCCGCTGTCCTCGCCGAGACCGCGCGACTTGCAACCGCCGGCGACGTCGAGCACGCGTACCGGGCGTGGACGTTGCCCGGACTCGGTCCACCGTTCTTCACGAGATGGTTGTGGGCCGCGAGCTTGCGCGGCGACCCCGGCACTCGACCGTTGATTCTCGACCGGCGAGTGCGGCGGAGCCTGAAGGACGCATTGGGCTGGTCTATGAGACAAGCCGCCGGCACGAAGGCTCGCGCCGCGCGCTATCGAGCGTATTGCGAGGCCGCCGCGAGATGGGCCAACGCCTTGTCGGACGCTCAATCGAACGTGGCGCCCGAAGATATCGAGTGTGCGCTCCTCCAGGCCGGCGGTAGCCTCAGACGGTTGGAGAACTGATACCGACCGGGGACCAAGCCGACCTCGTTCGGCGTCACCGACGTGAACGTGCCGCGGGGGTCACGTCGTGCGATCATCTGGGTTCCGTGCTGCACCCGGTTCGGAAGAGGTCCTGCATCTCGGGCAATGCGAGAGACCGTGAGGTAGGTGATGTCGGCGCACGCGGAGAGTGATTTCGAAGTCCTGGCGCCGTTCCTCCCTCGCCTCGTCCACGAGTGGCTCGCCGACGAGCCCGAACGCCGCTGGCGCGCGCTCGACGCGACCGCGGTGTTCGTCGACATCTCGGGCTTCACCCGCCTGTCCGAACGGCTCGCTCGCCATGGTCGGGTCGGTGCCGAGGAGCTCACCGAGGTGATCGGCTCCTGCTTCTCGGAGCTCCTCGCCGTGGCCTACGCCGAGGGCGGCGTACTCCTCAAATTCGGTGGCGACGCACTCCTCATCCTTTTTACCGGCGAAGATCATGCGGCCCGGGGCTGTCAAGCGGCAACGGGGATGCGAACCCGGCTCCGCGCCGTCGGCCGCATCGAGACCCAGGGCGGCGCGGTGCGACTGCGCATGTCGGTCGGTGTGCACAGCGGCCGGTTTCTCACGTTTCTCGCCGGGGCATCGCATCGAGAGCTGGTGATCACCGGCCCGGCCGCCACCGAGACCGTGACGATGGAAGCGATCGCCGATGCCGGTGAGATCGTCGTCAGCCCGGCGACGGCCGCGCTGATTCGTCCCGCGTCGCTCGGCGACGCCAATGGACGCGGTGTGCTCCTCCGACACGCGCCGGGCGGCTCGAGGAACGAGGACCCGCACCCGATCGACGCGACGAACGCGCGACTGGCGGTCGGTCTACCCGTTCGTCTGCGGAACCATCTTCTCGCCGGCGGCGACGATCCGGAGCACCGCGTCGCGACGGTCGCGTTCGTGCACTTCGACGGGGTCGACGACCTCGCAGAACGCGCGGGTCCGGACGCGCTGGCAGACGCGCTGGACGAGCTGTTCGTCGACGCCGCGTCCGCGGCCGAGGAGCACGACGTCACGTTTCTCGGCACCGACATCGATCGCGACGGCGGGAAGATCATCCTGGTAGCCGGAGTGCCGCGGGCGGCCGGCCGGGACGAAGAGCGCATGCTCCGGGCCTTGCGCCGCATCGTCGAGCGCGATCGCATTCTGCCCGTCCGCATCGGCGTGAACCGCGGCCATGTGTTCGCCGGGGAGATCGGTCCGCGGTATCGCCGCACCTATACCGTGATGGGCGACACCGTGAACCTCGCGGCGCGCCTGATGGCCGCCGCCGCGCCCGGACAGATCCTCGCGACCGCGGGTGTGCTCGATCCCGCGCGCGGCCAGTTCGCGACCGAACCGCTCCCACCGTTCATGGTCAAGGGCAAGGCCCGGCCGGTACAGGCGTACGCCGTCGGTGGACTTCGACCGGTTCCGGGCGATGAGGACGCGTCGCTTGCTCTCATCGGGCGCGACGAGGAGCTCGAGCGGTTGCGTGTAGCAGTCGCGGCGGCGCGGGCCGGGTCGGGCTCCCTCGTCGAACTGCGCGGCGAGCCCGGCATCGGCAAGTCGCGATTGGTCGAGGAGCTGCGACGCGACGCACCCGATTTGGAGTACGTGCGCGTCGCGTGCGTTCCCTACGAGTCCGCGAACGCGTACTGGGCGTTCCGCGAGATCTTGCACCGGATCATGCGCATCCCCGACGACGCGCCGAACTCGGCGATCGAGCAGCTGCTGCGAGATCGGGTGACCCAGGACGCGCCCGAATTGCTGGACTGGCTTCCGCTGCTCGCGACACCGCTACAGCTCGACGTGCCCGACACACCTGACACCGCCGCGCTCGAACGCCGGTTCCGCAAGCGGAGGGTGGAGGAGACGAGCGCGGCGTTCGTTGCCGCGCTGCTACGCACGCCGACCCTCATCGCGGTCGAGGACGCGCACTGGATGGACGAGGCATCGACCGACATCTTGCGCCACGTCCAGACGGAAATCGCCGACGGCCCGTGGCTCGTCTGCCTCACACGCAATGACGACGAAGCCGGGTTTCATGTCTCGGGCCCCGAGGCGCAGGTGCTCAGGCTGGAGCCGTTGGCCGACGCCGACGCGAACGAGCTCGTCCGACGCGCGACCGAGGCTCAACCCCTTCACCCGCACGATGTCGAGTTGCTGATCAACCGTGCGGGCGGCAACCCGCGGTTCCTCACTGAGCTCGCGCGTGAGGCCGCGGCCGCGGGCGGGGTGAGCGGGCTCCCGGACTCCATCGACTCGCTCGTGTCGGCCCAGATCGACCGGCTCCCCGCCGAGACGCGCCGCTACCTCCGCCATGCGGCTGTGCTCGGCCACGCCTTCGACGAGACCTTGCTCGGCGCGGTCGTCGATGCGGACGGCGGCTCGCCCGCACCGAGGCTCGACGGGCTGCTCGTCGCCGATGGCCCCGGTCGGCTTCGTTTCCGGTATGCCCTGCTCCGCGACGTGGCGTACGAGGCGCTTGCCTACGGCCGGCGGCGCGAGCTGCATCAGCGAGTCGCCGAGATGCTCGAAGCATCGGTCGCGCGACCCGAAGACCACGCCGCGCTCCTGTCCCTGCACTTCTTCCACGGCGATCGCCACTCCGATGCGTGGCGGTATGCGCGCATCGCAGCCAACCGGGCGCGCGCCGACTACGCGAACGTCGAGGCCGCCGAGCTTCTCGAACGCGCGCTGGCCTCGGCCCGCCGCGTCGCCGACATCGACTTGGTCGAGGTTGCCGCGGTCGCGGAGGAGTTGGGCGATGTGCGCGAGCAGATCGGCGTCTACGACCGGGCGCGCGACGCATACCGCACTGCGCGGCGGATGCGTGCCGGCGACCCGGTGTACGACGCTCAGCTCTGTTTGAAGGAGGCGTGGATCGCGGAACGCCTTGGGCGGTACTCGCAGGCCATTCGGTGGCTCCGCCGTGGCCTGCGACGCCTCGACGAGCACACCGACGCCGACCTCACGGCGGGACCGCGGGCGCAGCTCGCCGCGTGGTACGGCGCGGTACGCCAGGCCCAAGGACACCATCGCGAGGCCATCAAGTGGTGCGAGACGGCGATCGAGTTCGCACGTTCCGCGCGTGACCTCGACGCGCTCGCGCACGCGGAATTCCTGCTCGATTGGGCGTACATCGGTCTGGGTCGGCTCGACCTCGCCACCAACTCGGTCGAGTCGCTCTCGCTTTACGAGCAGCTCGGCAATCTCGGCGGCCAGGCTGCGGTCGCCAACAACCTCGCGCAACTCGCGTACTACGGCGGCCGCTGGGACGAGGCATTCGCGTTGCTCGAGCGTGCCCGAGACGCCTGGCTACGGACCGGCGATGTGGTCGAGGCCGCGCTCGCGAGTGCGAACTGTGCCGAGATCCTCCTCGAGCGCGGCCACTACGACGATGCCGAAGTCCTTCTCCAGGACGCGCGCCGCGTGTATCAGGCGGCGGGATACCGAGGTGGACTCGCACTCACGACCGCGTTTCTCGGCCGAGTCGCGGCACGAACGAGTCGTACCGAGGAGGCGCTGACGCTGCTCGAAGAGGCACGCGCCGGCTTCGTCGCAATCGAGGGCGGGTTCGAAGTGCGTCAGGTCGAGACGTTCATCGCCGAGGCGATGGTGCTGGCCGGCGATCCGGACAACGCGCTGCAGCAGCTCGAGGGGACGATCGCCGCGGCCCGCGCCGGCGGCGAGATCGGCTTGCTCGGCCCTCCGCTCTATCGGTGCTTGGGCTACGCGCGGGCGCAGATCGGAGACTTCGTCGAAGCGCGCGCCGCACTGGACGAGAGCCTCGCGCTCGGTCGCGAGCAGGCGCAGAGCTACGAGGTGGGGCTCACCCTCGTCGCGTTGAGCCGCCTCGACGCGTGCACGGGTGCAGAGACGCCGAGCGAGATCGACGACGAGGCGGTCGCGATCCTCGCCGGGCTCGGGGTCGACGTCGTGCCGGAGATCTCGTTCGTCCCGAGCTCGCACTCAGGCGGGAGAAGAACCGCGAGCGGGTGACGCGGCGGCGCGAACGTCGTCAGCCCGGCGGGAGCCGCGCGAACAGCTGTGCCCACTGTTCGAGGTGCCGATCGCCGAGGAATTTCTGCGCGGCTCGTTGCCGACCGTTGGATCCCATCCGGATTCCCTCCGCCGGATGATCGAGGAGCGAGCAAATCGAGCGTGCGTACTGCTCGAGATCACGCGCGTCGTCGAGTAGGAAGCCCGTCTCGCCGGACACGATCTGGTCGACGATGCCGCCGACCGCGCTCCCAATGACCGGCCGGGACTTCCACATGGCTTCGGCGACCGTGAGCCCGAACCCTTCGGCGATGCTCTTTTGCACGACGACGGTCGCGTGGCGTTGGAGCGCGTTCACGATCGCAGCTGCCTCATCCGGATCGGCCATCGGCACGCAAGCCAGATGAATACGACGCTGCGCAGCTTTCGGGAGCTCGCGCCAGAGGGCCACGCATGCCAGGAGCACCGCATTGGCCTCGGGATCGTCGGCGACGCCGCTGGTCTGAGGGCCGGCGAGGACGAGGTGCGCGTCGGTGCGGCCTACGACGTTGTCGGCAAAGCCCGTGAGCACGCCGGGCATGTCCTTCAGGGCATCCCAGCGAGATGCCTGCAACACGACCGATACGTCGGGCGGTGGCGGCGGACCCGTCCCGACGAGATCGACGCGCCGCGTGACGTGACCCTGCGTGCCGTCGCGCCGCGTGAACATGCCGACCGGTTCGTCGGTGCCACCACCGAGCAGCCCCACGTATTGCAACAAGGGAGCGACCGACTCGGGGGCGATCGGTTCGTTCTTGGCCGAGAACGGATCGATCGATGGCGCGATGACTGCGAGATTGTCTCGCGGTACCCACGCGGGTGCGAACCACTCGCACGAGAACACGAATCCGCGTACCTCGTCGACATAGGGCCGCAAGAACTCCCATCCACGTTCAGAGTGCTCGTTCGGCGAGTCGATGCCGATGTGGCAACGCCACACCACGCGAGCGCCGGTGCGCCGCAGCGCGGCGGCGAGCCCCGCCGTTTGGGGGTCGTGCAATACGACGACGTCGTCTGCGCCCACGAGCTCCAGCAGGCCCGAGACGTTCCGACTGAGCGTCTCTTCGTAGTCGCGACGTTCGGCCGCTCCCAGCGGACCGCCGTCGCCGGGCGTACCGTAGAGATGGTTGTGGATGCGTTTCGTGATCTCGAAGAAGCGTGGATTGCCCTCGATCACGACCCACCGGGCATCGACACCCGCGCCGCGCGCGTACGCGAGCAGAGTCTGCAAGAGCTCTGCGACGCCGCCACCGGTCGCCGCCGAGTTCACGTTCACGACCGCGCGGCCTTCCAATAGCGCCCGCGCGGTCGCGGCCGTCGTCTCGAACCGCCGCCCGCGCTCGGGACCGAGCAGCGAACCGAGCCGGCCGGGCGCAAGCGCCCGGACCTCGACCTCCTGCAACGCCATCCTCAGGTCCTCCGAACGCCCACCATACCTGTGACACCGCCCACGCGAGACGGCGAGACGCCGTACCCTGTGCTCGCAGGTCGCGGCGGGTCGCGGCAAGCGCGGTAGGCGAGGTGCTCGGTGACGGTGACGGCGAAGCTCGATGTGCGCTCGGTGACGCCGACGATCGGCGCCGAGATCCACGGACTCGATTGCTCGATCCCTTTCGACGCGGCCACGTTGGCGGCGGTGCGCGCCGCGTGGCTCGAGCATCTGGTGCTGTTCTTCCCCGATCAGTCGCTCACGCCCGACGCGCAGGTGCGGTTCGCGTCGCAGTTCGGTCAGGTCACCGAAGGTCACCCGGTCGAACCGTCGCTCGCCGAACATCCCCAGGTGCTCCCGATCGACAGCGTCAAGGACCGGACGAACTTCTGGCATACCGACGTGACGTACATGTCGACGCCGCCGACCGGTTCGATGCTGTACGCGGTCACATTGCCGGAGTCCGGGGGTGACACGATGTGGGCAAATACCCGGGCCGCGTACGACACGCTCGCCGAGCCGCTGCAACGGATGTGCGACCAGCTCACTGCTGTTCACTACGACCCGTTCTATGCGGAGCAGATCGCGCAGGGCGCCGGAAAGGAGTGGGAGGGCCACACCGTCGAACAGCTGTGGCCGGTGGAGCATCCGGTTGTGCGCGTGCATCCCGAGACCGGACGCAAGAACCTCTTCGTCAACCCGCAGTTCACGGTCGGGCTGAAGGGCTTCGACGGGCCACAAGCCAACGCGTTGCTGCGCCTGCTCTACGACCACATGACCCAACCTGAGTTCGTGGTGCGGTACCGCTGGCAACCCGGCACGCTCGGGTTCTGGGACAATCGCACGACCATGCACTACGGCATCTACGACTACGGCGACGCCCGTCGGATCATGCACCGGGTCACCTTGAAAGGCGAGCGTCCGACAGCCCAATAGTCGGTCACTCCGGCGAACCGATCTACGCTCGCCGGGGTTCGCCTCCGTACGACGGGAGACCAATGACCGAGCACGTGCTGACCACTTCGTCGCGGCCACGACGGGTCACCTCCGAACCGGACGTCGATCCGATCACAGGCGCGATCGAAGCGCCCGCGCCGAACCGCGAGCCGCGCTTCGTGCTTCCCCAGCGCGAGCAGGTCGCGCGGTCGAAGCTGGACGACTTCGTCGCCCGTACGGGACGCCGACCGAACGTGCTCGTGATTCTCATGGACGACGTCGGTTGGGGCGACTTCGGCTGCTACGGCGGTGGCGTCGCGGTGGGTGCGCCGACACCGAACATCGACCGGATCGCGAGGGAAGGTCTGCTCCTCACATCGTGCTACAGCGAGCCGTCGTGCACGCCGACGCGCGCGTCGATCATGACCGGACGGCTCCCGATGCGTCACGGTCTGCTGATCCCGCCGATGTACGGTATGCCCGGAGGCCTTCAGGGCGAAGTCACGCTGGCGCAGGTGCTCTCCGACGCGGGGTACGTGACCCAAGCGGTCGGCAAATGGCACATGGGGGAGAACCGCGAGAGCCAGCCGCAGCACGTCGGCTTCGACGACTTCTACGGCTTCTTGTCCGTTTCCGACATGTACACGGAGTGGCGCGACCCCTATTTCTTCCCGGAGGTCGTCTACAGCCAGGCACGTAGCGACTGGGTCAAGAACATCCCCTTCAACAAGTGCTTCGTGCACGGCGAACGCGACGGCGAGCTCGACGACGTGGAGGAAGTCACCATCCCCGTGCTGTCGCTGCTCGACGACAAGTGGTGCAGCTATTCGGAGGCGTTCATCCAGCGCATGGCCGGCTCCGATCGCCCTTGGTTCTTGTACCACTGCACGCGCGGCGCGCACTTCGACAACTACCCCCACCCCGACTTCCTGGGTCGCTCGCCCGCGAAGCACCCGTACAAGGACGCGGTGGTCGAGCTCGACGACATCTGCGGGCGGCTGGTCGAGACGCTCGAGCGCAGCGGGCAGCTGGATTCGACGATGGTGGTCATCTCGTCGGACAACGGCCCGGAGATGGAGACGTGGCCCGACTCCGCGTTCACGCCGTTCCGGTGCGCGAAGGGTTCCACATGGGAGGGCGGCGTGCGCGTGCCGGCGGTCGTGTCGTGGCCGGGGATGATCGAACCGGCCCGCGCGAGCGACGGCATCGTGCACCTGCTCGACCTGTTCGCCACGTGCGCAACGCTCGCCGGAGCCGCCGACCGGTTACCGACCGACCGGTACCTCGACACCGTCGACCAGACTTCGTTCTTGCTGGCGCCGGCCGACGAAGGCGAGGTCGTCTCGAACCGCAAGTTCCAGCACTACTGGCTGACCGCGCACTACTCGGCGGTCCGCGTCGGCGAGTACAAGTACATGCTGACGTCGATCACCGACAACGACACCGACGTCCTCAACCCGGGAGGGTTCACCGGCTCCGTGGAGCACTACGCATACGGACGGCTCTACAACCTCTACCTCGATCCGAAGGAGTCGCGGTCGTACATGATCCGAAAGCTGGTGTACATCGACGCCATCCTCGCCGAGACCACGCGCCACCGGCGCACCTTCCGCGACTGGCCGAACAAACCGACTCAGACGCCAATCCCCTCGAGGTAGGCGACGCGCGTCAGGGCCGCGAACGAGCAGTAGTAGAAGTCGCGGCCGAATCCCGGCGCGGGAAAGAGCACCGACTGGACGGCGCTGCCGGCGTCGACGCGCAGGCGCTCTTCACCGGTCTCGATGTCGAGCACCACGATCGCATCGGCCATACGTGTCGCGTCATGGTCGTTCGTGACGAGCTCTCCGGTGTCGGCGAACAGGAGCGCATGGCACGCATGGTTCTGCTCGCGCTGCCACCGCAGTGACGTTCGGCCGTCGTCGGAGACGTCGAACGCGGCCAGCACACCGTTGCCGCTGTCGTAGCCCACGACGATCCGGCGCGCCTCGTCGACGACCGGCGGGTTCGCGACCAGGCCGTTCGGGCGTCCGCAGATTTCGGTCAGGTCAACAGAGGACGTCACGAGATCGACGCGGACGAGATGCAACGGTGCCGTCGAGACTCCCCGCCCTCGCAACGTTCCGATGTAGCGCTCGCTCCCTTCGCCGTTGTCGAGGAACCACGCGGCGCCCAGCGCGACGACCGCGTCCCACCCGTAGGTCTGCCCGGGGATGGTCCGGTACCGGCCGGCGAACCCCTCGTCGACTTCGAGGCGGACGCCATCCCAATGCACGCGGAACAACGTCGACGTCCCGACCACGTACACGTCGGAACCATCCGCTGAAAGCCGGGCGACCGAGGGTTCAGGGAGCGCGCCGCGTGCGACGATCTCGAGCGTTTCCGGATCGAGCGCGAGCAGCTCCGTCGGCCGAGACACGTAGGTCGCAGGATCTTGGCTCGGGAGTACGCCACCGAAGTCCTTTGTCACGAGACAACCGTCGGGAACGACCACGAAACTGTTGTATGGAAGTCGGTGCGGCAACTCACGTGACGCGAGCACGCTCAGATCGGGTGAGAGGCGGTGCGCGTGATTCCCGAACACGACGTGCAAGGAACCGTTCGCGTGCGCGGCGATCCCGCCGGGCCAGGTCGGACCGCCGGCGAGATCGAGGGAACGCGCGACGGTTTCCAGCGTGACCGGGTCGACGCGTTCGACCCAGGCGATGGTGTCGGGACCCAGGCTGTGCCGAAGGAGAAAGACCTCACCGGGCTCGCGCAGAACGACCATGGTCGCCGCGACCGCCTCGCGCGAACGCACCTCGACGTGCCCGGCGTCGAGTGCCGGGCCGCGACCGCGTTGCGGGCGCTGCCGCCGGCGCGGCCCGCCGTCCTCGCCCGGCCAGCGCGAACGCCAGTATCCGGCAGTCTCCACTTCGGTCACGCCCAGAGTTCCTACCAAACCGTCGGCGCGCTGTCGTCGTGTCGGCCGCTACCGTTTCTCCGGTGGTGGTTGCTTTCGTTCTTTCCGGGGGCGCGAGCCTCGGCGCGGTCGAGGTCGGGATGCTCGCCGCGCTGCGCGAGCGGGGCATCCGCCCGGACGTGATCATCGGGACGTCGGTTGGGGCCCTCAACGGTGCGTGGCTCGCGGGGCATCCCGACGCTCCCATCGACGATCTGGCGAAGGTTTGGACTGCCCTCCATCGGTCGGACGTGTTCCCGGCGGACGCCCGGCGCGGTCTGTTCGCGTTCGCCGGACGGCGCAGGAGCTTCTTCGATGAAGGACCGCTACGCGAATTGATCGAACGTCACGTCAGCTTCCCGCGCCTCGAGGACGCGCCGACTCCTCTGCACGTCGTCGCGGTCGAGGTTCTCACCGGTAGAGACGTGTTGCTGTCGTCCGGGCCGGCGGTCGATTCGGTGCTCGCGAGCGCCGCGTTACCCGCGCTGTTCGATCCGGTGGCGATCGACGGGGTGCCGTACATGGACGGTGGGGTCGCCAACAACACGCCGATCTCGCATGCTGTCGCGTTGGGAGTCGACCGGGTCTGGGTGTTGTGCGCCGGTCACGCGTGTGCGCTGACCGAGCCTCCGCCGAGCGCGCTGGCGATGGCGCTGCACGCGCTCAGCCTGTTGTTGCACAAACAACTCGCCGTCGACGTCGAACGGTACGAGTCGAGCATCGAGATCCGTGTCCTTCCGCCCTTGTGCCCGTTGACGGTCTCACCGGTGGACTTCTCGCATTCCGCGGAGCTCATCGACCGGGCGTACAACGCGTCGACCCGGTGGTTGGACGAGGACCATCCGGCGCGCGGCCAGGCGAAGTTCATGAGCGCGCACGATCATTCTGGCCACTAGGCATTCCGGCCACTGAGGCATCCTGCTCACTGAGATAGGCGTCAGGCCGCGGCGGCTTGTTGGCGGAAGCGAACCAGGTCGTCGGTCGGAGTCGTGGAACGCCACCGCCCGGTCGAGGCCCGCCACTCGCGACCGCGGAACAACACGGTCGTGACGCGGAACTGCTCCGCGTGGCCGACGAGCCAGGTCGCGACCGTCCAGCCGCGCGCCGGCGCGAACGACGTGTCGAGCGATGCAATGCCGAGCTCGCTCTTCATCTTGCCGACGACCGCGGGCGCGGGGTCCTGCGAATGCGCGAGCGAGAATCGGCAGGTGAGTCCGGCCTCCGTTTCGCCGGTCAGTGCGGCCGCGAGCACTCGGGCCTGCGGCTCCCACTGCGCGTACGCGGAGGGCGCCGCGCTCCGTTGCACCTTCTGCGCGGCGACGGTGATCGGCAGCGTCGCCCATCCGTCGACCCGGACCAGCGCCCGAAAGAACGCGGCGGCGGCGTAGCTCGGCGTCAGGATCTCGGTCGACGTGCCCCAGCCTTGCGACGGTCGTTGCTGGAACAAGCCGAGCGAGTCGCGATCGCCGTACGGAAGGTTGCGCAATCGCGACTCCTGCAACGCAGCCGCCAACGCGACGGTGACCGCGTGGTCGGGGAGACCGAGGCGCTTGCCGACCGCCGCGATCGTCGTGGAGTTGGCGGCCTGGTCGAGGTCGAGCGTGTAGGTATCGCTGCCGGTCGCCACCCGGCACGATGGCGCGGGCACGGTGTGATGGCGGAACGAGAGCGTGAGGATCACCGCGGCCGCGACGACGGCGACGGCAACGACTGCGGCGCCGATCCGACGAACCGTGGTCGTGACCGCCATCCGCCGAACCTATCCCGGCGTGTGCGCGGCGACGACGCGCGGTTCACACCGCTGGAGGCCGCGATTCCCGAGTCGAGCGGGCCGACCAGGCGTAGGGCACGGCGAGGCGCAGGACGTCGACGCTCTGCGCGATCCGGCCGCGGCGACGGTATTCCTCGATGGCCACCGCGAGGTCGCGGCGGATCCACGCGCGTACGGGCCTCCATGCGATTGCGATCGCGACGACGGTCAACACAACGACCGCAGCCATCAGCACGACGTCGGGCATCGAGGAGCCCGACGGCTGCACGACGATCGACAGCACCACCGAGGCGAAGATCGCGAAGCCCCGCTCGATGCGACGCCCGACGGCCGCGAGCACGACGATGCCCCACAGCACGTACCAGGGCAACACGATCGGGCCGAGCGCGACGACGAGTGCGAGCGCGTATCCGCACGCGCGCACTGTGCCGAGCTTCGGTGCGCGCCAGAGCAGGTACGCGACCCCGACGACGGTCGTCAGCGCGGCCGCGGTGCGAACGAGGTCGAGCACTTGGCTCTCGTGACCGACGACCATCGCGATGCAGTGCGAGAGGAAGGTCGTCGGCGTGAGCAGCGTGCGATTGGTCCCGGGGATGCCGAGCGCGCGGATCCAGCCCCAACCCAGGTTGCACGACCACGACACGAGACCGAACGCGAGCATGCCCAACCCGGCCAGCCGGGCAAATACCGGGAGCCGGCGTTCGGCGGGCGCGCTTCGCACCGCGTCGACGATGATGAACGCCGCGGGCAGGACCGCGGGCGCCTTGATCGTTGCCGCGAGCATGCACAGGAGCACCCCGAGCAGCGGCCGACCGCCGGAGGTGGCGACGGCGAGCCCGGCGACGATCAGGCCGATCATCAGCGCGTCGTTGTGACCACCGCCGATGAAGTGGAACAAGACGAGCGGATTGCAAACCCCGAGCCACACCGCCCGGGCCGGATCCTTACCCGCGGACTTCGCCAAGGCCGGTAGCGAGACCGCGATGAGCACGACGCCCACGACCTCGAACAGCCGAAGGATCATGATGGCACTCACGACGCTTCCGCCCGAGAGCCGGACGGCCGCGTTCGCGAGCCGCAGGAAGAGAGGCCCGTAAGGCGAGGCGGTGGTCAGCCAAGTGTGACTTACCGGCGCGAGGAACTTGGACGCGCCGAGCGCGGCCGGACCGAACTCGTAGGGACTGATGTGACGCTGCACCATCAGTCCGTCGGCCGCGTAGCTGTAGAGGTCGCGGCTGAATATCGGCGGACCGATCAAGAGTGGCGCGGCCCACACGCACGCGATGCGATTGAGCGGTCGCAGGGAGGCGCCCCGGCGCAGCAGCAAGCCGAGGACGAGCCACGCGCCGAGGACGAGCGTCAGCCCCGCGGTCATCGCGATAGTGCCCAGCACGGTTGCCGAGGTGCCCTTCGGCGTTACCGCGAGGATCGTGCGCTCGACGAACGAACCGGTCGGACCCGTCGGACCGACCGCGACACCCGCGACCGAGATCAGCACCATCCCGATTGCGCCGGCGAGACCGAGCGCGACCGTGATGCCGCGCGGCCACCGCTCGCCTTCGCGTTCGGGCGCGACTCGAATCTCGCTGATATGCGCCACCAAGCCAACATTATGGTGCACCGAGCCTTGGCGGGCCGGTCCGGGCGCCGGGCGAGGGTCACAGCTGAGGCGGCGGAGCGCCCGCGGATCAGCCGATGTCAGCCGATCGAATCGGTCAGTGGCCGGGCGTCGTCCATCTTGGTGAAGGCGTCGGGCACCGGGTACTGGCCGAGCACGAAGAACAAGATCGCGGCGTGCTGGAGCTCGACCGGCTCGATCGTGGCCGCGGTCTTGATGCCCGCGGGGGCGCTGACGACGCTGATCGCCTCGAGATAGGTCGCAGCTGCGACGTTCTCCAGCTGGAGCGCGAGCTTCGCCAGCCCGCCCACGTCCTTGACCTTGGCGAACGCGGGGTCGACGACGGCGGTCTTCACCGTGGTGTCGACGCCGGTCACGGCCGGCTTGTTCGCGCCGGCGAGCACCGCGTTCCAGGCGGCCGCGTGCTGCGTGTGATGCGACTTCGCGGTCTGCGCGAACGTGACTACTGCCGGCGGCACGGTGCCGAGCTTGCCCGCGGTTGCCGCGCTGATGCCGCCCGCGTAGGTCTGGACCGCCAGATTCTCGAGCGATGCCGCGAGCGCCACCACCGCGAGGTCTCCGGTGAGCTTGCCGCTTCCTGTCGTGGGGGTTCCCGAGGTCGGCGTCGACGTGCTCGCCGCCGCCGGGGTTGACGACTTGCTGCTGCTACCGCACGCGGCGAGCGCGAGGCCTCCGAGTGCGACCCCTGCACCCATGAGGAAGCCGCGTCGGCTGGGCGACACTCTGGCGACACCGGAACGCAGCTCGTGGTGGAGCTCAGCCCACTCGGCGAGCGCCTCCTTCATGACCGGGAGCGTCGATCGGTGCATCTCGTCGAGGTCGGCTGTCATAGACCGAAGATCGCGCTCGCTGATCTCGATCGGCTCTTGGCGATCGGCGCTCACTTGACGGCTCCTTCGTCAGCGGGGCGGGCGGCGTCGTACGGATAGAAGCTGTCAGGGAAGCCGGCGCTGCCCGCGGCGGCCGGCAACGTGGCGAGTGGAGGCGGCAACGTGAGGTATTCGGGATGCCCGGCCGCGACGAGCGCCTTGACCGCGTTCAAGACTGCAACGTGCTGGGCTTCGACGCCCATGATGCTCGCGGTGGTGTTGCGCGCGTTCTTGTCGGACAGCGTCGTGACGAACGCGACGTAGGTCTCCGCCGCACCCATCTCGAGCGTGATCGCGAGCTCGACGAGGGCCCCGGGGCCGGTCAATCCGGGTTTGGCCTTGTTCACCACTCCGAGCAGGACGGGATCGGGCGCGGTCTGTGCCTTGCCGCCGAGGGCGCGCACCGCCGCGCTGAACGCCTGCATGTGTTCGGTGTGCTGCTGCTTGGTCGTGGTCGCGAACGTCTGCACCACCTTGGGCAACGAGCCCATGAACGGCAGCTTCAAGGCGGCGTCGTACGTAGCGATCGCAACGATCTCGATCGACGTCGCGGTTTGCAGCATCTGGACGTCGGTGGTCTGGTCGGCGAACGCGGGTCGCGCCATGAGCGCGAGCAACGCGCCGCCGAGGCCCGCGGCCGCGAGGGCGCGGCCCCCACCGATGCCGTGCGCGAGCAACGATTGGCGCTCCGATGCCCGGGCGTCGTTCTCGTCGCGACCGATGGTGGCCTCGCGACCCACCTCGACGAGCTCCTCCAGCGAGGCGCGTGACGCGCGCATCGCGTCGCGGTGCCGATCGTGAGACTCCTCGATCAGCCTGCCCATCGCCCGCTCGTCGACACCGGTCCGGTCGACACTCATGGGAGATCCCTCCGGCTCGACGGTACGCGAACGGAGGGTCTACGGCGCGGAGCCTCCGTGTGGATGAGCGCAGGAACGAAAATCGGCGGGGCGTGAAGCCGGGCTTCGTACGCTCGCGAGATGTACGAGCTGATTGACGACGTGCGCGCCCAGTTGCGTGCCGTCTTATCGGGCCGACCGGTGATCCTCGCGGGCGGGGTCGCGGCGGCCGCGGTGCCGGCTGTCGATCAGCTCCGCGGGCTCGGCGCCGAGAAGTTCCTGGTCGCGCCTTCGGGCGCCGGCACGGGCGGTCGGCCCGATGGCCCGGACGTGGAGTTGCTGGAGTACGAGCCGGTGGTCGCGGACGACTTCGTCGCGAGCCTGCGCGCCGAGGAGCACGCGATCGCGCGGCCGTCCGAGGCATTTCTCGACGCGCTCCGGCGATTCGACGCGCCGGGAAGCGCGATCGCGCTCGTGCCCCCGTTCCTCGACGTCCGCGAGCTCGGAGATCGGCGTGTGTTCGGCGCGCGTCGCTCCGAGTGGGTCGCACTCGAGGACAAGACGACAGTCGACGAGCTGTTCGACGCGACCGGTGTCCCGCGGCCGCCGTCGGCGATCGTTCCGGCGGACGCTTCTTCGATCTCGAGCGCCGCGGCAGCTCTCGACCGGGGCGAGGGAACCGTTTGGTCGGGAGACGCGCGTGGAGGGTTCAACGGCGGTGGCCAGTACGTGCGCTGGGTGCCGGACGACGCCGCTCGCCGCGAGGCGCTCGCGCTCCTCGTTCCGCGCTGCGATCGAGTGCGGGTCGCCTCGTTCGTCGACGGTGTGCCGTGCAGTATCCACGGCTTCGTCGTCGAGGACGGTGTCGCCGTCTTCCGTCCCGTCGAGCTGGTGACGTTGCGCGCGCTCTCGCCGCCGCGGCTGCGCTACTGCGGCTGCGCGACGTTCTTCGATCCGCCCGCCGGCGTCGTGGAGACGATGCGCGCGGCGGCCGGCCGGGTCGGGGAGCACCTGCGGACGAGTGTTGGCTTCCGTGGCGCGTTCACGCTCGATGGCATCGCGTCGGCCGATGGATGGGTCGCGACGGAATGCAACCCCCGTTTCGGCGCCGGGCTCGGCTACGTCGACGTTGCACTGCCCGAGCTGTGCTTGATGATGCTCCACCGCGCCGTCGTCGAGGGCGTCGCCGACGTCCCGAGCGGGGCGCTCGAACATGCAGTGTTGGAGGCCGGGACGCGCACGCGTTGGGGTGGTGCGTGGACGGCCACGCCCCGGCGATTCGACGAGACGCTGACGAGGCCGCTGGCCGGTGGCGCGGATGGCTTTCGGTACGCAGCCGACGGCGAGTGCCCCGACGCGGTCCTCTCGGTCGGACCGGGTCGGGGCGGAGGCCACGTGCGCGTGGAGCTCGACGCCGTGCGCACTGCGCGCGGGCCGTCGATCGGCGCCTTGGCGGTCGCCGGGTTCGCGTTCGCCGACCGAGATCTCGGTCTCGGCCTCGATCCGATGACGCCGTCGCAATAGTGCGACTACGTTGCCGCGTCATGGCTGACTCGCTGTTGTTCGTGACCCAGGTCGCGCCGTACCGCGACGGACCCGCGGGCGTGCACGGAGTACTCGACCAGGCGGCCGTCGGCGTCGGTCAGCTCGCCGAGCTACACGGACTTCGGGCCCGGAGAGTGGAGGACGTGCGGGAGCTCGGCGTGGATGCGATTCGAGAGGCCCGTGCGCTCGCGCTCTTCACGATCGGCGAGACGCCGTGGAGCGCGCAGCAACGCGAGGAGATCGTGGAGCGCGTGCGCGCCGGTCGCCTCGCGATCTGTGCGATCCACTCCGCGACCGACGCGTGCTACGGCTGGGAAGAATACGGTGAGATCGTCGGCGCGCGTTTCGACGGCCATCCTTGGACGCAGACGTTCGTCGCCGAGGTGCTCGATCCGTCGCACCCGGCGTGCGCGCACCTCGGCGCGGGCTGGCGCTGGCACGACGAGGTCTACCAATTCCGCGATCTCCGGCCCGACGCGCAGGTGCTCCTGCGCGTGCGCACGGCCGACCTCGACCTCGCGGCATCGGGTGCTCGACCTCCCGCGTTCGGCTATCCCCTGGCGTGGTGCTTCTCCGAAGGTCGTGGGCGGGTGTTCTCGACGAGCCTGGGTCACTTTCCGGCCGCGTGGGAGTCGCCCGCGTACCTGCGCCACGTGGCGGGTGGGCTCGGCTGGGCGCTCGGCGCGGCGGCGTGAGCCGCACGCGCAACTTCTCCAACTGGGCCTACTGGCGATTGCACCTCGATCGCGTCGCCGCGACCGAGCACCCGCCCCCGGACGACGTCGACGCCTGGCGGGCGCGTACCCGCGCGCACCTCGACGCGCTTCTCGGCGCGCATCCCGCGGCGGTGCCGCTCGATCTCGAGACCACCGAGGAGGTCGAGTGCGGCAGCTATTCACGCGCGCGGATCGTCTTCGACGTGGAAGAGACGATGTCGGTGCCGGCGTATCTCCTCGTGCCGCACGCACGCCGTGAAGTCGCGCCGGGGCCCGCGGTGCTCGCGGTGCACGGCCACGGTCCGGGCAAGTCACTGGTATGCGGAATCGAGCCCGGCGGACCGGGCGACGACTACGCGCATGTGCTCGCGTCGCTCGGCTATGTCGTGCTCGCGCCCGACCTGCGCGGTTTCGGTGAGCGATCCGAGTGGATGCCGCCGGGCCACTATCACTGTGACTGGGATCTCGTGTGCGCGACGATGGCCGGGGTCGTGCCGCTCGAGCGCAACTTGCTGGACCTCGGGCGCGCGCTCGACGTCCTGTGCGCGCACCCGCTCGTCGATTCCACGCGGGTCGGGGCCGCCGGGCTGTCCTACGGCGCTACGTGCACGCTCTTTCTCGCGGCGCTCGACGAGCGGGTGCGGGTCGCGATCGTGTCGGGCTATCTGTCGTCGTGGCGCGCCGCGCACACGGTTCCGTGGAACATGTGCGGCTCGCAGGTGATGCCGGGCCAGCTCGGCGAGATCGAGCACGTCGACATCGCCGCGCTCGTCGCGCCCCGACCTCTCCTGGTCGAGTCGGGAACCGACGACATGATCTTTCCGATCGCGTCGGCGCGCGCGACCGTCGACCGGCTTCGAACGTTGTACGCACGCCTGGGCGCCTCCGACGCCATCGCGCACGACGTGTTCGAGGGAGAGCATCAGTGGCACGGCGCCGAGGTGCCCGCCTTCTTGGAGCGGTGGCTGTGAGCACGATCGACGAGCGCCTGCGCACGCTGGGCCTGGTGCTGCCCGGGCCGTACCCGCCCCATGATCCGCTCGACGCCATCGTCGTGCACGACGGTCGGGCCCGTACCTCAGGGCAGCTCCCGCGCGATCACGAGGGTCGGCTCGTGCGCCCGGGCGTGCTCGGTGCCGGGCTCTCGGTCGAAGACGGGGCCGAAGCCGCGCGCTGGTGTGCCTTGAACGCGCTCTCGGTCCTGCGCGCCGGCCTCGGTTCGCTCGACCGCGTCTCGCGCGTGCTCACGCTCTTGGGTTTCGTGGCGTCCGCGCCGGGCTTCGCCCAACAGCCCGCCGTCGTCGATGGCGCGAGCAACCTGCTCCGTGACGTGTTCGGCGACGCGGGCCGGCACAGCCGTTCGGCAATCGGGGTCGCGGCCCTTCCGCGCGGGGGCGCGGTCGAGATCGAAGTCGAGGTCGCGCTCGCCACCTGAGGCGCGGGAGAAGTTGCGGTCGTCTCGCTCCGCGGCCCGTCGACTCGTAGGCTCCGCGCATGGGTGCGAACATCACGATCGTCGGGGGCGGTAGCTACCACTGGGCGCCGCGCCTCCTCGCCGACTTCGCCAACACGCCGTCGTTGCACGACGTGCACGTCGTCCTGCACGATCTCGATGCGGATCGCATGAAGCTGATGCAGGACCTCGGCAGCGAGATCGCGAGCCGGCGCGACATCTCGATGACCGTGGAAGCCGAGGTCGACCGGCGCCGGGCGCTCGAGGGTGCCGACTTCGTCATCACTGCGTTCTCCGTGGGTGGTTTCGACTCGATGCAGCACGACATCGAGATCCCGCAGCGGTACGGCATCCGCCAACCCATCGGCGACAGCGTCGGCCCGGGCGGCGTTCTCCGCTCGTTGCGCAGTGTGCCGGTGTTGCTCGACATAGCACGCGACGTCGAAGCCGTCGCCCCCGACGCCTGGCTGGTGAACGTCACGAACCCGCTCACGGCGCTCTGCCGGTCGGTGACGCGAGAGACGAACGTCAAGACCGTCGGCCTGTGCAACGAGTGGGTCGGCTGCTCGTGGGTCCTCAGCTTGTTGTTCGACTGTGGCATGGCCGACATCGACCCCATCATCGGTGGCGTCAACCACTATCCCCTCGCGACGTCGCTACGCATCGCCGGCGAGGACGACGGCTTCGTCCGGCTGCACGCGCTGCTGGGCGATGCGCGGGAAGCGGCGACCGCGCCGATCTGGATGGACCCTCCGGATCGCGCGGGGTGGGTCAAGGTCTCGCCCGCCGACTACTGGACGAAGCTCGACGTCATCGAGAACAACAGGGTCCGCTTCGAGCTGTTCCGGCGATTCGGCGTGCTCGTCGGCTCCGGTGACCACCACTCGGTCGAGTTCATGCCGAGCTTCGTGCACTCCGACAACGACTACGGCCGCGGTTGGCGCGTGCACCACTACGGGATGCCCGGGCATCGCGCCGATGCAGACGAGGACGTCGCGTACTACGAAGAGATGCGCGACGCGCCCGACGTCAGCCGGATGCCGTCCGGCGAGCTGGTCGCGCAACTCCTCGACGGCATGGTCACGGGCAAGCCACAGCACCTCCCGGTCAATCTGCCGAACGAGGGCAACGTCACGAACGTCGACAACGGTGCGGTCGTCGAGATCATGGGTGTCGCCGACGCGTCGGGTGTGCGCGGGCGCGACAAGACGACCGTTCCCGGGATCATGGGTGAGTTCCTGCGGCGCATCAACGTGGTGCAGGAGTGGACGGTCGAGGCCGCGGTCGCGGGGGATCGCGAGCTCGTGTTGGAGGCGATGCTCGCCGACCCGATCGCGGCGCAGCTTCCCTACGAGAAGATCATCGAGATGACCGACGAGATGCTCGCGGCCACCGCCCGCTGGCTCCCGCATTTCGACGCCTAGGATCGCCGGCATGGCCCCGAGGATCGTCATCGTCGGTGGCGGCAGCTACCAATGGGTACCCAAGCTGCTCGTCGATCTCGTGAACACCCCTTCGCTCGCGCAGGCCGAGATCGTCTTGCAGGACATCGACCCGGACCCGCTCGCGCCGATGGCCGACTACGTGCGTCACGTCGTCGGTGTGAAGGGGCTCGGCATGACGGTGTCGACGACCACCGACCGCCGGGCCGCGCTCCCCGGCGCCGACTATGTGGTGGTCACGATCTCGACGGGCGGATTCGCGAGCATGCGGCACGACCTCGAGATACCCGAGCGGCACGGCATCAAGCAGTCCGTCGGCGACTCGGTCGGTCCGGGCGGCATCATGCGCGCCCTGCGCAACATCCCCGTGCTGGTCGGCATCGCACGCGACATGACCGAGCTCTGCCCCGACGCGTGGATGCTCAACATCACGAACCCGATGACAACCCTGTGCCGAGCGATGACGCACGAGACGAGCATCAAGACGGTCGGACTGTGTCACGAGATCGCGGGTGCGCAGTTCGCGCTCTCGACACTCTTCGATGTCGGATTCCTCGATCTCGAGTTCGAAATCGTCGGCGTGAATCACCTACCGATCTTTACGTCGCTGCGAGCCAACGGTGAGGACGTGTTCCCTCGCCTCCGTGCGCTGATCGACGATCCCGACGGCCTGGGCGCGGAACCGATCAGGATCCCGTCCGAGTACGGCGAGGAGGCGCAGCGTCTCGCGTCCGGCTTCTCGAAGCGGGATCTGCTCGAACACCACAAGGTCAAGCTCGCGCTCTTCGAGCGGTTCGGTGTGCTCCCGGGCGCGGGCGACCGCCACCTCGTCGAGTTCTTTCCCGGGTTTCTCACCGAGGAGTCGGGATGGGGGAAGCGCTGGGGCGTGGACCTCACCACGATCGCCGATCGAGAGGGCGACGCGGGCCGGTACAAGGACGAGCTCGCCAAGATGCGCGCATCCGAAGAGGTCTCGACCATGCCGTCGGGCGAGATGGTCGCGCCGATGATCGACGCGTTCCTGCGCGACCGGCCGCACGCGTTCCCGCTGAATCTGCCCAACGTGGGCCAGGCACCCGACCTCCCGCCCGACGTCGTCGTCGAGGCGATGTGCGTCGCCGGCGCGGGCGGCCTGCATCCCCGCGACCAGGTCCGCCTGCCTTCCGCGCTGGCCGAGTGGCTACGCCGTATCTCGGCCGCGCAGGAGGCGACCGTCGCCGCCGCGCTCTCGGGCGATCGCGCCAAAGTCGTCGAGGCGATGCTGCTCGACCCGCTCGCCGGGCGGATCGACTTCGACCACGTCGAGCAGATGACCGACGAGATGCTGGCCGCCACTGCGCAGTGGCTGCCCCAGTTCGCGTGAGCCGCGAGTTGCGCGTCGACGCGTTGCGGGTGCGCGTCGGGCACGACGTCGATGAGATGGCACGTGACGCCGCCGCCGAGGCCGCGTCGGCGGTCCGGGCCGCGGTCGGTGCTCGCGGCGAGGCGAACGTGATGCTCGCCACCGGCAATTCGCAGTTGGCGTTCCTCGATGAGCTGGTCGAGATCCCCGACCTCGCGTGGGAACGCGTGCGCGCGTTCCATATGGACGAGTACGTCGGGCTTCCTCCGACGCATCCCGCGAGCTTCCAGCGCTACATGCGCGAGCGGGTCGCGGCTCGGCTGCCGGTCCGGGAGTTCAACTATCTGTCGGGCGACGCGCCCGATCCGGAACAGGAGGCTGCCCGCTACGAGGCGTTGTTGCGGGCGCATCCGCTCGACGTGTGTTGTGCCGGGATCGGTGAGAACGGGCACCTCGCGTTCAACGATCCACCCGTCGCCGACTTCGACGACCCGCGCGTCGTCAAGATCGTCGCGCTCGAACCGGAGTCGCGCCGCCAGCAGGTCGGGGAAGGCCATTTCGCGGCGATCGACGATGTGCCAGCGCACGCGATCACCGTCACGATCCCCGCGCTCCTCCGGGCCACCAGGATGCTCGTGATCGCTCCGGAAGCGCGCAAGGCGAAGGCCGTCCACGAGGCGCTGTACGGACCGATCACGACGGCGTGCCCGGCATCGATCCTGCGGCGGCAGCCGAACGCGACGTTGTACCTCGACGCGGACTCGTCGGCGTTGCTCGAGTGAGGGCGGCCCGGGAGTGAGGGTGGCCGTCATCGGCGCCGGGTTCGGCCGGCGGGTGGTGGCGCCGGTGTTCAGCGAGACCGACGGCTGCGAGGTCGTCGACGTGGTTTCGGCCCGCGACGAACGGGCGGTACGCGCCGCGGCCACGCGCGCCGACGTCGATCTGGTCAGCGTGCACTCACCCCCCTTCCTGCACGCCCCGCACGTGCGGCTCGCGCTGGCGGGCGGCAAGGCCGTGTTGTGCGACAAGCCCTTCGCGCTCGACGCCGACGAAGCGGCCGATCTCGAGTCCGAAGCCCGCGCCGCGGGCGCGGTCGCGCTGTGCAACTTCGAATTTCGCTATGCCCCGGCGCGCGCGCTGTTGCGCGAGATGGTCGGCGATGGCGCGCTCGGTCGCATCGAGCACGTCCAGATGACTCGCCTCTCCTGCGGCTCGCGCGTGCCGCTGCGGCCCTGGGGTTGGCTCTTCGATCGGACGCTCGGCGGCGGCTGGATCGGTGCGTGGGGTTCGCACGCGGTCGACACGCTGCGCTCGATCTTCGCGGCGGAGGTCACGGAGGTGCAGGCGCTGTTGCGTCGCGACGTGCTCGAGCGTACCGACGACCGCGGAGACCTGCACCTGTGCACGGCCGAGGACGGCTTCAGTGCGTCGCTCGTGCTCTCGAACGGCGCGTCCGTCGCGATCGACAGCGGATTCGCCGCGGTCGCGAACATGGCGCCCCGCTTCACGGTGTTCGGCTCGAGTTCAGTGGCCGAGCTGTCCGGCGAGACGCGCATCTCCGTCCGGCGCGCCGACGGCTCGCGGGAATCGATCGACCTTGCCGACCACGACCGGGCCGACGACGACCGGGCCGACGACGTCCAGGCCGACGCCCATCTCGCTCCGATGCGACGTTTCGCCGAGGTGGTACGCGACGCGGTCACGTCGGGCGAGGTCCCGGCCCATGCGCCGACGTTCTCCGACGGCCGGGCCTGCGACGCCGTGCTCGATCGGCTCCGGTCCTCGCCTTTCGCCCACGACGTCATCAACCCGACCGCGATCGACCCCACGTAGGTCCGGGTCGGGCGTGCCCGACGGCGCCGATGTCCTTCACCCTGCGCGCCGGCACCTTGCGCGCCGGGCGTCTCCAAAACGCCATGCCAGCACGGGTGCTCGCGCGGCAGCTAGCGCGGGAGCTCGCGCGCGTGCTTGCAGGTCATTTGTCGCGCCCCCTCACCACGAGGCTGGCAAATACCCCTTTTTCCGGCGACACCGCGACTGGTCTAGGTTCGGTTCATGCCGAGCGATCTGACGTTGAAGACGATGAACGGGATCCACCGCGCGCTGCTCAAGGTCAGCGGCGGGCGCATCGGCTGGGAAGCGTCGAAGATGCCCGTTCTCGAGCTGACGACCACGGGGCGCAAGACCGGTCAGCCCCGGTCGGTGATGCTCACGTCGCCGTACCAGGAGGGCACGACCATCGTGGTCGTCGCATCCCGGGGCGGCGACGACGAGCATCCGGCGTGGTTCCTCAACCTGCGCGACGATCCCGACGTCGAGGTCGCGTACAAGGGCGCTCCGAAGCAACGCATGCGGGCGCGGGTCGCGAACCCCGACGAGCGGGCGCGCCTGTGGCCGCTCGTCGTGGCCGACCACAAGAACTACGCGGGATACCAGACCAAGACGACGCGCGAGATCCCGCTCGTGCTGCTCGACCCCGCGATCTGAGCGCGCTCACGGCGTGCGGCCGGGGAGCTCGCGCTACCCGCCGACCCGCACCCCTTCGAGTGCGAGCTCGAACACGCGGCGCCAGCCGGTGCCCGTGATGTGCAGCGCCTGCAGTTGGCGCTCGGCGTCGTCGCGCACCTCGCTCGCCTGCGCGTCTCCGAGGACCTCCAGCACGCTCGCACGCGCCAGTGCCGCGATCGCATGTTCCAACCGCGCATCGGTGGCCGTGGCGATCGCGTGCGCGGCGTCGACGCTGCCCCGCCCGTCGCCGCTCCCGGTCTGTACGTGCACGAGGCTCTCCGCCCAGAGCGCGATCATCCGGTCGGAGTACGTTCCGCCGCTGCGCTCGTTCATCTCCTCCAGCACGCGGCGCGCGTCGTCGCAGCGGTGGGCGACGGCGTAGGCGAGCGCGAGCCGGCAGCCGACGGCGAGGCGCGGACCGTCGTCGGTTGCTCCCGCGTACGGAGCCTCGAGCGCAGCGAGCGCACCGTCGACGTCGCCGAGCTGCAGGCGCGTGAGCCCGATCGCGGCGGCCGTGTCGGCCGCGCCGAGGTCGGTCTCCTCTGCCGCCTGCACCGTCTCGAGAGCCCGCGCCGCTTCTTCCGCGTTGCCACGCTGGAGGTGCACGGACGCCTCGATGAGCGCGGGGATGGAGTGCATGCCCTCGTCGGGCAGCGTGCGTGCGACCTCGTAGAAGCGCACGAGCGTCGCGGCGTACGCGTCGTCGTGACCGAGCTCGGCCTGGGCTCGGACCACCGACCCGGTCGACATCACCTCGCCCCATCGGTCGCCGATGTCCTGGAACAGCTCGATGGCGTCGTTGCCGCGTTCGATGCACTCGCGTGTTCGTCCGCTCCAGAGCGCGACATTCGCGAGCAGCACGTCCATCATGCCGACCGCCCACCGATTGCCGGTCTCGCGGCCCTCGATCGAGATGTGCTCGGCAATCGCGGCGGCCTCCTCGAGCCGGCCCTGGTTGTAGCGGACGAAGGCGAGCAGCCCGTACGCCCAGCTGAGACCGCCCCAGTCGCCGAGCTCTCCGAAGAGATCGGCCGACTCCTCGAGCCGATTCTCGGCGCGGGCAATGTTGCCGTGAGAGAACGAGATCCACGCCAGGTTCTGGAGCGCCCACGCCGCGCCGCGTTGGTTGCCGGAAGACCGGAAGGAGCCGAGCGCCTCCGACACGAATCGCTCGGCTTGCGCGAGGTCGCCACGGAAGAGATGCGTCATTCCCAGCCCGCGGAGGACGTTGGCGGAGCCCGACTCGTCACCGAGGTCGCGCCAGAGGTTCAAGGCGTCCCCGAATGTCACCTCCGCGATGTCGTACGCGCCGGTCGCGGCCTCACCTTCGCCCAGGAGCGTCAGCGCGACGGCCTCGTGGAGCCGGTCGTTCACGGCGCGTGCCGCCATCAGCCCGTTCAGCGCGTCGTCGCGCGCGTCGTCGAGGACGCGTCGGTGGATGCGGGCCCGGGCGCGCCCGAGGAGCGCGGTACGCCGCTCGCCGGTGTTGTCCGCCCCGAGGAGCGAGAGCGCACGGTCGTGATGCCGCTCGGCGGGGAGCCACGACTCGACGGACTCGTCGCGTTCGGCCGCGCGCATCAGCATGGCGATGGCCTGCGCACGAACGTCGGCGGGAACGCCGTCGACCGCGCCGAGCTCGTCGACCAGCTCGGCCGCGGTGGCGAGGTGATGCGCGGCCTGGTCGACCGCGTGGTCGCCGCGCGCCGCCAAGACCGGCGCGACCGACGCGTGCCGGCGGGCCCGCTCGGCTTTGGTGAGCGTGCCGTACGCGATCTCCCGGATGAGCTCCGACTTGAAGCGGAAGTCGTCATGTTCGATCGCGAGGAAGTCGCGTTCGGCGAGACCGTCGAGCAGCCGGCGTGCATCCGGGCGGGCGGCCAGGGCGAGGACCGCCGCGATGGGCCCGTTGTCGCCGACGATCGCGCAGTCCTCGAGCAGCGAACGCTCGGCGAGCTCGAGCGCGTCGAGGCGGGCCGCAACGAGGCCGTGCAACGTCGCAGGGAGCTCGTGCAGGCGATCGCTGTCGCGCGTCTCCTGCACGAACGCGACCAGCTCCTCGACGAAGAACGGGTTTCCGCCGCTGCGTTCGAGAAGGAACTCGACCGTCTTGTCGTCGGCCTCGCCGCAGAACAGTGCGCGCACGAGCTCGGCGGTCGAGTCGCGGTCGAGCGGGTCGAGATGGAGCGCGAGCTCGTTGTGCCGTCCCGGCGCGGGTGTCCACCGGTCGTCGAGGCCGGGACGCGCCGTGGCGACGAGGACGAAGGGCTGGTCGTGCAGGCGCGCGAGTATGCGGTTGCACAACTCGAGCGCTTCGTCACTCGCCCAGTGCAGGTCGGACAGCGTGAGGACGAGTGGCCCGCGCGACGCCAGCGCTTCGAAGAACGCGATCGTCGAACGCAGCGCGTCGTCGCGCGCTCGGGTCGGGTCGACGCCCGGACGGGTCAGGCCGTCCATCAGGTAGAGCAGCCCTTCGACCATGCGGTCGCTCTCGGCGGTGTCGGAAACGAGGTCCAAGGCGGCGCGTACACGCTCGGCGACGCGCGCGCGAATGTCGGTGTCGGCTTCGAACCCATCACAGTCGCACGCTCGCCGCAATGCTTCGGCAACCGCGACGAAGACGTTCGCGTCACCGTAGGGAACGCACTGGCCCGTGAGTACCTCCGCGCCGAAATCGCGTGCGGCGCGCTGACCGAGCTCACTCGCGAGCCGACTCTTGCCCACTCCCGCGTCACCCGAGAGCAGGACGAGCTGTGCTCGCTGCCGGCGGATCGCCATCGCGACGACCTGCTCGAGCGTGGCGACCTCGGAGTCGCGGCCGAGGAAGGGTGCCTGCTCGCGCGCCCGGCGGCGTCCGGGAGGCGCGGGCGCGTCGATCGCCCTGTAGGTCTCGACCGGCTCCTCGCGGCCGCGCAAGCCCTGCGGCCCGAGCTCCTCGTATCGGATTGCGGCGCGCGTGGCGGCGAAGGTGGCCGGCCCGACGACCACCTCACCCGGTCCGGCCAGCGTCTGGAGCCGTTGCGCCGTGTTGACGACGTCGCCCATGACGGTCGGATCGCCGCCGGCTCGCATCGCGCCGACGAGGACCTCGCCCGAGTTCACGCCGACGCGTATCTGCACCCGGATGCCGAGATCGGGCGCGAGCGCCGCGAGCGTGCCGTGCATCCGCAACGCCGCCCGCACCGCCCGCTCGGCGTCGTCCTCGTGCGCCAGGGGTGCCCCGAACAGGGCCACGATCTCGTCGCCCACGATCTTGTCGAGGCGGCCGCCGAAGGCGACGATGTCGCTGACGAGCGCCTCGAAGCAGGCGTCGACGAGGCGCTTCACCTGCTCGGGATCGCTCGCGGCCGAGAGGGCGGTGAATCCGACGAGGTCGGCCATGAGCACCGTGACCAGGCGGCGCTCGTCGACCGCGGCAATCAGACGCTGTCCGCACTCCGAGCAAAAGCGTGCGCCTTCGGGCACGGGCAGACCGCACGCCGGACAGGTCATCCGCTCACGATACCGGCCGCCCGATGTGACGGAGGCCCCGATTCGGCGCATTCGCGTTCAGGTCGACGTCCACCGTGCCGACAATCGTGGAGAGCCGGGGAGCGGTCAAATGACGAGGTGGCAGACGGGCGATACGAAGAGCGACGAGACGCGGAACCTGCTGTTCGGGAACGACGGTGCGGGCGACACGACGCTCCTCGATCTGCTCCCGCATCCGGCGTTCGCGGTCGCGGTCGAAGGTGACGAGGTTTTCCGCTTCATCTATACGAACGACGCCTACCGCCGGCTCCTCGGCGACGATTCGATCGCGGGCGACTTGCGCCAAGTGGTGCCGGCGAACGCGTTGGTCGCGCACGTGCGGGCCTTCGCTCGCGCGGCTCGCGAACGACGCACGATCGCATTCGAAGCCGAGTGGGGCGGATCACCCGCACGGCGCCGGGTCGCGGTCGACGTCACCCCGCTGGTCGGACGCGATGGCGCCTGCGACACGCTCGTGGGTGCCGCCTACGACGTGAGCGAGCATCGCCGCATTCAGGCCGAGCTCACGCACCGAACCCGTCACGATCCGCTGACCGAGCTGCCGAACCGCGTGATGCTCGTGGAGTGGCTGCAGGAAGCACTCGCCGCGTGCAGCGATGATGCGCTCGTCGGTCTGGTGCTCCTCGATCTCGATCATTTCAAGGTGGTGAACGACAGTCTCGGCCACGAGGCCGGCGACGAGTTGCTCACGACTGCGGCGCGCCGCCTCGACCGTGTGCTGCGCGCCGGAGACCGTTTTGCTCGGGTCGGCGGGAACGAGCTCGGAGTGGTATGTCGAGACGTCGTCAAGGTCGACGACGTGCTCGCGCTCGCACGCCGCCTGCGTTCGGTGTTCGACGAACCCGTCGCGTTGCGCGACGGCGAGGTGTATCTCGACGCCAGTGTCGGTGTCACCGTGTCGTCCGGGCCGGACGACACGGCCACTCGACTCCTGCGCGACGCCGATGTCGCGGTGTTCGCAGCGAAGGAGCTCGGGCGCGGACGGATCGAGCTGTTCGACGAGGCAATGCGCGACCGCGCGGTTCGGCGGCTTGAGATGGAAGGAAGCATTCGGCGCGCCCTCGTGCGCGGCGAGTTCCGCGTCCACTACCAGCCAGTGGTTGCCATCGACCGCTCGGAGATGATCGGTCTCGAAGCACTCGTGCGGTGGGAGCATCCGGATCTGGGGCTGTTGCCGCCCGCCGACTTCCTCGAGATCGCCGAGGAGACCGGCTTGATCGTCCCGATCGGGGCGTGGGTCCTGCACGAAGCGTGCTCGCAGACGGCACGCTGGTGCGCGGAGCTACCGAACGAGCCCCCGCTGTCGGTCTCGGTCAACCTCTCGGCCCGGCAGCTCAACGACCCCGAGCTCGTCTCGATCGTCGAGTCCGTGCTCGCGGCCACGCGACTCGACCCGTCGCTGTTGACGCTCGAGCTCAACGAGACGGTATTGGTGGAGAACCGTGAGCGGGCCGCGCCCGTGCTCCACCAGCTGGTGGCGCTCGGAGTGCGCATCGGCATCGACGACTTCGGCACCGGCCAGTCGTCACTCGCGCACCTGAACGTGCTCCCGGTGGACACCCTGAAGATCGACCGCTCGTTGATCGAGGGTCTCGGCAACCACGAGGAGGACTCGGCGATCGTCTCGGCGATCGTGGGCCTCGGACACGCGCTCGGCCTCACCGTGACGGCCGAGGGCGTGGAGGACGACATCCAGCTCCACGCGATGCGCACGCTCGGGTGTGACTTCGCCCAGGGTTACTACTTCGCCCGACCGCAGCCTGGTCAGGTCGTGCGGGCGCTCGTGCACCACCGCTTCCGATGGACGGAGCGGGTCAGCGCCTGAGCAGGGTCAGAGGGTCAGTCGGACGTCGGCCACGCCCGCAGGATGCTCCAGGCGAAGATCCCGGTTCCGTGGCCGTCGCTCCACGTGATCGTGAGGCCCCAGCCTCCGATGAGCTCGGCGCCCACGGCCGTCAGCGGCAGGAGCGAGCGGGGATTCGGTCCGACGACGCGTCCCTGCTCGCGCAGCCCGCGGCACTCGGCGCAGGGACAATTGCGCCGGAGCTCCTCCAGGCCGAAGTGCGACACGGTGCCGTCGACCCAGTGCAACGTGAGGCCATGGGCGCGATCGAGCTCGACCTCGGTCGGGGCCTCGGAATCGGGAAGATCGAGCGGCACCGGTTGAGTGTGGCCCAAGCCGGCGTCTGGAGTTGAATGGGGCGATGCCGCTCCTCTCCGAGACCGAGGTCGCGTCCGCGCTCGCTGCACTCACCGGGTGGTCGCGCGCGGGCGACGAGATCGAAAAGACGTTCGAACGCCCGTCGTTTGCGGCCGCGATCGCGTTCGTCGTGCGGATCGGCTTCCTGGCCGAAGCCGCCGACCATCATCCCGATCTCGACATCCGTTGGCGGCGCGTGCGGGTCGCGCTGACGACCCACGACTCGGGCGGACTGACCGGTAAGGATCTCGACCTCGCGCGGCAGATCGAAGAGGTCGCGTAGTCGTGCCGCTCGTCGTCGCACTCGTGATCATCGCGTTGCTGCTCGTGTTCATGTGGATCTCGGTCGGGCGCGAGCCCGGTCCGGGACCGTCCGACGTCGCGATCGCCTACGAGCGCGCCTGGGACGAGCTCGACTTCAGCCTCCTCTACGACCTCTCGGGGGCCCAGCTCCGCGACGGACTACGGCGCGACCAGTTCATCGCCGCGAAACGCGCGGCCTACGCGAACGCGCAGACGCGCATCGGCGCCCGCATTGGAGTGGAGACGTCGGTCGCCGGTCACCAGACCGCGCTCGTCGTGACCCGGGTCGTGGCCGACGGCGGCGCGGTACGCAACAACGTGATGCTCGACCACACCTCGAACGGCTGGGTCGTCATCGGCTACTCGTTGCGACCCGATACCGAAGCCGGAGCGCCCTCGTCGTCGTGACGAGCGCGGGCGTGTTGCTCACCGGTGGGGCGAGCCGCCGGATGGCGACCGACAAGGCGGCCGTCGTCTGGCGCGGTGAGACACTCGCCAACCGTGCGGCGCGCGTGCTGGTGGCCGCGTGCGATCCGGTGGTCGAGGTCGGTTCGGGCGCGAGTGGGCTCCGATGTGTGTGCGAGGATCCGCCCGGCTCCGGGCCGCTCGCGGCGTTGGTCGCGGGGGCGCGCGCCATCGAGACGCGCACCCCGGTCGTGCTGCTGGCGTGCGACCTGCCGTTCGTGGAGCCGCCGATCCTGCGCTTGCTTGCAGATTGGCCCGGAAGGCACACGGTGATCCCGGTCGTCGACGGCCGGTTGCAGTACGCGTGCGCCCGCTACGGGTCGGACGCGCTCGAACGCGCCGAGGCCGGACTGTTGGCCGGTGATCACTCGCTCCGGGCCGCGGCCGGCGGCGACCACGACGAGCTCTCCGAGGAACAGTGGCGAGCCGTGGGGCCCGCGAACACGTTTGCCGACGTCGACACGCCGGCCGACCTTCGCCGCCTCGGTCTCTCGTAGCATTTGAATCATGCGATTGTCCGACGCCGCGGTACGTCGTCCGGTGAGCGATGTGCGGGTGCTGGCGGTCGACGCGCACGGCGCGCGGCGGCGTCCTGATCGGCTGGTCACCGAGGAGCCGATGGAGGTACGAGTCGCGGGGCCGCGCCAGGAACCGGTGCCGTTCGCCGTCGCCATGCGGACCCCGGGCAACGACTTCGAGCTCGCCGCCGGACTCTGTCTCACCGAAGGACTGCTCGCCGGTCCCGACGATCTCGACGGCATCGCGTACTGCCTGGGGAGCGAGCACGAGCAGATGTTCAACGTCGTCACCGTGCGTCTGCGGTCGCCGGTTCCCGCCGGCCTGCGCGAGCGCCGCTACCTGTCGAACTCCTCGTGCGGGATCTGTGGCAAGGCCGCGCTCGAAGAGATCGAGGTGCGCAGCGCGCCGGTCGGCGCGGGCCCGATGATCGCGGCGAGCGTGCTCGGCTCGCTGCCCGACCAGCTCGCGCAGCACCAACGCGTGTTCGACGAGACGGGCGGACTGCACGCGGCCGCGCGTTTCGCGGCCGACGGGACCCTGCGCGAGGCCCGTGAGGACGTCGGCCGGCACAACGCGCTCGACAAGCTCATCGGCCACGCGCTCGTGGAACGCGAGCTCCCGCTCGCGAACGACGTGCTGCTCGTCTCCGGTCGGCTGTCGTTCGAGCTCGTACAGAAGGCCGCGGTCGCGGGCCTTTCCGTGTTGTGCGCGGTGTCGGCACCGTCGAGCTTGGCGGTTGCCGCGGCGGACCAGCTCGGACAAACGGTCGTCGGGTTCCTGCGCGACGGCCGGTTCAACGTGTACACGCATCCCGAGCGGGTCGACGTGGGCGCATGACGCGATGAAGGCGCCGTGGAAGCGTCGTCGGCGCGCCAACGATCTGATCAAGAGCCGGCGAACGCTGCATCGCGATCAGTGGGTCGGGTGGCGGCCGAATGGCATCGGCGAGCAGAAGCCGAAGCACTACCGCGCGATCGTGCACACGATCTGGGACAACCGTCGCGAGCTGCCGTATGCGATGCGCATCTTGCGCAAGGGCGTGTGCGACGGCTGCGCGCTCGGCGTCGCCGGCTTTCACGATTGGACCATCAGCGGCGTGCACCTGTGCACGACCCGCCTAGACCTGTTGAAGCTCAACACGGCGCACGCGATCGACGAGCGGCATCTCGCCGACGTCGACGCGCTCTCGGGCCTCGACTGCCGGCGACTGCGGGAGCTGGGACGACTCGCGTATCCGATGGTTCGCCGCAAGGGGGAGCGCGGGTTCACCCGCGTCACCTGGGACGAAGCGCTCGATGTGGTCGCCGCGCGGATCCGTGCCACCGCTCCCGAACGCGTCGGCCTCTATCTGACCGCTCGGGGGATCACCAACGAGGTGTATTACGCCGCGCAGAAGGCGGCTCGCTTCATCGGGACCAACAACGTCGACAACGCGGCCCGGGTCTGCCACGCACCTTCCACGTCGGCGCTCAAGGAGTCGATCGGCGTCGCCGCGACGACCTGCTCATACCGTGACGTGATCGAGAGCGATCTCGTCGTGCTCTTCGGCTCCGACGTGGCCAACGCCCAGCCCGTCTTCATGAAGTACCTGTATCTCGCCAAACAGCGCGGGGCTCGGGTCGCGGTCGTGAACCCGCTGCGAGAGCCCGGTCTGGAGCGCTACTGGGTGCCGTCGAACGTCGAGAGCGCGCTCTTCGGGACCAAGGTCGCCGACGAGTTCTTCGCGATCCACACCGGCGGCGACGTCGCGTTCGTCAACGGTGTCCTCAAGGAATTGTTGGCCATCGGCGGCCTCGACCGCGATTTCGTGCACGAGCACACCGTCGGCTTCGACTCCTTGCTCGGTGAGCTCGAGGACGAGTCGTTCGATCCGCTCGAGGAGGCGTCGGGAGCGACACGCGCCGACATGGCCCGCTTCGCGCGCATGTACGCGTCGGCGCGCTCCGCGGTGCTCGTCTGGTCGATGGGTGTGACCCAGCACGTCTCGGGTGTCGACAACGTGCGCGCGATCGTGAACCTCGGTCTGGCGCGCGGGAACGTCGGCCGGCCGGGTGCCGGACTGATGCCGATCCGCGGGCACGCGGGCGTCCAGGGCGGCGCCGAGATGGGCTGCTACGCGACGACCTATCCGGGCGGCGGTCCCATCAACGCGGCAACCGCCGCCGAGCTCGGCGCGCAGTGGGGTTTCGACGTGCCGGCGTCACCGGGTCTCACGGCGGCCGCGATGGTCGATGCCGCGCGGCTCGGCGACCTCGACGTGCTCTGGTCGAGCGGTGGCAACTTTCTCGACGTACTGCCGGCACCCGACGTCACCCGGACCGCGCTCACACGCGCCGCACTCCGTATCCACCAGGACGTCGTGCTCACGCACCAGATGCTCGTGGAGCCGGGCGAGGTCGTCGTGCTGTTGCCCGCGGCGACGCGCTACGAGCAAGAGGGCGGCGGGACGTCGACCACGACCGAGCGGCGGGTCGCCTTCAGTCCCGAGATACCCGGCCCGCGGGTGGGGGAGGCGCGCAGCGAGTGGCGGATCTTCGCCGACATCGCACGGCGCGTGCGACCCGAGCAGGCCGCGCGCTTCGGTTGCGAATCGGCCGACGCGATCCGGGCCGAGATCGCGCGCGTCGTCCCCGCGTACGCCGGAATCGAGCACCTGCAGGCGACCGGCGACGCGATCCAGATCGGCGGTGCCCGCTTGTGCGAGGGCGGCGCGTTCCCGACGGCGGACGGTCGGGCGCGCTTCGCCGTCGTCACCCCGCACCGGCACGATGTACCCGCCGGTCACTACGTGCTGTCGACCCGGCGCGGCAAGCAGTTCAACACGATGGTGTGGAACGACCTCGACCCGCTGACCGGCGCGCGCCGCGATGCGCTGTTCCTGGCGGCGGGCGACGCGACCGCGCTGGGTGTGAGCGACGGCGAAGCGGTGATCGTCCGGTCGCAGCACGGCGAGATGCGTGCCCGGGTGCACGTTGCGCCGATCCGCCGCGGCAACGTGCAGGCGTTCTTCCCGGAGGCGAATGCCTTGCTCGCCCCGGCCCGGCGTGAGCCGATCTCGGGTGTGCCCGACTACAACGCGGTGGTCGAGGTGGTTCCGCTCGGATGACGTCGCCCGATGCACTCCTCGAGCTGTTCGTCGACGTGGGGCGCGCCGTCCATAGCGCGGTTTCGGGAATCGACGCGGCGGACCTGCGCCGGCGCACCGGCCGCGACGGCCAGTACGCGCTCGACCTCGTCGCCGACGCGGAGGCGTGCCGGGTCCTGCAACGGGCGCCGGTTCGGATCGTGAGCGAGGAGTCGGGAGTGCACGAACGTGAGGGTGCGGAGATCACCGTCGTGCTCGACCCCGTCGACGGATCGACCAACTGCTCGCGCGGCATCCCGTACTGGGCCACCTCGATCTGCGCGCTGGATCGAGACGGCGCGCTCGCCGGTCTCGTCGTGAACCAGGCCACGGGCGTTCGCGTCTGCGCCGTGCGCGGCGGAGGCGCGTTTCGTGACGGTGTCCGGCTGCGCGCGTCGCCGACGACTCGGGTCGAGGACGCGATGGTGTACCTCACCGGGCTCCCGCCCGCTTCGCTGCCGTGGAAACAGTTCCGATCGCTCGGATCGGCCGCGCTCGGGCTCTGCGAGATCGCCGTTGGCGCGCTCGACGGCCTCCTCGACGCGGGCGGCTTCCACGCACCGTGGGACTATCTCGCGGGCTACCTCGCGTGCGTCGAGGCCGGCGCCGTCATACGCGACGCGCAGGGCCGGCCACTCGTCACCGACGATCCGGACGCCCGCCGCCAGCTCGTCGCGGCCGGAACCCCCGAGCTCGCCGACGTGCTCGCCGGTGGACTCGCCGGCGGACTTTCGTGAGCGCGCGTTCGTGAGCGCGCTCGACTACCGCGATCTGCTCTCGACCGCAGATCGCGCGGCACGCTCGGGCGGCGACGTCGTGCGCCGGTACTTCGGGCGTCCCGAAGAAGTCCGCGCGAAATCACCCGGCGACTGGGTGAGCGAGGCCGATCTCGCGAGTGAGAAGGAGATCCGTGAGCTCCTGACGCGCGATTCGCGCCTGCCGGTCTTCGGAGAGGAGGCGGGGGGAGACGACTTCGACACCGGGTGGCTGGTCGACCCGCTCGACGGCACTTCGAACTTCCTGCACGGTTTCGACGCAGTCGGCGTGTCGGTCGGACTGATCGAAGACGGCGTGCCCGTCGTCGGCGTTGTGCACGCCCCCCTTCTTGACCGCACCTTCCACGCGGCGCAGGGCGTCGGTGCATTTCGTGACGAGCGGCCTCTGCACGTGAGCGAGCGCCCTGCCCACCAGGCGATCGTCGCGACCGGCTTTCCCTTCCGCCACAAGGAGCTGCTCCCGGCGTACGAACGGGCGCTCGCCGCCGCGCTGCGCGGGTTCGAGGATCTCCGCCGGGCCGGCGCGGCCAGCCTCGACCTCTGCTGGACCGCCGAGGGGGTGTTCGACGGATTCTTCGAGCTGCGCCTCGGCCCGTGGGACGTCGCGGCGGGCGGCGTGATCGTGCGTGAGGCCGGAGGTGTCGTCACCGACTGGGCCGGCGACGACCGGGCCTGGCTGCGATCGGGAGACGTGCTGGCCGGGCCCCCCGCCGTCCACGCCGCCTTGCTCGACATCGTCGCCTCGGTCGATGACCACCCCGCCCCGGAACCGCCGGCGCGACCCGTTCGCGGAGATCAAGAAATCAGTTGACGAGCCATTCGGATCATGGTCGGATAGTTCTCCGAATGTTGGACGCACGAAAAGGCACATTTCTGATGAGCACCGGCATGTACGCAATCCAGGCCAATGACATGGCCGGGAACGCGCGCGTGCGTGCGTTCCAGCCGTGCCCGGTCTCGGCCGTTTTTGCGCCTTGGTCGCCGATTTCGCTCGGTACGACGGCGAAGCATGGCCGGTCCCGACGCCTCGAGGTGTCCCATCCGTAGCAACCGCTACCAGGGAGCAACCACCAGGCCGTCGGGGCAACCCGGCGGCCTTTCTCTTTTCCGGCCCCGAACCACGAACCCCCAGACCCCGACCCACGAACACATCAGACGACGAACCGATCAAGCGACGAGCAACGAAACGACAAGAGACGGGGAGTGATCGGCGATGTTCGCCATCCAGCCTTTCGAGACCGACGAGACCACCCGAGAACCCGACTGGCAGGAACTCGCGCGCTGCAACGACGGCAGCGGCTCGATGACCGAGCTGTTCTTCTCCGAACAGCTCGACGACATCGCGGCCGCCAAGGCCTTCTGCCTCGAGTGCCCGGTGCGAGAGACGTGCCTCGAGGGCGCTCAGGAGCGGCGCGAGCCCTGGGGTGTCTGGGGTGGCGAGCTGTTCGTGAACGGCAAGATCGTCGCCCAGAAGCGCAAGCGGGGACGCCCGCCCAAGGTGCGCCCCGAGCTCGACGTTCCGCAGGCGCAATCGGCCTGAATCACCGCCGGCGTCACGCGGCGCAGGTGCGTCGGGGTCTGCCGCAAGCGCGGGCCGGGACAACGAAACGTGAGCGACATCCCCCCGGCCGCTCACGGATGCGAGTCCCGGCCCGCGAGCGGTTCACGCCGCGAGCGACCAAGGCGCCGGGGGACGACCGTTCGAACGATTACTGCCGCAGCCGGATCTCGTCGGCGCTGAACGAGGCGGGGAGCACCGCGCCGTCGGAGTGGCGGCGCACCCGGATCCGGTCGTCGTCGACGGAAGCGACCTCGAAGCCCGTCGTCCAGTGGCGCTCGTAGCGGGTCAGGACCTCGACCTCGGTCCCGGTCGACAACAAGAGCCTGCTGCCGGTGTCGAAGGCGGTCATGATCTCTCTCCCCGTGAGGTCTGCCGCGCCCACCGATCTGACGGCGCGCGTCGGAACGCACCGCTCTCGATGGTCGTCGACCCCATATCGGCCACCGGTTCCGAGACCTTGAGCCACGCCGAACGCTCGCCGGCGCGCGTCAGACGGGATATCCGACCAGCGCGTTCTGCAGCGTGCACTGGGCGCTGCTCGGGGGCGCCAGACCGAGATAGGAGCGGTGGTACTCGCCGCCATGGCATACGTCCCACGACGCGGCCCAGTCCTCGGCGCCGCCGGGCTCCGACCACCCCGCACCGCTTGCACCGCCGCTGAAGAAATGTGCTGCGTTGCAGCCGCGTGCCGCGCACCATTCGGCGATCTTGGCGGAATCAAGACGCGCGAAGTCCCACGCGTGTCCGGCCTCGTGCAGCGCGACGACACGGAGGAACGCACCGGATTCGCCGGGGCGGACGTACAGCGTGGTCGTGCCGCTCGGGGCCGTGAGGCCGAGAATTCCCGCGCGTCCTCCGGCGCAGATCGCGCGCCACGCCGGGGGCCATACCACGCTCGCGACGACCGCCGTGCACGAGGTCGGCGGCGGCGGCGCCGTCGTGATTGGCGCCGTCGTGAATGACGGCTTCGGGGCGACGACCTTGGGTTGCACGGGCCGGGCCGGAGGTTTGCGCACCCGCGTCTTCGGCACAACCACGGCGACGTGTCGGGTGGGGGTGGCCGCCCGCCGCACCGGCGACTCGGATCGCGTGGAGATCGGAGCGACGACTGCGCGGCCGGTGCTCGCCGGCGCGAGCGCGGCACCGGCCTCGGTCGCGACGAACACATCGGCCGCGGCGAGCGCGACTACCAAGCCGACTACTGCCAGCGGTCTCCCAAACCACATACAGTGGTTTTCGACGTCGGTTCACTGCGGCTGAAGCCCGCGAAACGGGCAAAAGCCGCTGACGAGGGCGCGCGTCGAATCGTCAAGGCCGGGATGTGTGCGCGACGATCCGCGCCGATAGCGCGATACCTCTAGACGGGATGGATCTTGCAACTTCGAGGCGGCTGGTCATGTCCGACGCGAATGACCGGTGACGTCGCGCTCGCGCCTCGGGACTCGCGGGACCCGCGAGACGTCTGATGGCCTCGATCATCTTCCACGCGGGCATGTCGAAGACCGGTTCGACCAGCATCCAAGACTGGCTCAAGGCAAACCTTCCGCTCCTGCAGAGCCGAGGCATCCAGTCGATGCGAATCGAACAGCCGGGACCGCCTGACACGGTCGCGCTCGTACCGTCGACGAAGGCGAACGCGACTTCGAAATTTCTCCCGGCCGCGCGCGACCCTGCGACTCGGCCTCAGGCCGCGCAGCGCATCTGCGAACAGCTCGATGCCCACGCAACGGACGCGGACGTGATCGTCGTCTCGTGCGAGTCCTACGAGGTCTTCTTCAACGACGCCGCGAACGTCAAGGAGCCGTCGGTCCGCAGCCCATCGGTCCTCGGTCATCTCGAGGAGCTCGCACGCGCCCATACCGTGCGCGTCGCGTACTACGTCCGCCCTCAACATTCCTGGCTCGAGTCGGCATGGTTGCAATGGGGGTTCCGAGATGCGCGAGCCCCCGACGTCTGGCTGCGGCGCCAGCGATCGAGGCTCGAGTATCTGCAGATATCCAACGCGATCCGTCAGGCCGCACCACACCTCTCGTTCGAGATGCGACCGTTCCGATCTGATCTCCTCGAAGGCGGTCACATCGTGAGCGACTTCGCCGGCGTCTTCCTCGGCCTCGACGATCTCGCGCCGACCGTGACGCGGGAGAGATGGTCAAATCGCAGCATTCCCCTGGAGATGGCGGTCCTGTTGCGCGAAGCGCCGCGAGGAATGTTCTGGTCGAACATGCACGACAACAAGACCTTCTACCCGCTGAAGCGACTGGTCCTCCAGTGGAAGCTGCCGCCGACGGAGACCGCCGCGCGCTCACGCGAGGTGTTGCAGCGGTATGCACACGCGACCTTCGAGCCCGACAACCAGCAGCTGATCGGACAACTCGGCTGGGACACCGAATACTTCGTTCCGCCGGCCGAGGGCGCAGACGCTGCATCCGATGCCGGGCTCGAGGAGCTGAACGTCTTGTGGAAGTCGACGGCGTCGGCCGCCGAGCGTCAGCTCCTCTTCAAAGCAGTGCAGCAGCTGCTGGCGGCGCCGAAGTCGTCACCCGACACCGCAGGTGCTCGCCGACGTAGAGGCGGCCGTTTGCCGAACTTTCTTCGGCCCCGCTCGTGAGAGCGCGATGAGCTGGATCGGTGCCGGGTGAATCGAGTGCCCGTGCAGAACGAGGAACTCTGACTTCCCGTCGCGGTCGTAGTCGATGGCGTAGACCTCGTCGTCTCTCACGGTGCCCGGCACCGTAGGCAGTTCCATCGACGTGTAATCGTCGTACGAGCCCCCGCTTAGCAACAAGAGATCCGGAATGTCCGGGCCGGGGACGTTGCGGGTGCGCATCACGTAGATGTCGGGATGACCGTCGCCGGTCGCGTCGGCGACCGCGACCCGGAACGCGTTGGTCATCGGCATCCGATGGGCGACCGTGAACTTGCCGCGGTCGTTGAGGCAGATGACGAGGCCCATCTGGTTGACCACGACGAGATCGAGTTGCCCGTCGCCGGTCAGGTCGGCGAGCGCCACGTCGAGCGCCGCGATACGGGCCAATCCCGCATCGGCGGTGCAGTCGCGGAACCCCCGGCCCCGGTCGTTGTGGAACAAGTGGAGTCTCTGGGCCTCCTCGGGCGTGCTCTTTGCGCACATCAGCACATCCGCGAAACCGTCGAGATCGGCGTCGAAGGCTCTCAGGCGCCCCATCGGCCAGTTCCCGCCGCCGAACCGAGCGCCGGGACTGCCGGCACCGCCGACGCTGTACTCGAGATCCAGGCCCAGCTCCGGGGCCGGGCGCCATCCCTTCGCTCCCTCGTTCAAGAACAAGCGGTTCGGGCTCGGGTGGCCGTCGTTGCGCGGGGAGACATTGCCGACGAAGATGTCGAGGCGCCCGTTGCCGTTCGCGTCGAGCATCACGGCTTCGCGTCCCCTCCCGTAGGGATCGGCGAGGCCCGGCTGATCGCCCTCGTTCACGAAGGTCCCGTCGGGCTGCTGGATCCAGAGTTCGTTCGGGGTCTTCTTCGGCCCTCCGCCGGAGTCGCCGCCGACGACACAGAAGATGTCGAGCCGGCCGTCGCCGTTGACGTCGCCCGCCACACACTGGTGTCGATCGACCCGTCCGGGAAAAACGGTCGATTCGTCCCGTACGAAATGACCCCGATCGTTGCGGTACAAGAAGGCCGGCGCGTCGTGGCGGCCCAGGAAGATGTCGGGCCAGCCGTCGTTGTTGTAGTCGAACACGATCGCGCCGAACGTGCGCGTGTCCAAGGCGAGGCCGACCTCCGCGGCGATGTCCGTGGCGCGCACGCTTGCATCCTGGTCGAGCGTGCACAGGCCGCGCACATCGATGCGGCCTCGGGTTGAGTTGACACGACAAAGCCTGCAGGATGAACTCGCAGGGGCATCCGAACCGAGGATGACGCCCCCAAAATCCTTTGCGGAGACCAACCGTGCACGTGCATTCCGACCTCTGGCTCGACCAGCCCGACGCCCACGACCGCATCGTTGGGCGCCAGGACGCGGACGCGCTCACGGCCGACGAGGCCGAGAAGCTGCACGGCTTTGTGGACAACGGCTACATGACGACTTCGCTCGGCCTCGACGAGGCGTTCTGCGACGCGCTCGACGACGAGATCGCCACCCTGTGGCAGCAACGGCCCGCTGACCTGGCCGTCTCACCCCATATCGGACGGCCGAGGTCGTTTGCCGACTACGAAGGTCCGGTGCGCGGGCGCGGTTACCGAATTCCCGATCTGCACGGTTACTCGCCCCGGGCTCTGGCCCTCTATCTGCACCCGACGCTCTTTCGCCTGGTCGAGCTGATATTCGACGAGCCCGCGCTCGCGTTTCAGTCGCTCTACTTCGAGCACGGCTCGACGCAAGGACTCCACCGCGATCCGATGTTCGTCGCGACCCGTCCGACGTCGAACTTGTGTGCGGCATGGATCGCACTCGAGGACATCACCGCCGACAGCGGGCCGCTCGCGTATGTTCCCGGTTCGCACCGTCTGCCCTGGTTCGAATTCGAGCCCGGGACGGTCGTGTGCAAACAGAGCGTGGGACCCGAACAACGCGCCGAGTTCGCGTCGTGGGTGCAGGAGACGATTCGGGAGGCGGGTCTCGAACGTCGGGCGTTCACATGCAAGCGCGGTGACGCGTTCATATGGCATGGCGGCCTCGTGCACGGCGGCGAGAGCATCGAGAATCCGGAACGCACTCGCAAGAGCTTCGTGGTGCACTACACGACCGCGGCCGACTACACATCGCGAACCGCGCGAATGGACGTGCGCGACGGGACCGGCTGGCGCCGGGTTGCTCGCACGACCGAGACGATCGTCGAACGTGACGGGGCGCGCGGCCTGGAGGCACCGCTTCGGGAGTCGGTCGGGCGCGTATAACCGGACCCGAGGATCCGCCCTCGGTACGCCGGTTCATCGACGTTGCGCGAGACTGGTTCGCCCACCGCGGGCCTGTAGCTCAGTTGGTAGAGCGCTGCTCTTACAAAGCAGAGGTCGTCGGTTCGAGACCGGCCGGGCCCACCGATAAAGCTCTGGTCGGGGCGACGCGTTTATCGCGCGGCCAGATCGAAAACCATCGCCGGTTGCGTGGCCGCGGAGACTGGCGGGTCATGAACGTGGGGGACTACATGTCGGCATGTCTGGTTGAGGTGTACGACCGTAGGATGACCCGGTGATCTCGTGGACGAGTGATGATTCCTTCGCCGTCAGCGACGTTGAATACGTGTGTCGCCCGACCACGGGCCGTTTCCCATCGACACCGGATCAGTTCTGTCTCCTCAAGAATCGCTGGCAGGTCGAGTGGCACGCGCAGCTCCTGTCCGACCTCGCTCCTCGAATGATGGTCGAAGTCGGAATGCACGACGGAGCGAGCATGGCCCTTTCCGAGGAACTCACGCATCCTCGCAAGTTGGTCGGCATTGACCGGCGTGCACCAGCGAGCGCCGCGCTCGACAAGTTCATCGCAGCCCGAGGACTGCAGACCACGCTGCGTCCGTTCTATGGCGTCGACCAAACCGACGTGCATCAGCTCGACGAGATCCTCGAAGCGGAATTCGGCAACGACTCGTTGGATCTTGTTGTCGACGACGCCTCACATCTCCTCAACGCGACCCGCGCAACGTTCAACGTGATCTATCCCCGGCTCCGACCAGGCGGCGTTTACGTGATCGAGGATTGGCCAATGCACCTAGTGCCCGAGAGGCACCCGCCACTCACGCTCTTGCTCTTCGAGTTCATCCTCGCCTGCTCGGACGCGCCAGGTGTCGTCGCGAATGTCTCCGTCAACAAGAACTACGCTCTCATCACGAGAGGTCCCGCGGTCCTCGATGCGCGGACATTCGATCTTTCTCAACGATACGGAACTCACGCGCGATCCCTCATGGGACGGTTCTTTTAGAACATCAGCTCGTCCAGGAGTGCCCCAGCACACGGACACGGCGCCAACCAACGGGCCCGACGTGGTCGGTCTTTCGCGTTGGGTGGTTATCGTCGTATCCTGACCCGACCACCGAAGCTAGCTTCGGTCAGACCTGAAGGCACCGGACGTGGACGGTCAAACGAGTTCGATCCCGGTCGACACGTCGCGGTCGGCCGGTGTGCGGATTCTCGGCAAGATCGACGCGCTCGACGGCTTCCGGGGTTGCGCGGTTCTCCTTGTCGTGGTGCACCACCTTCCTGTTGCCGTGCCGTCGCTCTTCCACCGGATCACCAAGGGAGGCGGGTTCGGTGTCGACGCCTTCTTCGTGCTCAGTGGCTTTCTGATCACGGCAATCCTGCTCCGCGATCAAGCGAGCGGCGGACGCGTGCGGTTCGGCGCGTTCTATCGGCGTCGAGCGCTGCGGCTGTTGCCCGCACTCGTGCTGTTCCTCGCGGTGTACATGTACTACGAGTGGGTGACGAGCATGCCGGGCGCCCACGAACCTTCATCGGCGCTTTCGGTCATCTTCTACTACTCGAACACCTGGTTGCATCGCGTTCCCATGTCCACCGGACTCGGCAACATGTGGTCGCTCGCTGTCGAGGAACAGTTCTACCTCGTGTGGCCGTTGTGCCTGGCCTTGTTCTTCGGACTCCGTCGTCGGCTGGCACCCACCGTCGCCATTCTGGTCGCCACGATCGCGGTCGTCGCCATCCGTCGCGCCATCATGTGGAACCACGGAGTGTCGTGGCTCTGGCTCTACACGCGGCTGGGCACCCGAGCCGACGCGCTGTTGGTCGGCTGTCTGCTCGCGCAACTCTGGGTCCGCGGGAAGCTCCCCAAACGCGGCGTGCAACTCGCGGGCTGGATCGCGCTCGCGTACTACCTCTACCTCGTTCGGGTCGGTGCAGGAGACCCGTTCTTGTACCGGGGCGGCTACACGCTCATCGCCATCTTGGTCGGAACCATCCTTCTCGCCATACTTCAGACCGATTGGCTCGTGAGTCGCGTTCTCCGCGCGGCCCCGTTGCGAGCTGTCGGCCGGGTTTCCTACGGCTTGTACATCTGGCACCTTGCGGTCTTCAATGCGGTCGGTCGCTACGGAAGACGCTGGCCACCGATCACCCAGGCGACCGTCGCACTCAGCCTCGCCGCGCTCGCAACGTGCGGCTCGTGGTTCCTGGTTGAACGGCCGTTCTTGCGTTGGAAAGACCGCCTCGAGACCACCAAGCGCGACCACGATAAACAGTCTCCACAGAAACCGTCTCCACAGAAACCGTCGAGTCGGAATCCGTCCTTCCGACACGTCGCGGTGCCAGTCCCGGACTGACACCACACCCACCCAAGGCTTCCAACAGCGTCTCGCCTTGCGCGTACCGGCCGGGCCCACCGATCCGAGCCCCTCGTGCTCGGACCACGCCGAGAAGCCGGATATATGACATGAGCCGACGTGATCAACTGCGGGTCCGCCGCTCCGATCCGGGCTGCGTGGGCGATGGCGCGCCGTCGCGTGCGATCATGACCTCTTGCGACTCGTCCTGCTCGGTGCGCCGGGATCCGGCAAAGGCACCCAAGGCGCGCGCCTGGCGGAGCGACTCGGCGCGCGTCATGTCGCGAGCGGTGAGCTGTTGCGGGCCCATGTCGACGCCGAGAGCGACCTCGGCGTCGAGGTGGCCGCGTGTCTCGCGCGCGGTGACCTCGTGCCCGACGACGTGGTCCTCGCCGTCGTGTGCGAGGCGGTGACCGCCGCGTGCGAGTCCGGCGGCTACATCCTCGACGGCTTCCCGCGCACGCGGGCGCAAGCGGAACGCGCCTACGAGCTGGCACGGCCGAAGAACATCGAAGCCGAGGTGGCCGTCTACCTCGCCCTGGCCGACGACGTCGCGCGCCGGCGGCTGGCGGGCCGCGCCCGCGCCGGACGCGTCGACGACGCCGACGCCGGGGTGATCGAGCGCCGGCTGCAGCTCTTCCACGCTAACACCCGCCCGATCCTCGACTTCTACGAGGAGCGAGGGATCCTCGTCACCGTCGATGCGGTCGTGCCGGTGGACGCCGTGACGGTCGCCATCCTCGATTCGCTCACGCGCAACCGCGCGTAAACGACGAACGCCGTCGCTATCCCTTGCACCACTCCTGCTCGGCGACGACGGGATCGGTCGGAATGCGTAGCGTCGTGTACCCGACGCTGTGCCAGATGTTCGAGAAGAACCCGCCGACAGTCATCTTCGCGTCGACGGCATGCAACAGACCCGGGAGGGGGCCGCAGGTGAGCGCGCGCCGAGCCGCGGCGTCCTTGGCGCTGGTCGTGGTCGCGCCGAAACGCGCGTCGTACCACGCGTCGTCGATCTGCTTGCGGTGACCGGCGGGACGGCCGGGAACGGGCGCGGTGCGCGCGGCGAGCGGTTCGGCGAGGCCGCCGATGTCGATGACCCACACGCGGCGCCCCGCGTCGTACGCGGGCACGCCGATCGATCCGAGCGTCAGCACGAACGCGCGGGGATCGAGCCCCGGGCGGGGTGCTTTGTCGGTGAGCTTGAAGTAGCCGCGTATTCCCCGGGCGTAGTCCGCGGCGGCCTCGTCTCCGTTGAGACCGAACTGGGTGTCGGTCGGATGGAGCTTTGCGCCCGAAGCCGCGCGAAAGTCGCTGATCGGGCTGAGGAGGTACGACTTCGGGTTCGGCGGCGGGCGGAACGCGACGACGCTGAAGATCGCCCACGCGGCCGCGGCGACGGCGATGCCGACGACGCCCAACGTCCGCCGGGTGACCGCGATCGTCGGGACCGCGATCGACGCGGGCAGAGCCAGCGCGAAGAACGCCGGCAACAACAGCCGGCCGTGCATGTAGTCACCGCCGATGGCGATGATGTAGAGCGCATGGACGAGGGCGCCGCCGAGCATCGCGGCGGTGGCGATGGCCAGCCTGCGGTCGCGTCGGGCCGACGAGCGGTAGACGATCGTCGCCGCGATCAATATGAGCGTCAGCCACAACCGGTAGGGCCCGATGAAGTTCCTCGCGTACGCCCATCCCTGGGCGAAGTGCAGCCCGCCCGCGTCCTTGGCGAGGGCGGTCGTCGGCACCAGCATCGCGTAGTAGCCCATTCGGAAGATCTGGTAGGCGAGCGGCAGTGCGAAGATCGCGACGACGTCGAACACGATGCGACGCGGTCGTACCAGAACGAACCACGCAACCAGGACGCTCAGCATCATCAAACCCAGGTCCGGACGCACGAGCGGCGCGAGGCCGATCACAACGCCGAATCCGATCCGTTTTCGTCCGTCGATCTGCTCCGACCGCGCCGCCGACACCAGCACGAACCATGCCGCCGCGATCCACAACCACACGAGGCCCATTTCGAGACCCGAGGTCGAGAAGTCCCAGACGACCGCGACGGCCGCGACGAGGACGAGGCCGACGGGGACGACGATGCCGTCGTCGCCACGGTGCAGCAGACGAGTCGCCTTGCCCGCGACCGCGAAGGCGGCGACCGCGGCGACCAGGCTCGCAAGCAACGCGATCCATTCCATGCTCGTGAATGCGCCGAACAGCGCGCGGCCGACTACGAGCACCACGATCCACAAGGTGCTCGTCGATGCCTCGACGCGTTCCCCGGCGTTGAAGACCGGACCGTGGCCGGCGAAGATCTGGTCGACGATGCGGAGGTTGATGAACGCGTCCTCGTCCATCCAGCGGTGCTGCCAGCCACCGATCGCGATGATCAACGCGGGGAGGTACGCGGGTGCGGCGAGGCCGAGCCGCCGCCCGCGGGACGCCCGCTGTACCTCGGGTTCCTCGTCGACGGGGGTGAGGACGGTTGTCATCGACCGGGTCCGAAGATCTGGGTCAGGACCCAGCGTGCGGCCCAGGCCGCGGCCGTGGGAGTGAGGTGACGCCCGTCGGGCCGGGCGTGCAGGCCGTCGACCCGCTCCGGGCACGGGGGTCCGCTCGGGCACAACTTCGCGGCCAGGTCGACGAGCGTGACCTGGTCGCGGTGGCGCGCCTGGAAACGGCGTAGCAGCGCGTTGAGGCGCGCGTAGCCGTCGTCATCGGTCTTGATGCTCGTGGTCTGCGTGCCCTGCGCGGGATTGGGCGCGGGGGCGGCCTCTGTGACCATCACGACGCGCGCGCCACCCGCGGTGAGGCGCGCGAGCGCGGCGTCCATACGCGCCATGATCTCCTTTTCGCCCTGCGGTGTCCCGGCGACGACAGTGTGGCCGTCGACCACGAGGTCGGACTTCTCCCAGATGCTCATCCAGAGGACGACGGTCGGCCGGGAGCGCGCGAGCGCCTCACCTTCGTCGGAGTCGACGAGATCGGGGCAACGCGACGAATGCGGAGTGATCGCCTCGTTGCGGGTCGTCGTGATCTCGCCGCTCGCGACACCGCATCCGAAGACCGAGCCCTGGTCGGTCGCGATGCCGGCCGCGTCGCCGACGGCTTTGAGTCCCGGCCACAGGCTGCACGCGGTCGAGTCTCCCACGAGCAGGACGCGTTGACTGCGTACCGATGCGGGGAACGAGGGCGGACCGCTGCGCGCGACGGCTGTGATCGCTGCGCGCGTCTCGCTCGCACGCGGTGTACCGCACAGGAGCGGGTCGCCGTAGCCCCAGATGAAACCGGGCAGTGCGGAAGCGCCGACCGCGGAGGCCGCGATGATCGCCGCCATGACGGCGGCCGCGGGCACGAAGACGGCGGCCGAGAGGCGCAGGCTCCAGGTGCGCTCGCGGATCGGACGCTCCACCACGTAGTACGACGCGACCGCGGCCGCGAAGGTGACGCCGAGACGCAGCAGGTTCAGTGTCGTGGTGCCGACGTGCACGCGCGACGGCACGAGCCAGACGTCGATCGGCCAGTGCCACAAGTACAAGCCGTATGAGATCCGGCCGATCCAGGCGAGGGGCCGCACCGACAGCACCGACGACACCGGACCCGATTGGAGCGCGCCGGCGATCACGACCGCGACGACGACGGCGAACAAGGCCGAGCCTCCGTGGTAGTAGTCAGCGCCGGTGCCGGACGCGATGTGTGCCGCGACGAGCACGACGACGGTCGCCGGGATCGCAGCGATTGCGACCACGCGTCGAGCGCGGGCACTCGGCTTCCACGCGAGTAGCAGCAGTGCGAGCAGCGCACCGATGAGCAAGGTGTGTGCTCGTGCGTCGGTTGCGTAGTACGCGCCGGAGGGGTCGCCGGGATGGAACCGCAATCGCATGTCGAGCACCGACAACGCGACACCGATCACGCACACCGAGCCGAGAACGCGCGTCGACCCGCGGCCGAGACGTAGGCATGCGAGCACGACCAACGGCCACACCAGGTAGTACTGCTCCTCGATCGCGAGCGACCACATGTGGCGCAGGGGTGACGCGGCGGAGAAGAGCTGGAAGTAGCCCTGCTGGTCGAAGATGAACCGCCAGTTCGCGACGTAGAAAAGACTCGCGAACATGTCGTCGCGCACCCCGTTGCGCTCCCACGGGAGGACGGCGAGGTGCGTGTACAGCGCGACGAAGCCCAGCACCAACAACAGCGCGGGCAGGAGCCGTCGTGCCCGCCGCGCCCAGAAGGCGGCGAACCGGATCGTCGACGCGCGCCGGAACTCGGAGACGAGCAAGGTCGTGATCAAGAACCCGGAGAGCACGAAGAACGTGTCGACGCCGAGAAAGCCGCCCTTCGCCCAGGAATAGTTGTCGTGGTACGCCACGACCGAGAGGACCGCAACTGCGCGCAGCCCGTCGAGGGCCGCGTGGTAACCGAACCCGGGCGCGGTCGATGCCGGTTCCGGCCCGCCGGCGGTAGGCGGCTCCCGCCGCGCGTCGGGCGCCGCGCGGCCAACCGTCTCGGTCCCGGAGGTCACGGCCCAGAGGTTACGGGAGTCGACCCGTTGGTGAGCCGCCACTCGCGGGGCGCGGCACTAGGTTTGCCCGCCGTGACCCGATTCGGGCGTGTGCTGCTCGTGCTCGTCGCCGTCGCGTTCGGGGTTCGCGTCGCGTACGTCGCGATCGCGAAGGCAGGTCCTTGCCCGGTCGTCCTGCCGGGCGGAGCGCGTTTCGGCAGCACGGAGAGCAAATGCGAGCGGGGCGACGAGATCTTCTACAACTCGGAAGCGAACTACGTGGCCGATGGCCATGGCTTCAACGAGCCGTTCGCCGCGCTGACCGATCCCGGCGGGAAGTCGCCGCCCGCCGCCGATCATCCGCCCCTGACCGTCTTCGTGCTCGCGCCGGTGTCGTGGCTCACCGACCACGCGCCGCTCTCGTGGGTGATCAAGGAGCCCTTGCACGACCACGTGCGCGAGCACCGGTACGCCATGGTGCTGCTCGGCACGCTCGTCGTTGCCTTGGTGGGGTTGCTCGGCCGGCGCGTCGGCGGTGAGACCGTCGGGCTCGTCGCGGCCGGAATCGCCGCGCTGAGTCCGAACATCTGGGTCAACGACGGGCTCGTGATGTCGGAGACGGTAACCGTGCTGACCGTCACCGGTGCACTGCTCGGTGCGCTCTGGTGGCGCGACCGGCCGAGTTGGAGGCGCGCCGCGGCGGTCGGAGCGCTGTGTGGGCTCGCCGCGCTTGCCCGCATCGAGTTCCTGCTGCTCGTGCCCTTGCTCGCCGTCGTCGTCGCGTTCTCGTTGCCGGAGGCGTGGGCGGTGCGCCGGAAGCAGGCATTGGTGGCCGTCGTCGCCGCACTCGTGGTGATCGCGCCGTGGGTGGGGTTCAATCTCGCGCGCTTCCGTGACCCCACCTTCGTCTCGACCAACGACGGCCTCACGTTGGCCGGCGCGAACTGTGACGGGGTGTACCGGGGAAGCGCGACGGGCTTTTGGTCGCTGGAGTGCGCCGCCGATCCGCCGGCCGGGGACCAGTCGCAGGTCGCGAGCGCGCTGCGCCACCGAGGGCTCGCGTACATGAAGGACCATGCCTCGCGAGTTCCCCTCGTTGTACTCGCGCGCGTGGGCCGGACGTGGAGTCTCTTTCGTCCGGCCGACATGGTGAAGTTCAACACCGGCGAGGATCGAGAAGAATGGGTGACGCGTCTCGGCCTGATCGTGTACTACCCGACGTTGCTTCTGTCGATTGGTGGTGCGGTGGCGCTGTGGCGGCGCCGCGCGCGTGACGCGCTCTGGGTACTGCTCGTGCCGGCGATCATCGTCACCCTCAACACCGTGGTCACATACGGGCAGACGCGCTTTCGCGCGGGCGCCGAGCCCTCGCTGGCGCTGCTCGCCGCGGTCGGGGCCGTCGCCCTCGTCGGCCGCGCGCGAGCGCGGATCCGAGCGCGTGCCGGCTGACCCCGCGCGTGTAGTAGTACCGGAGCCCGAATGACCGTTGCCGAAGCTCGAGTGTCGAAGTCCGGGCAGGAGACGTACGTCGCAGCCCTCGACGGATTGCGGGCGATCGCAGTCGCGGCCGTCGTCGTCTATCACTTCGCTCCGTCGGTGCTGCCGGCGGGGTTCCTCGGCGTCGACGTGTTCTTCGTGGTCTCGGGCTTCCTGATCGCCCGGCTCGTCACTCGCGAGATCGAGCGGTCGAGCACCGTGTCGCTCGCCAACTTCTGGGCCCGGCGCGCTCGCCGGCTGCTTCCCGCGCTGGCGACCGTCACGGTCGTGGTGCTGGTCGCGGCCGCGATCAGCTTCTCGAACGCGGAGCTCCACGACGTCCGCGCGCAAGCTCTCGGCACGCTGTTCTACTGCGCGAACTGGGTGATGATCTTCGGAAGGAGCAACTACTTCGCGACCCTCGGACGCCCGTCGCCGTTCTTGCACATGTGGACGCTGGCCGTCGAGGAGCAGTTCTACCTGGTGTTGCCGCTGGTGTTGTTCGCGGCCCGGCGCGCGGTGGTACGGCATCCCGTTCGCGTCGCGACGATCGCGCTGGTCGGTGCGGTCGCGTCGACGGTGTGGATGGGAGTGCTCGTATCCCCGACTGGCGACCCGTCGCGCGGGTATCTCGGGAGCGATTCGCACGCCATGGGTCTGCTCGTCGGCGTTGCCCTCGGCGTGCTCGCCGGCGTCGGAGCGCCGTGGGAGGCGTTCAGCGCCTGGGTGCGTTCGAACGCGTCCGCGCGGCGCGCCGCGCCGTGGTTGGCCGCGGCGTCGCTCGTCGCGATCCTCGTGACGATGCGCGCAACCCGCGATCGCACGCTCGCCCTCTACCGCGGCGGCTTCCTCGTGTTCGCCGTGCTGTGCGCGGTAGTCATCGCGGTGGTGGTGACGATGCCGGACGCCCCGATCGCGCGCCTCTTGCGGGCGCCGTGGCTCGTCTCGATCGGGCTCCGCTCGTATTCGCTGTATCTGTGGCACTGGCCGGTGCGGGTGTTCGTCACACCGAGTGCGGGGCTCGACGGCTTCGGTCTGTTCGCGGTGCGGCTGGCCATCTCGGTCGTGCTCGCGGAGGCGTCCTTCCGCTTGGTCGAGCGACCGTTCCGCGTCGGAAAGGTTGCGCGCCGTGCCGGAAGCCGACCCGCGATCGCGTACTTCACCGCGCTCACGCTCGTCGCGGCCGCGCTCGTCACGACCGTCGCCGCGCCCAAGCCCCTCCCGCCGACGAGCCTCGCGCAGCTGAAGGATCCCGGCGTCAAGATCGCGCCGACGACGCTGCGGGTCGACGTCTTCGGCGACTCCACCGGACTGGTGTTCGGGTTGGGAGGCGCCTTCCAGGCTCGTGCGCTCGACCTCTCGGTCGGCGGTGATGCCGAGCTGGGCTGCAGCATCGTGGGGACCGATCACGTGACCGACGGGCGCGTCATCAAGAACCCGGCATATTGCGTCGGCTGGCAGACGCGTTGGCAGGCATCGATGCGAAAAGATCCCACTGCGCGCCTCGCCGTCATGGCCGGGGCGTGGGAGGCGCTCGATCAGAAGGTCGGCACGGGCGTTGTCCGGTTCGGCACGAGTGCGTGGACCGATCTGATCACGTCGACGCTGCGCCTCGCGCTCGGAGTCCTGACCGCCGACGGCCGGACGGTCTACCTGTTCGATGTGCCGTGCTACGGCGCCGGCGACGCCAACGACCCGATCCCCGAACGCAGCGACTCGCGTCGCATCGCGGCCCTCAACGAGATCTTTGTGAACGTCGCGCGCTCGACACCCAAGGTCCGGATCGTCGATTGGCGCACCTTGGTCTGCCCCGGCGGCCATCGCGCCGAGGCTGTCGGCGGCGTGCATCTGTGGCTGGCGGACGACCAGCACCTCTCCTATCCCGGAGCCGTGGTGGTGTGGAAGTGGTGGTTGCCACAGTTGCGCCCGGCGCCGTGAGCTGGGCGCCCGGGGCAGACCAAGGTGCGTCAGTGGCGCCAGCGGCTCTTCAGCACCCGGTCCTGGAGTGCCCACCACGTGACGAGCCCGAGCTCCTCGGCGCCGACGCCCAACGACATCTTGGAGTGACCGCGTACGCGGTCGGTGAAGGTGATCGGCACCTGCGCGATGCGGCCGCCCTTACGCCACACGCGGTAGCAGAGCTCGATCTGGAAGCCGTAGCCCTTGGAGCGCGTGTGCGCGAAGTCGGCCGTCTTGAGGGTGTCGGCGCGAAACGCGCGGTAGCCGGAGGTCGCGTCGCGCACCGGGATACCGAGCACGAGTGTCGCGTAGCGGTTGCCCCACTTCGAGACCATCCGCCGGTACCAGGGCCAGTGGGGAATCGATCCACCGGGCACGTATCGCGAACCGATCGCGGCATCGGCACCGTTGTCGATCTCGGCCAGGAGCGTCGGGAGCGCGGCCGGATCGTGCGAGAGGTCGGCGTCGATCTGCACGACGACGTCGTACCCGCGGTCGAGGCCGAGCTCGAAGCCCGCGCGCACCGCCTCGCCGATGCCGATCTTGCGCGGCCGGCGCAGGACCTCGATGTGCCCGAGCCGCGCCCCGACCTCGTCGGCGAGCGCGGCAGTACCGTCGGGACTGCTGTCGTCGACGACCAGGATGTCGGCGTCGGGCGCGGCCGCGCGCGCCCGTTGCAGGAACTCCACGATGTTCTCCGATTCCTGGTAGGTCGGAGTTACGACGAGGACTCGCACAGGGCCGGAAATCTATCCTGCCGATCCGGGTGTCAGCGGCACTTGCGGTAGAGCTGATACAGGCCGAGATACGTGCCGACGTGGCAGAAGTCGCGCGCCAGGACCTTCGTGGACGCGTCGGAGCCGACCTTGCGGGAGTCGTTGGGCTCCGACCAGTCCTCCCAGATCGCGGAAAGGATCACGACGTCGGCCGACTCGAGGTCGGTGGGAAGGCGCGAGCCGTTCGCGTTGGCGACGCCGGGATCCATCTCGATGTAGTAGGTCGCAGGAACGAGGTCGGGGAGCATGTAGTAGAGGTACGCGTCGCTGTAGGGCGTCTTGCGGAGGTCGACGGGTCCGACGAACAGCCGCTGCCCGGGTTTCGAGATCCGGGCCGCCGCGGCGATGACCAGGTTCGCCGCCACGGCGCGGTCGGGTTTGCCGTAGTAGAAGACGCGCCCCGCGTATTCGATCTTGTAGGACGCCCGATGAACGCCGAAGGTCTGGAGCGAATAGTCGGCATAGGTTCGGATCGTGAACGCGGGGATGACGAACGCGAGCACGGCAAGGATCAACGCACCCGAGCCGATCGCGAGGCGGCGGGTCGGCACGTTCGGTGCGCGCCGGCGCACGAGCTCGAAGAACGCGATCGGGACGAACGCGAACACCACGCAGCTGACCCATGCGAAGTGGCCGGAGTCGACGCGCTGCAGGGCCTGCGGGAGGATCCCGATGCCGAACACCCCCATGACGAGCAGCGTGCGGGCGGTGATCGACTCCGGATCGGCGCGCGTGGCGCGCCAGCCTTGCCACGCCACGAACGCGATCGCGCCGAGCAGCAGGAAGAACCACAAGAAGAGCTGGTGCGGGCGCGCGAGCGCGGGGAACGGCCACGAGATCTGCGCGAGGGCGCCGGCCCGCTGCAGGAAGCCGTCGAAGTGTCCCCACGCGGGCGGGATCGGGAGGCTCCTTCCGCCGCGCAGGCGAAAGACCGGGTCGATCACCATGCCCTGGAACACGTGTCCGGGCCCCGCGGTCGCGAGCAGGATCGAATACGGCAGGATGCCGACGACGAAGCCCGCGACGATGCGGGAGACCCGCGATCGATCCATTCCTCGCACGAGTGCGACCGACGCGAGCCCGACGCCGAGCACCAGGTCGAGCCGGAACAGCACCGCGAAACCGAGGAGGAGTCCCGCGGCCAGGGCCCATCGGCGCGCGCGCCGATCGTCGGGTTGGACACGTGCTTCGACACCGGCGGCCAGGCCGCACACCGCCAGGCCGACGCCGCCGACCCAGGCCAACGCGGTGAAGCTGAACGGAATGATGATGAGGCCCGACGTGACGGCGGCCGCGACTGCGAGGACCCTTCCCCATCGGCGTGCGAGCGCGTAGATCCCGAACACGATCGCGAGCTGTTGCAACAGTCCGAATCCGCGCTCGCTGATGAGCGAGACGCCGAACACCTTGAACACCCCCGCGAGCGCCCACAGGCTTCCGGGCCCGTACAGATGCAAGAAGTCGCGGTTGGGGATCGCGCCCTTCAACACCTGTTCCGGGAAGACGAGCATGAAGCCCTCTTCCATCGGTGGTCCCGGAGAGCGAAACAGCCCGCGTAGCGGCAGGGCGAACACGAGCGCGACGATCGTAAGCGCGAGGGTGGTGCGCTGACCTTCGCTGAGTCCGAAGCGGCTGCGACCGGCGCGCGCGGAACCGTCGGAAACAGGCTTGGCTCGGGGCACACGGGAACGCTAGGCGCGTCGAGCGATCCGTTCCCGGACTGGGGAGGAGTCGGTCGGTGCGCGCCGGGGCGAGATAGCGTCGGTTGCCGTGCGCGCCGGCGACCCCGAGAACAGTGTTGTGGTCAGCGGCGCCGCGGGCTGGCTCGGCCAGAACCTCGTGCGGACGCTTGCCGGCCAACTCGGTCGCCGCCGCATCCGGTGCCTGGTGCACGAGCCCGGCGACGCATCGCGGCTCGAGGTGATCGACCCGCGGATCGAAGTGGTCGTCGGCGACGTGCGCGACCCCGTGGTAATCGACCGTCTCTTCGAAGGCGTCGAGGGCGCGTCGGTGTTCCACGCCGCGGCCGTCATCCATCCGGCGCGACACGTGCGCGAGCTGTTCGACGTGAACGTCGGCGGCACCCAGCTCGTGCTCGACCGGGCGCGGCGCGTCGGCGCCGCGCGGTTCGTGCACGTCTCGTCGAACTCCCCGTTCGGCGCGAACCGGTCGAACGACGACCGCTTCGACGAGGACTCGCCGTTCGCCCCGTACATGGCGTACGGGCAGTCGAAGCACGAGGCGGAGCAGCTCGTGCAGCGCAGCTACGACCGCGGCGACCTCGCGACCGTCATCGTGCGCCCGCCGTGGTTCTACGGTCCGTTCCAGCCGGAACGCCAGACGCAGTTCCTCGCGGCGGTCCGGCGCGGACGTTTTCCGCTGGTCGGACCCGGTACCCAGCGCCGGTCGATGGTCTACACGGAGAACCTGGTGCAGGGAGTGCTGCTCGCCGAGGTGGCCGACGCGGCGCCCGGCAACGCGTACTGGATCGCCGACGCCGAGCCCTACGCGCTGCGTGACGTGTTGCGAACAGTGCGCGACGCGCTCGAGGCCGAGGGACTACGCGTGTCGAAACGTCGGCCGCTGGTCGTACCACGGATCGCGGGCGTCGTCGCCGAGAAGCTCGACGCGGTGGCGCAGGCGAGCGGGCGCTACGTGCAGGCCCTGCATGTGCTCGGCGAGCTGAAGGACACGATCGCGTGCGACATCTCACGGGCGCGCCAGGAGCTCGGGTACGAGCCGACCGTCGCGCTGTTCGACGGCATGCGTGCGAGTGTGCGTTGGTGTCTCGCACGCGGCGACCGGCTCTGATGGCTCGCTCGGTCCTGGTCACGGGCGGCAGCGGCTACTTCGGCACCGTTCTCGCCGGGGAGGCCCTTGCCCGTGGTGACGTGGTTCGGATCTTCGACCTGAACCCTCCCGGTCCGGCGCTGGCCGGTGCCGACTTCGTCGCCGGTGACGTGCGCGACCGGGCTGCGGTGCGTGACGCGTGCGACGGTGTCGACGTGGTCTTCCACAACGTCGCCCAGGTCCCCCTCGCGAAGGATCGGGCCCTGTTCGACGAGGTCAACGTCGGCGGAACCGCCAACGTGCTCGTCGCGGCGCGCGACGCGCGGGTCTCCAAGGTCGTTCACACGTCGTCGAGCGCGGTGTTCGGCATCCCTGAGCACAATCCCGTCACCGAGGCATCGCCGTGCCGTCCGCTGGAGGCGTACGGCCGGGCCAAGCTGCGAGCCGAGATCTTGTGTCATGACGCGATCGCGGCCGGGCTCGACGTCACGATCGTGCGACCTCGCACCGTTCTCGGTCACGGTCGCCTCGGCGTGATCGCGCTCTTGTTCGAGTTCGTCGCCGACGGCGCGCCCGTTTTCGTCCTCGGCGGCGGGAACAATCGCTACCAGCTCGTGCATGCGGCCGATCTGGCCGACGCTTGCCTGCGCGCGGGGGATCGCGCCGGACCGTCGGTGTACAACATCGGCGCGCTCGAGTTCGGCACCATGCGCGAAACCCTGCAAGCGCTCGTCGACCACGCACAGACGGGTTCTCGCGTGCGGTCTCTGCCGGTTTCTCCCGCGCGCTGGGCGATGCGCTCACTCGCATCGCTCGGTCTCGTACCCTTCGCGCCGTACCACTGGCTGCTCTACAGCGAGTCGTTGTACTTCGATGTCACCTCGGCGCGATCCGAGCTGGGCTGGGAGCCGAAACGCTCGAACGCGTCGATGTTGATCGAGTCGTACGAGTGGTTCCTGACGCATCGTCTCGAGTCCGGGGACCCGGATCGATCGCATCATCAGTCGCCGGTGCGGCCGGGATTGCTTCGGGTGTTGAAGGCGTTGCCGTGATCGATCACGTCGTCGCCGATGCGCCGGTCGACGCCCGAGAGCTCCCACCCGACCGCGGCGATCGCCGAACGACGGCACTGCTGTTCGCGGCGCTGATCGTCGTCCTCGCGTTTCCGCTCCTCGTGGCCCTCGTCGAGTTGCGCCGACCGCACTGGTACCCGCTCCTCGACATGGCGCAGACCGAGATCCGAGTACGCGACGTTACTCGTCATCTTCCACTGATCGGCTTGGCCGGTCGCATCGGACCGTTCGGGCCGAACGGTGGGAGCCACCCCGGACCAGTGAGCTTCTATGCGCTGTGGCCGGTATGGAGACTGTTCGGCGGATCGTCCTACGGGTTGTTCGTGTCCACGGTGGCGCTCGACATCGTCGCGATGGGGCTCGCGCTCTGGATGGCGCTTCGGCGTGGTGGCCGTGCGTTGTTGCTCGCGATCGCCGCGGTGCTGGCGGTGCTGACGCGCGCGTACGGCGCGTTCCTCCTGACGCTTCCCTGGAACCCGTACCTTCCCGTTCTCTGGTGGTTCGTGTTCGTGCTGGCGGTGTGGTCGGTGATCGCGGACGACCTGGCGATGCTTCCGCTCGTCGTGCTCGCCGGGTCGTTCTGCATGCAGACCCACATCTCGTATCTCGGTCTGGTCGGCGGACTGGTCCTCGTCACCGCAGCCGTGGTCGGACGGGCCGCGTACAAACGCCGGGGCGACCTGGACGCGTGTCGCGCGCGGTGGCGGTGGGGAGCGATCAGCGTCGCCCTGGGTGTCGTGCTGTGGATCCCGCCGCTCATCGACCAGTTCGCGCATTCGCCCGGAAACCTCGGCGTCATCCGCGACTACTTCAGCCACCCGCCCGACTCGACGATCGGCTTGCATCGCGGTGTCGGCGTCCTGCTCGCCCAGCTCGACCCGTGGAAGCTCCTGACCCGGACGCTGGTGCACGACGGCGGCGCGCTCGAAGTCACCGGTTCCCGTGTTCCCGGCGCGCTCCTGCTGATCGCGTTCGGCGCGTCGGTGGTCGTCGCGTGGAGACTTCGCCGTCGTCCGCTCCTCCTCCTCGACGCGGTGCTCGGCGTCGCGCTGGCGCTCGGGTTGGTGTCGTCGGCGCGGATCTTCGGCACGGTCTGGTTCTACCTGCTGCTCTGGGCGTGGGGACTCGTCGCGCTGCTGCAGTTCGCGATCGTTTGGACCGCGGTTGAGGTCGTGCGCGCCCGGGGCGGCTCGGGCGACTCCTTGCCCCGAAAGTTCGCGACTGTGGGGGCGGCGGCGCTGGCGGCGGTGACCTTGATTGTGAGCGTCGTGTTCGCGTTCCAAGCTTCGAGCGTCACCGTGCAAACTCCGCGACTCAACGAGTCGCTCGGCGCGTTGATCGCGCCGACCGCCGACGCGCTCGACCGACTCGAGCACCGCGGCCAGCGGGGCCCGTACTTGGTCACGTGGTTGCCCGACGCGGAGGCGATCGGCTCGGCCGGGTTCGGTCTCTTGAACGAGCTCGATCGCCGCGGATTCGACGTGCGCGCCGAGGAGGCGTTCCGGCCGGGTGCGACCCGTTACCACGTCATCGACGCCCGCAAGCCGACGCTCGAGGTGCATCTCGCGACCGGGCCCGACATCGCGCACTGGCGTCGCGACACCCGCTTCACGGAAGTGGCTTCGTTCGACCCGCGGTCGAACGCCGAACGAGCCGAGTTCGCGCGGTTGCACGCGCAGGTGGTCGGCGACCTGCGCGCGGAACGGGTCGGCGATCTCGTGCCGCAGGTCGACGACAACCTCTTCATGCTCGCGCTCGCGCCGCGCGTGCCGGTGAGCACACGGACGTTGATCTCACACATGCTCGACCTCAGCATGCCGCTGGCGGTGTTCATCGGTCCGCCCGGAATCGACTGAGACGGCACACCAAATGGAACCGGCGCGTACGGAGCGCGACTCGACTTGGTTTCGGCCGAGATGGTTTCGGCCCGCACTGGCGCTGGTGGTCGTCGCGGCGCTTGCGCTGCGGGTCGTGTACGTGCTCGTCGCACGCCGCAACTTCGACCCGCACGGCGACGCGTACTTCTACCACGCGGGAGCGAACCTCCTTTCCGACGGCAAGGGCTTCATCTCGCCGTTCTTCGTCCAGCTCGGGCTGCACCGTGCCGCGGCGGAGCACCCGCCGCTGTACATCCTCTTCCTCGCGATCCCGTCGGTGCTCGGGATGAAGAGCGTGCTCACGCATCTGCTCTGGTCGTGCTGCCTCGGCGCGGCCACGGTCGGCATCGTCGGGCTCCTGGGTCGCGCCGTCGGCGGTGCCCGCGCCGGCATTATCGCGGCGGTCGTCGCCGCCGGGTACCCGAACCTGTGGGCGCCCGACGGTCAGCTCCAGGCCGAAACGCTGTCGATGTTCCTGGCCGCGCTCGCGCTGCTGCTCGCGTACCGCTACTGGCAGGCGCCGAGCGGGCGCCGCCTCGCGCTCGTCGGGCTGGTGTGCGGGCTGGGCACGATGGCGCGCTCGGAGTTGCTGCTGCTCGTGCCGCTCGTCGTCGTCCCGCTCGTGTGGTCGACGAGCGAGCGCACCCGGCGCCAGAAGTGGCAATGGCTCGCGGCGTCGGTCGGCGCTGCTCTGATCGTCATCGCGCCGTGGACGATCTACAACTCGACCCGCTTCGTCCACCCGGTGCTGCTCAGCGCGCAGTTCGACCCGTTGCTCTCGTCGGCGAACTGCGAGTCGACGTACTACGGGGATTTCCGGGGCTACTTCGACATCAACTGCAGCATCGCGATCGCCAAGAAGGAGGGCCTCACGCTCCAAGACGACGAGTCGCAGGAGGATGTCGTCTACCACCGCGCCGCGGTCGACTACATCAAGGGCCACCTGAGCCGGCTGCCGTTCGTCGAAGGCGTACGACTGTTGCGCATCGCCGGGTTCTACAAGACGTCGCTCTATATCAACGTCGACACCGTCGTCGAGGGCCGCAGCCCGCACTGGATCTCGCAGGACGCGCTCTACAGCTTCTGGTTGCTCGCGTTGCTGTCGGTCGCCGGCGCGTTCGCGCTGCGCCGGCGTGAACACGGCCCGCCGGTGTACCCGCTGCTCGCGCCGATGGTCGTCGTGGTCGTCACTGTTGTGGTCACCTACGCGAGCACGCGCTTTCGCACGACCGCGGAACCCTCGCTCGTGGTACTGGCCGCGCTCGCAATCGATGCCGCGATCGTGCGCGTGCGCAGCAACTACGCGTCGGCCAGGAACTGATCGGTGTTCCGGGCCACGACGGCCATGATCGGGCCCTGCGGATTGACGCCCGGTGCCGCCGGCAGCAGCGATGCGTCGTTCACCCGGAGGTTGTCGAAGCCCCAGATCCGCCCGAAGCTGTCGGCACCCGTCCTCGCCCAATTCTCACCGATGCGGACCGTCGACGTGAGGTGCACCGTCATCAGGTTCGCCCGGTTGCGCGTGAGCGCGTTCCACCAGTGCACGAGGTCGTCGGGACCGCGAGCGACGATGCCGCCGGTGACCGACGGGTACAGCTCCGTCGCGCCCGCGGCGAGCAGCACCTCACCGAGATGCACGAGCGCCCGCGCGAGCCGGCTCATGTCGCCCTCGGTGAGCTGGTACGTCACGAGGGGCGAGCGAAAGCCCGGCAGCGCGATTACGCGACCCGAGCCCTCGCTGCGGATCGCGGCGTAATAGACCGCGACGTGCTCCCAGTGCGCGAGCGCGTCGGCGTAGTCGGCGTCCGAGTCGGCGAGCGCGAGCGCGACATGACCGCGACGACTCGCCGATCCGCCGATCGTGAGGCTGGGCGCGAACTCGGTGACCCGGTGCATCGGTATGCCGCCGTGGTCGATCGGCGACTCGAACCGGGCCGCGACCTTCACCGTCGGGTGCATCTTCAGGCCCCGGCCGATGTTCCAACGGATGCCACTGCGCTGCAGCAATGCGGGCGTCTGGGTTGCGCCTGCGCACACGAACACATGGTCGGCGCGTACGACCAGCGGCCGCGACGAGCCGTCCGGGAGCGTTTGATCGCAGGACGCGCCGACGATCCGGCTCCCACGGCGAACGAGCCGCGATACCCGGCAGTCTGCAACGACGCGCGCACCCGCTTCGATCGCGCGGGGCAGCAACGTGCGCGCCATCGTCTGCTTCACGGCCCTACCGTTCGGCTCGTAGCGGAACACGCGTGAGAACTCGACCGAACGCCAACCGAGCTTCGTGGCGCCCCGCTCGAGCACGGCCGACGACGCGGGCGGCGCGCCCGGCAGGCGGGAGACACCCAGCTCCTCCTCGATGCGATCGGCGTAACGGTCGAGCGCCTCCGATCCGAACTCATCGATCCGGTAGTCGCGCTCCCATTCCTCCGCGAGCTCGGGCGGGAGACGGTGGTAGAGGCCGCTGTTGATCTCGGTGCTTCCGCCGACGCATCGGCCCTCCGCGTACGCGATTGCCGGCCGTCCGAGTGCCGCGCACGAACCACCGTGGCGATACTTCGCCACCATCTCCTCGAGCGAGAACGGCTCCAGTGCGTCCGGGTCGACCCACGGACCCTCCTCGAGGACCATGACCGTGCGGCCTGCCCGCGCGAGCGCGGCCGCGGTGACGGCACCGCCCGCGCCCGAGCCGACGACGAGAACGTCGGTGTCGAGCGTCTCGACCGGCGGCTTCATGTGCCGTCCGCCGCCAGCTCGTTCTCGGCGAACAGCACGAGGGAGTGCAGGAGCCGGACGTACTGGCGGACGGGGTCGAGCTTGCTCGTCTTCCAGCGCTCGACACGCGCGCGGAGGCGGCCCTCGTCGAGGCGGCCGGCGCGGTGCTCGACCCACGACCGGCCGCCCAGCAGGATCGATTCCGCCGCGACGCCGGCGCGCAGGTGCTCGGGCATCGACTGCAACGTGGATGAGACGTACGACTCGACGGCCGAGCGCTCGTCGGCGTCGAGCGCCGGGCTCATGAGCGTGCCGACGACCCGGCGCTCGAACCAAAGCACCTTCGGAGCCTACCCAGCGCCACCGCGGCGAGCACGAGGAGCGCGGGCTCGGCCGCGATGCGGAACCGCTGCTGGCCGTACGTCGTCGCCGCGACGATCGTCACCGTCACGGCAGTCGCGGCGAGCGGCCACAGCAGTCGCCGCCGGCGCCGCAGTACGACGGTCCCCACGACCGCGAGCGGAGCCAGCACCCAGTACATGATGGTTCCGCGCATCTGCCAGGCGCGCGGACGTCCTTCGAGCGACTCGAAGTCGACCTGCTGCCTCGGTGCGTACAGGCCCCAAGTTCGGAGCACGCGGACCGCCGCCACCTTCGGAAGCGAACCGAGGTGGTCACGCGCGTAGGTCGTGCCCGCGCGTGTGTGCATGCTCGCGGCGCGCGCCTCGTCGAAGTGCGGGTCGGCGATGTCGAATCCTTCGAAGCACGCCTGGGCTTGCGGGAGCGTGCGCGCGGTGTTGCCGAACTGCGAGAAGGTCTCGCGCCACAGGCCGATCTGCGCGCCGCTGTAGGTCGCGTCGCAGTTCGCGCCGTCGACGAGCGTGGCGACGTTGTTCGACACGGGTACGAAGGTGTGGAACCGCACCGCATTGCGGATCGTCCAGGGTGCGATCACGGCTATGGCGATGCCGAGCATGATCGCGACCCTCACCAGGCGCGCCCGCGGTGTGAGATCGCGCAGCAGCACGGCCAGCGGGATCACGACCAGAAGGCCGAGGAGCGCGCCCTCGGCACGGGTCAAGGTCGCGAGCCCGATCGCCGCGCCGATTGCCGCGAAGCGGGCCGGTCTCGGATCGTCGTACGCGCGATACGCACAGAGAAGCAGGAGCGTCACGAGCGCGACGTAGAGCGACTCGGCCATCAGGGTCGCCTCGCCGAGGAACAGCATGGGGTAGACGGCCGCGAGTCCGGCTGCGATCAATCCGACGGAGCGGGACGCGATCCGGCTGCCGAGCAGACCGACGAGCACGACGGTTACCGCGCCCAGGAGCGCGACGAAGATCCGCTGCTGCTGGACCGAGTGCGCCCCCAGGCGCGCCGGCAACGAGAGCAGTGCGGGGAACAGCGGCGGGTACTCGGCAGTCGGGCGTCTGAGGTGGAGCAGCAGGTCGTCGAACGGCCGGATGTACGCGCCGGTGCGCGCGAGGTTCTCGGCGAGGAGGTGGTAGGCACTCGCATCGCCGAGCACCGGCACCTGCGGCGCGACGACGATGACGAACGCGATGCGGATCCCGAGCGCGAGGAGCGCGACGCCGCCGAGCGTCAGCGCGAACCGCTGCGGCCCGAGGTCGCCCCCCTCCGCCCCGGTCATGGCCGCCGATCGTACTTTCCGCCTGGTCAGGGGCGCGGTTCTTGGGTGGGGGAGGTGTCGTCGGAGGGAGGCAGGAGCGCGACACGACCGTGCTGTGCGAACTGGCGCGCGAGACCCGCAGCAGCTTCCTCGGACAACCGCTCGTAACCGCCCCCGCGCCCGGGCCGCCACCAGACCTCGTCGGGTAGGTGCGGGACACGACCCCAGCCCGCAGCGCGCAGCGGAAGCTTCGCGACCTTGTCCGCCCCGGTGACGGGAAGCGCGTCGACGATGCGCACGAAACGCGGCGCCCACTTCGTGCCGAGGTCGCGCTGGGCCTCGAGGAACGCGCCGAAGCCCGCAGCGTCGAACGCGCGCCCCGCGCGCATCTCGATGGCCGCCATCACCTGGTCGCCGGTGACCGGATCGGGCACGCCGTACACCGCGACGGCGCCGACGTCGGGATGACGGCCGATGATGCGCTCGATCGGAGCGGCCGCGAAGTTCTCGCCGTCGACCCGGATCCAGTCGGCCGTTCGGCCGGCGAAGTAGAAGATCCCGTCGTGATCGCGATACCCGAGATCACCCGACCAGTACCAGCCGTCGCGACTGCGCTCGGACGTTGCCGCGTCGTTCTTGTAGTAGCCCTCGAACACCAGACTCGGGTCGCGGCGCACGATCTCACCGATCGCGAGCGCGGCGTTCGTCAGCCGGCCATTCTCGTCGAATTCCGCGCGCGGGGCTTCGCGCCGGGTGTGGGGATCGACGACGGCGACGTCGGTCCCGGCCGGGGGCAGGCCGAGCGCGCCCGGCTTCGCGTCGCGTACCGGTGTGATGATGATCGCACCCTCACTGGAGCCGTAACCGCCGACGATCGGTATGCCGAATCGTTCGCGGAACGCGTTCGTGTCGGTCGGCGACGACTCGGGCGCGAGCGCGAACCTGACCCGGTGCCTGCGGTCGTCGGAGGATGGCGGTGTCGCGAGCACGTACGACAGCGCGCGACCGACGGTGTTGAAGTACGTCGCGCCCACGTGGCGCAGGTCGTCGAGGAACTCGGACGCGGAGAACCGGCGACGCAACGCGATCGCGGCGCCGGATGTCAGCGCCGGGACGAAGTTCGAAGCCAGCGCGTTGCCGTGGAACAGAGGCATCGGGCAATACAGGACGTCGTCGGGACCGAACGGCATGCGCGCGCCCAGCTCGGCGAAGCGCCCCTGGGTCCCGCGCACGGCTTTGGGCGCGCCGGTAGAACCCGATGTGAAGATCAGGACGAACAGGTTCTCGGGACCTGGGAGCTCCGCGGGGAGCGACGCGTGCGCGTAGGCGTCGCACCGGCCGTGCCACGTGTCCGACTCGATGGTGACGATCCGATCGTCGTCGAGACCGAGGTCGAGGCCGTCGAGGAGCGGCCGGTGTGCCGCCTCGGTGGCGACGAGCCCGCAGTCGGTGTGCCGGATGTCGTGCGCGAGCTCCGTTCCCCGCCGGGTCGGGTTGATGCCGACGACCGCGGCGCCGGCGAGCGCGGCACCGCCGAGCAAGAAGACGTACTCGGGAACGTTGTCGAGCAGCACGCCGACGTGGAACGGTTGGTCGCGCCGACGCGTCGCGTGGAGCATCGCGGCCCGCACCGCACATTCGTGCGCGACCTCCCCCCACGTCCACGAGCGATCCTCGAAGATCAACCCGGTGCTCGAGTCGTCGGCGCGCGTGGCGACGAGCTCGGCGATCGTCGGCATCCTCACGGCTCCCTTCGAGTCGGCGAGGATCCTAGGAGTTGTAGCGTCCGCCCATGGCGCTCGTGCATCCGGATTGGGTACGCCGCCTGAACCTGTTCGGTGAAGTCGTCGGCGATCCCCGCTTGCTCGCAAGCCTCGATCCCGACGAGCTCCTGGCCTCGGCGCGCGCCTCGACCGGCCTCGACGATCTCGGTGAGCGCGACTGGCCGGGCTGGACCGAGACCTACCAACGGATGGTGACGGCGATCGACGAGGAAGCGGCCCTCCACGCGCTGGGTCGTGTCGTCACCCGCGCCGAGCTCCTGAAGGTGTTGCAGACCTGGCTCGGTCTGCAACGCACCTGGACGGCTCGTCCCGCGATCTGCGACGAACCCATCAACGCGCCGTTGTTCGTCGTGGGCCCGCCGCGCACCGGAACGACCATCCTCTTGGAGCTGCTCGCGCTCGACCCGCAGCTGCGCGCGCCGTTCGCATGGGAGGCGTTGCATCCGCTACGCGAGGAGGGCGACCCCGAACGCCGGCGCGAGCTGTCCGAGTGCGAGCAGGAATTCTGGGCCGACATCCATCCTGCATTCATGACGATGCACGAGCTCGCGAGCGACCTGCCGTGCGAGTGCGTGCATTTTCTGATGTACGACTTCGCCGGGCCCTACTGGAGCATGTTCTACGACACGCCGAGCTTCACGGGCTGGCAGCTCGAGAACCTCGACACGCTCGGCCGTGTGTATCGTCTGCACCGGCGGATGCTGCAGACGTTTCAGCACGCGCCCGACACCGATAGCACCGCGACACCCCGCCGCTGGTTGCTCAAGTCGCCCGGGCATCTCTCGACCCTCGCCGCGCTCTTCGCCGAGTATCCCGACGCGCGCGTGATCCACACGCATCGCGACCCGCGCCGGTTCATCGCCTCGCTCGTCAGTCTGCTCGCGGTCTTGCGGTTCATGCGCAGCGACCGCGACGAACGGTTGGCGCTGGGCCCGATCATGGAGATGACCTATCAGCTGTTCCTCGAGCAGGTGATCGCGCAGCGCGCCGACGGGACGGTTCCGAACGACCAGATAGTCGACACGCATTTCCTGGAGTTGACGTCGGATCCCGTCACGATGCTGCACCGGGTCTACGCACAGCTCGGATACGACTGGCCGAAGGGTCACGATCGCGCCATCACCGGCTACCTCGACGCCAAGCCCAAGGCCAAGCACGGCGCGCACACCTACTCCTTCGCCGACCTCGGTCTGGACGAAGCGCACGTCCGCGACACCTTTGCGCCCTACGTGGCGCACTACGGGATCACCGAGGAATAGCGCTCGCCGAGATCTCGAGGGTTTCTCGGAACCGGACGCACACACGCGTCGTCGGACTCTTGCCAGCAGCTCTAGGGGGTCTCATGCCGCAAGGATCCGGTCGGCCAGGTTTTCGTTGGGTCGCTTCCCGCATGCTCGTCGCCGTGGCGGTGCCCGCCGTCGTGGTAGCGATGGCCGCACCGGCGGGTGCGTGCGGCGGGTTGGTCGGCGAGAACGGCAGCATCAAGCTCACGCGCACCACGACGCTCGCGGCGTACCACAACGGCGTCGAGCGCTACGTCACGTCGTTCGAGTTCAGCGGGCAGGGCAAGGAGGTCGGATCGATCGTCCCGCTCCCCGGCGTACCGACGAAGGTCGAGCGCGGTGGCAGTTGGACGCTGCAGCGGCTGGAGCGCGAGGTCGCGCCGCCGGAGAGGTTCGCGCTCAAGTCCGCGGGGATAGCCAATGCCGCCGATTCCGCCCAGGTGCTGTACCAGACCAAGATCGACGCGCTCGACATCACCATCTTGAAGGGCGGCGGCTCCGAGGTCGGCAAGTGGGCCGTCGACCACGGGTTCCTGCTGACACCCGACGCGCCGGCGATGCTCGACTTCTACGGCCGGCGTAGTCCGATCTTCATGGCCGCGCGCTTCGATGCGGCGCGTGCGCGCACGCTCGGCCAGGGCACGGGCGACGGGACCCCGATCATGCTGACGATCCCGGTGAAGGAGCCCTGGGTCCCGCTGCACATCCTGAGCCTCGGCCTCGACAAGGCCGCGGTGGTCGACGCCGACGTCTTCCTGCTGACCGACGACCAGCCGAAGCTGCTCGCCGGCGGTACCGGTCTGAGCCTGCAGCGCAACGAGGCCGCTTCCACCTCGCTGCTCACCGATCTGCGTACCGACAAGGGCATGAGCTGGGTGCCGCCCCACATGTGGTTCACGTATCTCAAGCTCGACGTGCCTGCCGGCCGGCTCGGCTACGACCTCGCCGTCTCCGACCACACGAACGTGGTGCCGCTCCTCTCCGATACCGGTGTCACCGCGACGGCGGCCCACCCGGTGACCGTGCCCGACGGCGGCTGGGCCACGTGGCCGCTCGTCGCCGCCGCGATGACCGCCGCGTTCACGTTCGGCCTCGCGTGCCTCGTCGGACGCCGTCGCCGTCGCGCACTGGGAGTCGGAGCGTGAGGTGGGTGATCAGGGGTGTGCTCGCCTTGCTGGTCGGTGGCGCGACCGCGGTCGGTGGGTACGCGATGAACACGGACGCGCACGCCGCGGCGGACCCGGCGCTCGGGCCCGGTCTCGTGACTGTCGATGTCGGCATCCATTACAGCCATTTCTCCATCTCCACGTTGCGTGTGCGGAGAGGAACCCTGGTGCGGTTCCTGATCCACAACGGTGATCCGATCCATCACGAGTTCATCGTCGGCGACGCGAGCGTGCATCTGCGCCACGAGCTCGGTACGGAGGCGGCGCATCCTCCGGTGCCGGGTGAGGTCTCGGTGGCACCGGACGACGTCGGGGAGACCTTCTACCGTTTCGACCGGCCGGGCCGCTTCGAGTTCGCATGTCATCTGCCCGGTCACCTGGCGTACGGCATGAGCGGATGGGTCGTGGTCGACGCGTAGGCGTTCAGGTTCTACGGTGCCACCACCATGGAGCTCGACCACCTGATCCTGCCCGTCAACGACCGCGACGAGAGCGTTCGGTTCTTCACCGACGTGCTCGACTTCGGTTGCGAAGGCGAGTCGGGTCCGTTCACGGTCGTGCGCGTGAGCCCCGGTCTCACGTTGCAGCTCGCGCCGTGGGGAACGACCGGAGGTCAGCACCTCGCCTTCTCGATGTCGCGTGCCGAGTTCGACGCGACGTTCTCGCGCATCCGAGCCGCCGAGATCCCGTACGGCGATTCCTTCCATGAGGTCGGCAACATGCGCGGTCCCGGCCGCGAGGACGGCGCGCGCGGACCGGCGCCGTCGCTCTACGTTTTCGACCCGAACCGCCACCTCATCGAGATCCGCCACTACGAAGCGTGAGACCCGTTTGCCCGGTGGGTGGACCCCGAGGATGACAGGTCAGGGAGCCGTCAGGTTTATGTATCACTGCTGACACACGCGCGACCAGGACGCGTCATACAGAGTGAACGGAGTGGCAACAAGAGGCCCTTACGTTCCCCTACATGATCACTACCTTGCGTGTGCGTATCAGAGACCGAGAGCGCCAAAAGGGCGTTCTGGGCTTACTTCGGCGGAAAGATGATCGGCCTCGGCATCGTGGTGCTGGCACTGTGGGCGATCACCTGGTATTTCAGCACCAAGGCCGGCGCCTCGATGATCGGCCAGACGACGCCGGCGCTCAAGCCGGACGACATCGTGAACCCGGTGAACACCACATGGACGTTGGTCACCGCGTTCCTCGTGTTCTTCATGCAAGCCGGGTTCATGTTCTTGGAGGCCGGGTTCGCAAGGACCCGGGAAGTGTCGAACGTCATGATCTCGTGCATCGCCGACACCTGTCTGTGTGCGCTGTTGTTCTGGGCGTTCGGTTTCGCGTTCATGTTCGGTACCGGCAACAAGTGGATCGGGCACCAGTACTTCTTGCTGCACGGCACGCCGCACACGTACGGGTCGACGGGGGTTGCGTTCCTGGCGTTCTTCTTGTTCCAGTACGCCTTTGCCGACACCTGCAGCACCGTGACGACCGGCGCGATGGTCGGGCGGACCGCGTTCGGCGGTGACCTGCTCTACAGCTGCGCCGTGAGCGGGTTCATCTACCCGATCCTCGGCCACTGGGTGTGGGGTCCCGACGGCTGGCTCGCGACGATGAAGACGCCGTTCCACGACTTCGCGGGTTCGACGGTCGTGCACTCGATCGGCGGTTACATCGCCCTCGCGGGTGCGATCGCTCTCGGACCGCGCATCGGACGCAAGTTCAAACGGGACGGCGGTGGCATGCCTCCCGGTCACGACATGGCGATCGCGGCTGTCGGTGGTGTGATCCTGTGGTTCGGTTGGTACAGCTTCAACCCGGGTTCGACGCTCTCGGCAATGGACTTCGAGGGCATCGGCCGGGTCGCGACCAACACGACGCTCGCCGCGTCCGCGGCCGGTCTGGTGGCCATGTTCGTCGCGTATCCACGCGCCCATAAGTGGGACACGGGAATCTCGATAAACGGCTTCTTGGCCGGGCTCGTCGCGATCACGTGTCCGTGTTATTGGGTGTCACCGTTCGGTGCAATCTGTATCGGCGCGGTCGCCGGTGTGGTCGTGATCTTGGGCATCGACCTCCTGGAGTACCTGCGGATCGACGATCCGATCGGAGCGTGGCCCGTCCACGGGCTCTGCGGGATGTGGGGCACGTGGTCGTTGGGACTGTTCGCCACCGGTCAGTACGGGGCGGCGACGAACTTGGGTCCCGATCCGTCGTCGTCGTTCAAGGGGTTGTTCTACGGCGGTGGCTTCCATCAGCTGCAGTTCCAGATATACGGCAGCCTGATCATCTGCGCGGCGACGTTCGCGATCGCGTTGCTCGTGATGTACGCGCTCAAGGCCGTCGGTGTCCTTCGCATCTCGGCGGAGCACGAGCTCGAGGGCCTCGACATCGTCGAGCACGGTGCGCCGGCCTATCACCCCGAGTACGCCTACATGGGATACTCGCCGATCCCGAGCGGGAAATCGCCCGGAGTCGCGGTGCCCAAGGCTTCCGGCGCTCCGTCGATCAGCGTCGGGGAATAGGAGAGCGACCATGCATCTCGTCACGGCCATCATCAAAGCGCACCGCGTCGAAGCAGTGACGGAGGCACTGAAGGACGCGGGTGTCACCGGCATGACAATCGCGGACGTTCAGGGCTTCGGTCGCCAGCGCGGACACACTGAGGTGTACCGAGGCTCGGAGTACAACGTCGACTTCCTACCGAAGGTTCGAGTCGACGTGCTGTGCGACGCCGGCCAGGCCGACAAGATCACCGACGTCATCGCCGACGCGGCCCGCACCGGCAAGATCGGTGACGGGAAGATCTGGGTCACCGAAGTCGCCCGGCTCGTCCGTATCCGTACCGGGGAAACCGGAGAAGACGCGCTCTGATCCCCGGCTGTGTAGTGCGAACGGCGCTCACGCTTCGACGCTGAAGCGTGAGCGCCGTTTCACGCGCCGAAGGGTCGTGTTACGCGAGGCCGGCGTCGCGGCGCATGCAGACCCGCTGGGCGGGGTCGAGACCGTGCGCGGCCTCGAGGGCTCGGAGATCGCGGAGCTCGGGGCCGACCTCCGAGTCGTTCATGACGCGGAAGCCGTGCTTGGCGTAGAACGGTGCGTTCCACGGAACCTCGGTGAACGTGGTGAGCGTCACGCCGACGAAGCGGTGTCGCGTCGCCCAATCGCAGACATGTTCCAAGAGTGTGGCGCCCAAGCCCTGCCTTCCGTGGTCGGGGAGCACACTGAGCTGTTCGAGATGCGCGAGGCCGTCGACGATGTCGACCACCGTGTAGCCGATCGGAACACCGCTGTCGTCGGCGATCAGCCAAGCCCGGCCGTCGCGGGCGTACTCGGCCAGCGTCTCGACGCTCGCGGGCTCGGCGGCCGCGACCTCCTCGAGGCCGATCTCGGCAAAGAGGACTCCCGCCCTGCGCTCGATCTCGCGCAGCTGCTCGAGCTCGTCCATTCTCGGCGCGCGGATCGTCGGCGACACGACGACAGTTTGCCGCCGGCGGAGGTACGGCACCGCGTCTCACGCGGATTGCAGATCTCGCCGAACGAACAGCATCGTCGCGATCACGCCCAGCGCGGTCGCGACGGACAGGACGATCGCGATTGTCGCGAGGTCTGGGTGTTGTGCGGGCGCGAGCGCCATGTAGTGGAACAACGACAGGTGGCTGAGCCAGCTCAGGCTCGCCATGATCGAACCCAACAGGTCGACGAGCAGCGACCCGACGACCACGACGTAGGCGGCGGCGGCGCGCCGAGGGGCCACCGCGAGCAGCGTCGCGCCGATACCGAGCGCGACGAGGGCGGTCGGGACGACGTTGAGGCCGGCACCGACCATCGTCGTGAGGTCCAGGTCGACCCCTTGCGACTTGGCGCCGAGCCAGGCCGAGAGCCCGGCGAGCAGTCCCGACGCCGTGATCCCGAGGCCGCTGAGCACGAGGCGCCCGCCGAACAACGCGGCGCGGCTCGTGGGTTGGGCGAGGGCATGCAGCATTCGCCCCGACGTCTCCTCGTCCGACGCGGCCCCGACCTGGCCGGCGGGGAGCAACGCGACGATGGCGGCGACGAGCAGGAAGGCAACGCCGAAGTACTGGTTGGCGAACGTTCCCTTGACGCCGAACTTCTCGAGCGTGTTGTTGAGCGATGCGGGCACCGCGCCGGTGGTCACCTTGACGATGATGCCGAATGCGAAACCTGCCGCCGCCGCGCCCGCGCACCACGCGGCGATGACGGGTAGCTCGAGCCGCGTCGCGAGTCCGAACGGCGAACCGAGTCCGAACGGTCGAAGCGGCGACACGTCGCGGGAGGCGAGCACTCCGGTCCCCGCGTCGCGTCGTGATGCCAGCATGACCGCTGCAATGCAGAGTCCGACCGTCGCCGCGGCTGCCGGCACGAGGGGCCACGGATCGTTCTGCGTGAACGGGCGCATCAGCTCGGTCCAACCGAGCGGCGTCGCCCAGAGGAGCCACCGTGACTGAGGTCCGGAATCGGCGATCATCCGGACGACGAAGCTGACTCCGAAGATGCCCAGGCCGAGTCCGGTGGCCATGCGGCGCGTCCGGCCCAATTGCGCGGTGAGCGCACCGACCGCGCCGAACACGGCCGGTGCAATGGTGATGCTCAGCCCGTACAGCAGGGTTTCGCCCATGCCGAAGCCAACCTTGGCGTTGCGACCGGCGAGCAACGTGATGAGGGTCGTGCCACCAAAGAGGATCGTGACCGCGGCGCCGAGCGCGCTCAAGGTGGCTGCCGTAGCGCGAGACGCTTCGGTACTTCCCGCCAGCATCAGCTGCCAGCGTCCGGCTTCCTCTTCCCGCCGCAGCAGCCGGGTCGCGGCGAGGATCGCCCAGATCGCGCCGAACGTCGTGAGGAAGACGAAGCACTTGTAGACGGTGTAACCGCCGACGGTGTCGATGGAAGACACGGGTCCCAGCAGGACGGCGAGTCCCTTGTCCGCGCCGGTCGTGGACAAGAGCTGGTGGCGGCTGGCCGCGGTAGGGAACGACGTGACGTACGTCAGCGCCGAAGCGGCGACCGTGCCCCCGAACACCACCGCCCATGCGACGGCGGCGATCCGCACCTGTTTGAACGCCTGGCGAGCGACGGCGACGTCCGCGCTCACCGTCCCGGTCCGGTCGCCGAGTTCCCGTCGCCGTAGTGCGAGACGAAGAGCTCTTCGAGTGAGGGCTCACGCGTCGTCATGTGGATGACACCGGCGTCGGCCAACGCGCGCAGGGGCGGCTGCATCGAACCGGCGACGTCGCACTCCATCGTCCTGCCGTCGACGACGACGTTGCTCACACCCTGCAGCCGAGCGACATGGGGAACCGACGCCGCGAATTCGGCGCGGACTCGGAGTGCGGCGAGGCCTCGGATGGCCTCGAGGTGGCCGATCTCGATGATGCGTCCGGCTCACAGCATCGCAACCCGGTCGCACACCGCCTCGACTTCGCTGAGGATGTGAGAGGAGAGGAGCACCGTCTGCCCACGGGCCTGAGCCTCCCGGACGCACGCCCGGAAGACCTGCTCCATGAGGGGGTCGAGTCCGGTCGTCGGTTCGTCGAGCAGTAGGAGATCGGCCCGGCTCGCGAAGGCGGCGATCAGCAGGATCTTTTGCCGGTTGCCGTGGCTGTACGCGCGGATCCTCTTGTCGGCGACGAGCTCGAATCGATCGATGAGCTCGCCTCGGTACGCAGCATCGACCGAGCCGTGCACGTTGCCGAGGAACTGAAGGGCTTCTGCTCCGGTGAGCGACGGCCAGAGGTTCGCTTCGCTCGGCACGTACGCGACGCGTCGGTGTATCACCCGCGCGTCGCGCCGTACATCGAGATCGAAGATCCGCGCCGAACCGGAAGTGGGCCGGATGAATCCCAGCAGCAGCGCGATGGTCGTCGACTTGCCGGCGCCGTTCGGCCCGAGATATCCGAACACCTCGCCCGGTTCGATCTCGAGGTCGAGCGAATCGAGCGCAATAACGTGCCCGTATCGCTTGGTCAACTGCTCTGCTCGAATTGTGGCGGTCATCGAGCCTCGAGCTTCCGGCATCCGGTCAGCCGCCCCCACCGACCATGGCGGCGTCGGCGACTAGACCTGATCGGCGGCGGCGTACAGCGCGGCCACATCGATCTTCTTCATGCCCAGCATGGCGCGCATCGCACGCTCGGTGCGGCCCTGGTCGGGGTCGTTCAGCAGCTCGGTCATCGCGACCGGACAGACCTGCCACGACAGGCCGTACCGGTCCTTGAGCCATCCGCACGGTCCCTCCTCGCCGCCCTCGGAGAGCTTCGTCCAGTAGTAGTCGATCTCGTCCTGGTCGGCGCAGTTGATCAGCAGAGAGATCGCCTCGTCGAACGTGAACTGCGGCCCGCCGTTGATCGCGGTGTACTCCTGCCCGTCGAGCACGAAGTCGACGGTGAGCACGGTGCCGGCCGGCCGCGGACCGGCGTCGCCGTAATGCGTGATGTCCGTGACTTTCGAGTTCGGGAACACCGAGACGTAGAACTCGGCCGCCTCCTGGCCGTCGGTGTCGAACCAGAGGTTTGGCGTGATGCGGGGCATGGCTTCTCCCTGTCGTCCGGTGGTCCGGCGGTTCGCAGGTACTGACCGTCGCACTCGTGAGGAATCATCGCCATCAAGCTCGGGGATGAATCCTGGTGGTGCGATCAGTCGTACGTGTTGATGAGCGACTCGAGGCCCGCGAAGAGAGGAAGCCGGATGAGCACCCTGAAGAAACAGTTCACCGCAAGGCTCCAGAAGAGCTCCGGCAAGGGTGGCTGGACCTTCGTGGTCATGCCGGGTTCTGCCGAGTTCTTCGGCACTCGCGGTCTCGTGAAGGTGCGGGGAACGGTGGATGGTCATCCGTTCCGTAGTTCGTTCATGGCGCTCGGGGACGGAACCCACAAGCTGCCCATCAAAGCCGACCTGCGCAACGTCGTCGCGAAGGACGTCGGAGATTCCGTCACCGTCTGCTTGCAGGAGCGCATAGACGAGCACTGAGCCCGAGAAGCCCGCCGCCCCACGTTCACGTGTGCGCGGTCAGGACGAGAAACTGCTGCTCGAGCAGAATGCCGTCCGACGTGGCGAACGATCGCAGCGCCGCGAACGCGTCGCTCTTGAATGCATCCACGTCCGAGGTGTCGAGTCGTTCGAGAAATGCCCGTTGCCCGTGCGACCACGCCCACCGCCACCAAGTCTCCTCATCCGGGAAGCTGACCGACACCACGTCGTGTGCGGGCGCACCGACGCGAAAGCCCATGGACGCGAAGCGTTGTGCGACTTCGTCCAGTGGCGGCATCTGCGCGCCTCCAGGGTGCGCAGTCGAGACCAATCCGTAGCGCTCGCACAGCGCGCCGAAGAAATCCCAGTTGGTTCCGCCGCCCAAGGGCACGCTGGCCACGAGTCGTCCGCCTTCGCGCAGCACTCGACGCATCTCGGGGAGCGCGCGTTCGGGCCGGAGAAACCCGAGGCCGAAGGCGATGATCACCACGTCGAAGCGCGCTGGCTCGAAGTGGAGCGCCTCGCCATCCATGACCTCGACCGCGACGTTGTGCAGACCACGAGCCGCGGCTGCGACCCGCGCCGCATCGACCATGGCCGCAACGATGTCGATTCCGACGACGTGGCCGCCGGGACCCACCGCGACGGCAGCAGGCAGAAGCGTGGCCCCCTTCCCACAAGCGACGTCGAGCACTTCTTCGCCGGGAGCGAGCGCGGCGTGCGCCACGATGCGCTCTCCCATCGGCGTGAAGTACGCCACCTCGGTCTCGTACGTTGCCGCCGCGCGTTCCCACAACCCGACAACCCTCTCGTCCACGGCGCCCACCGTATGACATCGACTCGGCTCTGCCGGCGGACGCGCTCGTCGACGTGCTTACACTCCTGCCGTGACGGGTGTACGGGGCCTGAGGGCTGGGGGAGTGATCGCGTGCGTCGCGCTCGCCGGTGCGTGCGCGAGCGGCGGCAGGGCCGGAGGTCGTGGGTCGGGTGGACCTACGGGCGGAACTCGGAGTGCGAGCTCGACGCGCGCGGTCCCGGAGTTGGCGGCCGGTGCGAACGGCTACACCGTGCCCGCGTCGCTCACCGCGGCGGCGCCCGGAACGTTGATCGCGGCGCGCGACGCGACTGCGCAGGCGCGGGAGCTCGGCGCCGACCAGGCGTGGCAGGTGCTGTACCACTCGACGGATCTCTCCGACCGCGACATCGCCGTGAGCGCGTTGGTGCTGCTGCCGCGGGGTACACAACCGGCAACCGGATGGCCCGTCATCGCGTGGGCGCACGGTACGAGCGGTCTCGCCGATCAGTGCGCGCCGTCGATCGCGCCCGGTCTCGCGCACGATCCCACGGCGGTGAGAGAGGTGCAGGCATTGCTGGCGCGCGGCTGGGCCGTGGTGGCGAGCGACTATCCCGGGCTGGGCACGCCCGGCGTGCACACGTATCTCATCGGGGAGGCCGACGGGCGCGCCGTCATCGACAGCGTTACGGCCGCGCACGCGCTGCTCGGCGCGCGGGTCGCGGCGTCGTGGCTCACGGTCGGGCATTCCGAGGGCGGCCAGACCGCGCTCTTCGTCGCGCAGGCGGCGAGTCGCCGCGCGCCGCAATGGAGGTTCCTCGGCACCGTCGCGCTCGCGCCGGCGTCGACGCTCGACGCGCTCATCCCGCTCGCCGAGGCGACGCACGGCCCGGTCGAGCAGGCGTACCTGATCTACGCACTCGAAGGCCTGAGCACCGTCGATCCGCACGTCGACGTCGCGAGCCTCCTCACGCCCGGAGCGCGGTCGGTGCTCGGCGACACGACGACCGGCTGCATCGACGACATCACCAACGACCTCGCACGCCGGCACCTCGACCACCTTCTCGCGGCCGACGCCGCGACGAAGACCCGTCTCAGCGCGCAGCTCGGTCGGTACGACAACCCCGATCACGCGCGCGCGCCCGAGCCGATCCTGATTGCGCAGGGCACCGCCGACGAGGACGTTCCGTCCGGCGCGACCGACGGCCTGGTGTCACGGCTGTGCGCACTCGGTGATCGTCTCGAGTACCGGCACTATCCCGGACTCGACCACGGCGCGGTCGTCGCCGGATCGCTGGGCGCCGTCACCGACTGGATCAGAGCACGCCTCACGAACGCCGCCCCACCCGCGAACTGCGCTACCTGACCGCCGCGGCGGCCGGCGCTACTCGTCGGTGTCGGTGATCGTCGGTTGCGATCGCTCGAGCAATCGCAGCTCGATCTCGATCGCGCCGATCGCCACGCGGGCAGGCGGCCGGGCGTGATCTTCGGCACGGCGGGTGGCGGCGAGCCGCTGCCCGGTGTCGTCACTGACCCGTTGCAGCCGCAGCGCCATGACGCAAAGGGTATTTCGCGACCGCGCGGCGACCGGGGATGCTCAGGACTCGGGCGCGAACGCACCGCGGCCCATCTGCTCCCGAATGGTCACGACGGGCGGATTCGTCATCGAGCGGCGCTGCCAATTCGCGCCGTCCACGACGAGCGTGTGACCCGACACGAATCGTGCGTACGGCGATGCGAGGAACGTGGCCGCCCAGCCCAGCTCTTGGCGTTGCCCGACGCGCAGCGCGGGCTGGCGCGCGTCGTGGTCGGAGGTGCGATCGAGGTTGCCGCGGATGTCGGCGGTCATGTCCTCGTGCGGGAACAGGCCCGGCACGAGCGAGTTCACCTGGATGCCGTACGGGCCCCATTCGACCGCGAGCGACTCGGTCAGGTTCTTCACCCCGGCCTTGGCTGCGGCCGAGTGCACGAAGCCGGGGCCCCCCGTCCACGCGTACGAGGCGCCGACGTTGACGATCGAGCCCGGCGTGCGCGCGGCAATGTGGCGGCGACCGAACTCGCGACAGCAGAGGAACGTGCCGTTCAACGTGATGTCGACGACCGTGCGCCACGCGTTCGGCGACATGTCCTCGGCCGGCACCGGGAAGTTGGCGGCCGCATTGTTCACTAGCACGCCCGGGAGTCCGAACCGTTGCTCGGCTGTGTCGAATGCGGCGGCGATCTGTACTGCGTCGCGGATGTCGCAGGAGACCGTGAGCACCGGCGCGCCGATCGTATCGATTGCGTGGCGGCCGGCGTCGAGGTGCTCGGGTTTTCGGCTCGCGATCACGATCGATGCGCCGACCCGAGCGAACTCGGCCGCGATCGCCTTGCCCAGACCCGTGCCCGCCCCGGTGACGAACACCGCCACCCCGTCGAACGTGTCGGCCGGCAGCGCGCGTGCTCCGACGGCCGGTGGTTGCGGGAGCCCGATCAGACCGTCGGCGTTCGCAGGCTCGACCATCTCAGCTCCCGGTGTAGTTCGGCGGGCGGTTCGCGTCGCGCGCCGCGCGCATCTCGGTGAGGTCGTCGCTTCGGTTGACGAACGTCTGGTAGATCATCTCGTCGTTCATCGAGCTGCGGATCTGCGGAAGGGCCAGGTGCTTGATGACCTCGCGCGCCATCTTGACCGTGACGGCCGGCGCGGCGGCGATCTGCTCGGCCATCTCGCGCACAGTTGTGTCGAGCTGGCCCCCGGGAACGACGCGCGAGACGATGCCATGGGCCAGTGCCTCGTCGGCGGTCAGCACGCGTCCGGTGAGCACCATGTCGCTTACCAGACCATGACCGCACATCTCGTAGAGCACCGCGACGCCGCCGGTGTCGGGGATCACGCCGTAGGTCACCTCCGGCAGGCGAAAGCGCGTGCCCTCCGCCGCGACCCGCACGTCGCACAGCAGCGCGCGCTGGAAGGATCCGCCCATCACCCAGCCCTTGCACGCGACGATGACCGGCGCAGCGACGTCCCAAACCCGCTGGATGCCGCGGTGGCCCCGGCGCATGAGCTCGTGGTGCGAGAGCGGCACCTGCATCGTGCCGATCGAGCCGACGTCGCGGCCCGACGAGAACGACTTGCCCTCGCCCTTCCAGATCACCGCCCGGATGTCGCGGCGTTGCGCGAGGTCGTCGAGGATCGCGAACAGCTGCATGTCCATGTCGTCGTCGAACGCGTTGTGCTTGTCGGGGTTGTCGTTGACGATCGTCGCGATCGCGCCGTCGATCTCGAGCCTTACTGTGCCAGCCATAGGGCCTCAACATAGGCTGTCCGCCGCCACTCTCACCAAGGAGCAGCTCCGCATGACCAACCCCATGGGCCACGGCGTGAACCAACGTGACCTGATCAAGATGACGCCCGCGGAGGTGGATGCGTTCCTCGCCGAGCGGCGATCGATGACGATGTCGACGATCTCGGCCGACGGCAGCATCCATTCCGTTGCCATGTGGTACGGCTTCCTAGAGGGCGCGGTCGCGTTCGAGACCAAGACCAAGGCGCAAAAGGTCGCCAACCTGCGGCGTGATCCGCGCCTGACGTGTCTCGTCGAGGCGGGCGACACCTACGACCAGCTGCGCGGCGTGTCGCTGGTCGGTACCGGCGAGATCGTCGAAGAACCCGACCGCATATGGGAGCTCGGCGTCAGCGTGTTCGAGCGCTACAACGCGCCGTATACCGAGGAGATGAAGCCGTTCGTGGAGGCGATGCTGAACAAGCGCGTGGTGGTGAAGTTGCACGTTGACAAGACGGTGACCTGGGACCACCGCAAGCTCGGTCTGCCCGCGATGTAGCGAGCCGTGTTTTCCCGGGCGGGATGCGTAATTCTCCTTGTTCTGTATGGTCTTTTCGTATATCATCGAACGTATGTTCGCTTCGCTCGAAGCAATCGCAAAGCTCCGCAAGGAGCTCGACGCGGCGGAAGCGGCGTGGCTGAAAGAGGTCGCGGCGTACGACCGCTCCTACGACTGGCGGGCCGAAGGCTTCATGAACCCGGCGTTGGCATTGCGGCACGCGTGCCACATGTCGCAGGGCGTCGCGCGCGGGCATCTCGAGCTCGCCCGCAAGCTCGAGGATCTACCCGAGGTCGCCGCGGCCTTCGCCGACGGCGAGATCTCGGCCCGCCACGCCACCGCGATCGCCACGTCGTACACGCCCGAACGTGCGTCGGGGATCGGCGAGGTCGAGACCGCCTTGGTCGACTTCGCGCGGGAGGCAACGCCCCACGATCTGGGTCGCGTCGTGAAGTACGTGACCGACGCGATCGACGGCGACGGCGGCGCGGCCGCCGAAGAGGCCCGTTACCAGCGGCGCCGGCTGCACATGTCGCGCACGCTCGACGGCATGCTCGTCGAAGACGGCCTGTTCGACCCCGAATCGGCCCGCATCCGCGACGCCGCCATCGACGCGGAGATGGCCCGCGATCTCGGCGCGAACGACGACCGCAGCCTCGCGCAACGCCGCGCCGACGCGTCCACGAACATCATGCGGCTGTACCTCGACCGCGGCGAAGCCGGCGAATCGCATGGTGTCCGGCCGCACGTCAGTTACGTCCTCGACGCCGAGACTGGTCTCGACGCGCCGGCCGACCTGGTTGCCCGCGCGATCGCCGAGCGGCGACACAACGGCCACCTCTCCGCGGCGATGCTCGACCTGCTGTTGTGCGACTGCGACATCAGCCGCGTGATCGTCGCCGGCCGTTCCGAGGTCCTCGACGTCGGCCGCGCCACACCGACCGCGACTCCGGCGCAGTGGAAAGCGCTCGTCGTGCGCAACCAACACTGCCAACACCCCGACTGCGACCGACCCCCGAGCCACTGCCAAGCCCACCACATCTGGCACTGGACTCGCGGCGGCCCCACCGACCTCGAAAACCTCGAACTCTTGTGTTGGTTTCACCACCGCCAACGCCACATCCAAGAAGCCAAAGTCCGCGCCGCGAACCGCGATCCCTGATTCTCGGGCCGCCGCTGCTCGTTTACCCGAGCAGTGTGTTGAGGCGCTCGGTCGTGGCGATCCACTCCTCGACCATGTCGAAGATCACGTCCCTGGTCGGGCGCACGTCGTTGAGGCGTCCGACGATCTGACCGACGGGGAAGCCGGTGAGCTCCTTGTTGTTCACGCGCATGAACCGGCGCGCCGCCTCCTGGTGGAGGATGCCCTGGAGCGGCATCGGCAACGCTCCCGGCCCTTCGGGATCGTCGAACGCCTCCGTCCACGCGCTGCGCAGCTGACGCGCGGGCTTGCCGGTGTACGCGCGCGAGCGCACGGTGTCGCGCGACGTCGCCGCGAGCAGACGCTCCATGATGACCGGGCTGGTGTTGGCCTCGGCGACCGTGAGCCACTGCGACCCGGTCCACACGCCCTGCGCCCCCAAGGCGAGCGCGGCGGTCATCTGGCGCCCGGTCGCGATCCCGCCGGCCGCGAGCACGGGAACGTCGGGGCCGACCGCGTCGACGACCTCGGGGATGAGCACCATCGTGGAGACCTCACCGCAGTGACCGCCCGCTTCGGTGCCCTGCGCGACGAGCACGTCGACGCCGATCGCAACCTGCCGCTCGGCATGCGCCTTGGCGCCGACGAGCGCGCCGACGAGCAGACCGTGCCCGTGCGCGAGGTTCACGACGTCGGGCGGCGGCGGCCCCAGCGCGTTGACGAGCATCTTGACGCCTGAGTGTTGCAGCGACACCTCGACCTGGCCCGGTGCCTCCGCGTCGACGTTGAGCCCCGCGGCCTTGATCACGCCGCCGTCGAGCTCGGCGGGCAGCTCCGGGACGTGGTGGCGTTCGAGGAGCTGCTCCACGAAATCACGATGCGACTGCGGGATCATCGCGTCGAGGTTGGAGAAGTCGGCCTCGGCGCCGCCACCCTTGCCCATGTACTTCATCGGCATGACGATGTCGACGCCGTACGGCTTGCCGTCGACGTGTTCGTCGATCCAGTTCAGCTCGATCTCGAGTTCTTCGGGTGTGAACGCCAGCGCGCCGAGCACGCCGAAACCGCCCGCGCGACTGACCGCCGCGACGACGTCGCGGCAGTGCGAGAACGCGAAGATCGGGAATTCGATGTCGAGCTTTTCGGCAATCGGAGTACGCACGGTCTGGAGGCCCTTCCTCAGCGAAGTGCAGCGGCGGCGTCAGTGATCGGGATCACCTGCACCGCGTCGGCCATCATGTCAGCCTGCAGGCCGTTCTTCAGGAACGAGAACGACACGCCGGTCGCGGGGTCGGCCCACCCGACCTGGGAGTACGCACCGGCGTGGCCGAAACTGCCGGGCGAGTTGTGCTTGCCGAACATCGCGTACCGGAACTGGTGCAGCCCGTCGTCGCCGGCGAGCACGAGGCCGAGCGAACGGTTCGCAGCAACGTGCATCAGCGGATCGGGAAACGAGCAGCGGACGTTCGTCTTGGCGTCCTGCAACACGTCCGCGTCCCAGACGTGCGCCGGATCGTGCAGCAACGCTTGGTAGAAGAGCGCCATCGTGGCCGCGGTCATGATCCCGCCCCCCCCAGGTACACCGGCCGCGCGCGCGTCGGCGCCGTCGAGTGCGAGGGGATCGGTCGCGAGGAGGCGGGAATCCTCGGGACGCGTGCCGAGCGGCGTCGAGGGTGCGATGTCGTCTTGTTCCTCGCGCTGCAGACCGAGGACGCGGGGCAAGCCGTTCGGCGTGCAGACGCGCCTCTCGATGAAGTCGCGGAAGTCGTGGCCGCTCACGCGTTCGATCAGCTCGGCGAGCACCCAGTGCGCGCTCGAGCCGTGGTATTCGAACTGCGAACCCGGCTCCCATTCGAGCTCCCATTCGGTGAAACGCTTGACGCGTGTCACCGCGTCGCCACCCTCGACCGCGGGCATGAGCGCGTTCGGGAAGCCCGAAGTGTGCAACAACACCTGCTCGACGGTGACGACATCTTTGCCGTTTGTCGCGAACTCGGGCACGTAGTGCGCGACGGGGAGTTGCAAGTCGAGCAGGTGTTCGCCGATCAGGATCCACACCGCCGACGCGACGATCGGTTTCGTCGCCGACCACGCGCAGAAGCGGGTGTTGTTCGTCGCCGCACCGAACGTTTCGAAACCGATGAGCTCGCCGTCGTGGGCGACCGCAACCTGGCACGCAGGCGTCGCGCCCGTGTGGATCAGTTTGCGAGCCGCTTCCAGTACCGGTCCTGCATCCACGGTTCGAGTCTCCTATGGTGCCGTCGCTCTCGTCCAGCTGCCGAGGAGGTCAGGCGTGGTGTATCCGCTCGAAGTCGGCGGGGTCGACGACTATCGGATCAAGGTCGGCAGCATGCTGCTGACGATGGTCGATCCCAATCGTGGGTTCGAGGCCGCGTACAACCGTTGGTATGAGCGCGACCACTTCTACGCGGGCTGCATGATCGGCCCGTTCCTCTTTGCCGGGAGTCGCTGGGTCGCGACGCGCGCGTTGAAAGACGCGCGTTGGCCTGCTGATGACGAGACCGTCGCGTCACCGCCCGACGCGGGTTCGTACGTTGCGATCTATTGGGTCGAGAAGGGTCATCACGCCGACCACTTCGACGTGTGGGCGCGCCATCAAGTGCGCGAGTTATACGCGGAAGGCCGCGGCTTTGCCGAGCGCAAGCACACCCACACGGTGTTGTTCGATCACCTCGGCGCGACCTACCGCGACGGCCACCTCGACGCGGTGCCGATCGAACTCGCGCTCGACCACGGGTACGACGGTCTCGTCATCCTCTGGCTCGACGGTCGGGGTGGGCGTGACGCGCAGTCACTGAACGACGAGTTGGTGCGCACGCACGCACCCGCGTTGGTGGCGGGATCGCCGATCGAGATCGTGAGCTCGTGGACGCCGTCGGCGGGTGAGAACGATCCGCGCGATGTCCCGATGGATCTCGGGAGTAGGGCCGGCGGCCCGGAACGCTTGTGCCAATTGCTGTTCGTCTCCGGCGATGTGCACGATGCGCTCCCGGCGATTCGCAAGTACACCGATGCGATCGAAGCCGCCGACCTCGCGACCACCCGCCTCGTCGCCCCGTTCTTCCGCACAGTGGTCGGTACCGACAACTACGTCGACCAACTCTGGTAGCTGTCACACCGCTGCATCATTCTTCGGTCCCTTCCCCCTGATCGTCGACACGGTCGTTCATGCGACCGTGCATACGGCTATTGGTCGCGAACGGCTTCGCCGAGTTCGTGCGCGAGTTCCCGCTCGCGTGGGGCGGACGTACGTACCGGTTCGATTTCGCGTTCGAGCGGCAATGGACGATTCTCGAGACGAACGGCCGACGCTGGCACGACGACGCCACCGACTACGAACGCGACAACGAGAAGTGGAGCGTGCCGGGCCGTCACGGCTATCGCATCGTGTTTGCGACCTGGGACAAGGTGACACGCCGCCCGCTCGAGTTGCTGTCCGATCTCGAGTCGACGCTTGTGGGCTCAGGGTGAATCTTCCGGGCCGGTCGCTGTAGCGTCCGGCGCATGACAGAGTTTCCTGAGCAGTCGTCGGCCTCGATCGAGATCGATGCCGCACCCGAGGTTGTCTGGCAGCTCGTTGCCGACATCACCCGCATGGGCGAGTGGAGCCCGGAGTGTGTTCGGGCGGAGTGGGAAGGCGACTCGACCGCGCCCTCGGTCGGCGCGCACTTTCACGGCTGGAACCAGGCGGGAACGTTCGAGTGGGACGTGCCGTGTGTCGTCACCGAATGCGAGCCCGGGAAGGTGTTCGCGTTCCAAGTTCCGCGCGACGGCGATGTCGTGACGGTGTGGCGGTTCGAGTTCGCGGCGAGTGGAGTGGGGACGACGCTGACCGAGTCGTTTGACGCGCCGATGATCAACATCGAGGGTGCGACGTCGAACTTCGAGGGCCGCTTCGAGATGCTCGACGGCGCGATCAAGAAGACGATCGCAAACATCAAGGCCGCCGCCGAGGCATAGAGTTCAACCGCTGCTTCTCCCTGATCGGTCCGTTCTTGGGCCCTTCCGTACCGTCAGGGAGTACACATTGCGCCGAGAACCACCGATTGCCACGATCTCGCGGCTGAGTGCGCCTTCGCTCGGAGTCTTCCGCGGCGCGACGGCCACCGATCTCGGTGTGACGCGAAACCAGATCGCGGCGCTGCAACGCGCCGGGGTCATCGAGCGCGTGCTCCCGAACACCTACAGGATGACTGCGATTGCGCGTTCACGGGAGCAGTCGCTCCGAGCGGCGCTCCTCTGGGCGGGGTCCGAGGCGGTCGCCGCGGGCCGGTCTGCCGGCGAGCTCTACGGTCTCGACGGCGTCATCGGGCGCGTACCTGAGATCGCGTTGCCGCGCTCGGTTCGTACTCGATCGCCGGAGGTGATCATTCATCGCCCGCATGATTCGGCGGCGCTCATGGCCCGACAACATCGGGGGGTGCGCGTCACCGGGGTCGAGGCGACCTTGGCTGCGCTGGGCACCACGTTGGATGGTGAAGCGTTCGAGATCGCGTGTGAGGACGCGCGGCGCCGGAAGCTGACATCAGTGCCTGCACTGCGGTCCTATCTCGCTCGCTTCGGGAGG
>JBBQGQ010000012.1:0-104445 GCA_038323195.1 Acidimicrobiia bacterium | reverse complement strand
CTCATAACCCGAAGGTCGTAGGTTCAAATCCTACCCCCGCCACCAACGAGAATACGACGAAGGCCGGTGCATCTGCGCCGGCCTTCTGCGTCTCGGGTCTTGCCGCGCGCGCGGTGCCGAAGATGGCATCAGTTCCGTCATCGGCGTAGACCTAGGAGACCGAGAAGAGGAGGGCAGAGATGACAGGCGAATACCGCAAGGACCCGGAGGCGATCTCCAAGCTCGGCGACCGCCAATACGCGGTGACCCAGGAAGCGGCCACCGAACCGCCCTTCGACAACGAGTATTGGGACAAGAAAGAAGCGGGCATCTTCGTCGACATCGTCTCGGGAGAACCTCTCTTCGCCTCCACCAAGAAATTCGACAGCGGTTGCGGGTGGCCTAGCTTCACCGTTCCGCTCGAGCCCGCCAACGTGGTGGAGAAGGTGGACGCGAGCCTCGGCACGGTCCGCACCGAAGTCCGTTCGAGCCACGGCGACAGCCATCTCGGCCACGTGTTCGACGACGGGCCGGCCGAGGAGGGAGGCTTGCGGTACTGCATCAACTCGGCTGCTCTGCGCTTCGTTCCCTACGAAGATCTCGAGGCCGAGGGCTACGGCCAGTACAAGAAGGTCTTCGAGAAATCCAAGGACGCAGAGGAGGTAGTCCGATGAGCGCCAGTCTCATGAACGACGGTACCGAGAAGGCGATCCTGGCCGGGGGCTGCTTTTGGGGCATGCAGGACCTGATCCGCAAGCGCCCCGGAGTGCTGTCCACCCGAGTCGGGTACACCGGCGGCGACGTGCCCAACGCCACCTATCGCAATCACGGTACACACGCCGAGGCGATCGAGATCACTTTCGACCCCGCCAAGACGTCGTATCGCGACCTGCTCGAGTTCTTCTTCCAGATCCATGACCCCACGACGACGAATCGTCAAGGCAATGACGTGGGCGCGAGCTACCGCTCGGCCATCTTCTACCTCGACGACACCCAGCGTCGCGTTGCCGAGGACACCATCGCCGACGTCGAAGCATCGGGGCTGTGGCCGGGCAAGGTGGTCACCGAGGTCAGCCCGGCCGGGCCCTTCTGGGAGGCCGAACCCGAGCACCAGGACTACCTCGAGCACTATCCCAACGGCTACACGTGCCACTTTCCGCGCCCGGGATGGGTGTTGCCCCGACGAAGCGATGTCGTCGCGTAACGACACCGCCGACCTTCGCCGATCGTGTCGATTGCCCTCAGCGAGTTGCCGGTAGACGAGGTACGTCCGCCGCGCGCAGGCATCCTGCTGCGACGTTGTTGCACGGGTTCGTCACGTAGAGGTAGACGAAGCGAGAACCTTTCGCGGCGCACTTCGGCGCGCGCTCGAGGATCTCGGTCCGACGTTTGTGAAGCTCGGACAGCTGCTCTCGGCGCGTTCGGACGTGCTTCCGCCACGGTTGCAGCGCGAACTGGCGGTGCTGCGCGATCACGCGCCGAGCATCTCGCGCGCGGCGGTCGTTGCTGAGTTCGAGGGCGCTCTTGGCCCATCACCGATTGAGAGTTTTGCGACGTTCGACTTCGTACCCGTCGCGTGCGCGTCGATCGGGCAAGTGCATCGAGCCACCCTCGTCGATGGTCGGCGCGTGGCCGTGAAGGTGCGCCGGCCCGGAGTGCGCCCTGAGATCGACATCGACGTCGCTCTGCTGCGTTCGTTCCTGAAGTTCGCAATGCGTGTGTCTCGCAGTGTTCGAAGGTACGACCCTGTCGCGCTGCTGGACGAGTTCGCCGAGATGCTGCGCGCCGAGACCGACTACAACGTCGAGGCAGAGAACATGAACGCCGTCCGACGCGCCTTCGAGAACGACGACGCCGTGACTCACTCGTACGCGCAGATGATGTTGCACTCGGTGCGGATCCGCACCCCGGCAACCTCATCGCCCGGACCGACGAACGGCTTGGCCTCGTCGACGACGAGATCCGCAACGCGCTCGTCGGCCTGCTGGGCGCGGTGCTCGTCCGCGACAGCGCCGCGCTCGGGCAGGCCGTCGCCGCGGTCAGTCGCCGCGTACGGGACGTCGATCGGGAAGGACTCGGTCCGGATCTCGACATACTGCTTCGACCGATCACCGACACGACGTTGCAGGACATGAAGCTTGGCCGCGTCCTGGGCGACCTATTTCACGTGCTTCGCCGCTACGGACTCGTACTTCCGGCCGACCTCGCGATCTTGCTCAAGACCGTTGTCGAATGCGAGGGCACCACGAACGAGCTCGACCCGGCGTTTGCGATGAACGACTTCCTCGCCGAGCTCGGTGAAAGCGTTGCCGTCGCGAACACTGAGCGAGATTGAAACGCCGCGTGGCAGATCCTGCTATTTCGTTGCCTTTTGGATGGCGCGCCATACGCGTTCGGAGGTGCAGGGCATGTCGATGTGGATTATGCCGAGGTGGCTGAGCGCGTCGATGACGGCGTTGTGGATGGCGGGTGTGGATCCGATGGTGCCTGATTCGCCGATGCCTTTTGCGCCGAGTGGGTTGCGGGGGCTGTCGGTCTGGGTGTTCGAGACCTCGAAGTTGGAGAGCTCGGCTGCCGAGGGGATGGAGTAGTCAACAAGTGTTGCGGTAAGTGGGTTGCCATCGTTGTCGTATTGCATCCACTCGTAGAGTGCTTGGGCGGCGCCTTGTGCGATACCGCCGTGTTGTTGGCCGGCGACGAGCAGCGGGTTGAGGATGCGTCCGCAGTCGTCGACGGCGATATGGCGGAGCATGGTGACTTGGCCGGTCTCGGTATCGACCTCTACTACGGATACGTGCGCGCCGAACGGGTACGTGGAGTCGGTGCCATCGAAGTCGAGTTCGTGGCGTAGGGGCGCGGGTTCGAGGCCGTCGGGGAGTTTGGATGCATCGCGTGAGGCGACGGCCAGGTCGCCCCAGGATACGAGCGTGGCCGGTACGCCGGCGACGTGGAGCCCGCCGTCGCCGATGACGATGTCGTCGGCGGATGCCTCGAGTATGTGGCTGGCGACTTGGCGGGCGCGGGCGAGCACTTCGTTCGACGCGACGTGGATGGCGCTGCCCGCGGTTTGGAGTGAGCGGGATCCCATCGTGCCGGCACCGCGGGGTACGCGGTCGGTGTCGGAGTTGACGAGGGCGATCTTGTTCATCGGGATGCCGAGCACTTCGCTGGCGAGCATGGCGAAGGCCGTGTGATGGCCTTGGCCGTGCGCGCTGGTTCCGGCGTACACAGTGGCGGCGCCGTCGTCATCGATCTCGACGGCGCCGAACTCGATGTGGAGCCCAACCGGTGCGGTGACCTCGACATAGGTGGACACGCCGATCCCGAGCTGTTTGACGTCATGGTCGGTGCGGCGCTTCGCCTGTTCGGCGCGCAGCTTGGTATAGCCGGATGCCTGCAACACGGCGTCGAGCGACTTTTCGTATTCGCCGGAGTCGTAGTTCGCGCCAGTGAGCGTGGTGAGCGGGAACTTGTCGGGCGGGATGAAGTTCGCCCGGCGAATCTCGGCCGGGTCCATGCCGAGCTGGTCGGCGGCGACGTCGATCACTCGCTCGATGAGCTGCGTCGCTTCGGGGCGTCCGGCGCCGCGATAGGCGCCAATGGTCGTGTTGTTCGTCAATACGCCGGTGGCCTTGAACCGTACGTTGGGGATCTCGTACACGCCGATCGACATCATCTGGGTGAGCGTCGGCAAGATCGCGCCGAGACCCGGGTACGCGCCGGCCGAAGCCACGACCGAAGCGTCGAGCCCGACGATCTTTCCATCGGCGAGCACACCGAGCTTGGCTGTCATCACGAAATCGCGGCCCTGCACGAGCGACACCATGTCCTCCGAACGGGTCGCGATCCACTTCACCGGACGTCCGAGCTTCAACGCGGCCGCCGCGGTCGCGAGGTGCTCGACGTACGGGCCCGCCTTGGGGCCGAAGCCGCCACCGACCCACGAGCACACAACGCGCAGCTGCGCCGGTTCGAGTCCCAGCATCGGGGCGTACGCGTCATGCAACGCGTGGGGCGCTTGATGGGAGATCCAACACGTGAGACCGGGTTCGCCCGGCACCGCCAGGATGCCGTTGGTCTCCATGGGAACGCCGGCCAGGCGTTGACTCACCATCGTGACCTCGGCGACGACCGCGGCGCCGACGAGTGGATCTGCGTCGCCTTCCTCGGGAAATACGGAGCCGAAACACACGTTCGAACCATGTTCGGCGAACAACAACGGCGCATCAGGAGACAGTGCGTCGAGCGGGTTCGTGACCGACGGCAACGGGTCATACTCGACGACGACACGCTCGACGGCATCGACCGCCTGCGCGCGCGTTTCCGCGACGACAGCCGCGACGACGTCGCCGACGAATCGCACCTTGCCGGAGGCGAACACGGGCCGGTTCAACGTCTCGGGCATCGCCGGGAACTGCTGCAACGACGGCACACCAAGGTCGTCGCCACCCGCGTGGTACACGGCCACCACACCGGGCATCGATAGCGCCTCGGTGACATCAACCGACACGATGTTGGCGTGCGCGACGGTCGACCGCACGAACGCCACGTGCGTCATGTTCGGCTCGACGAGGTCGTCGACGTACTTCCCGGCGCCCGTCAAGAGCGCGGGATCTTCAAGGCGACGGACCGCATTCCCGAGGATTGAACCTGAAACAGGCACGGACAGCCCTCCGCGTGTTGACTCGAGCACGCTAGCGCCGCGCCAACGAGACCGCACGCGCGCTCATCATGAAGAGGCGCGAGTCAGTTCACCGGGGACGCGCGATCTGGGACACCTCGACGATGACTCTGTGAGAATGCGTCGGATCGCCGACACCTCGTCGCGGTCGTACCACGAACCGAGGGCAAGCCGTGACGGATGAAGAGATCGAGGCGATGTTCACCCCGGGACCGCCGTGCTCGCAATTGCTCGGTTGGCGGCTCCTGGCCCACGATGAGGCCAGAGGCTGGGTCAAGGTCGGCTTCGTCGGCGCGGCTGAGTTCTTGAATCCGGCCGGCCGTGTGCAGGGTGGGATGCTCGCGGCGATGCTCGACGACACGATGGGTCCCGCGGTGTTGGTCAAGAGTGGTGGTGCTTTGTATCCCTCGTCGATCGATATGAACATCAGCTACCTGTCTGCCGCGAAGCCCGGGCCGTTGGTGTGTGAGGGCGAGGTGCTTCGGCTCGGTAAGACGGTGGGCTTCGTCGAGGGCCGGTTGATGGACGAGGACGGACGGCTTCTCGTACGGGCCACCTCCAGCGTGATGCTCGTACCGGCTGAGCGCGTCGCGGTTTAGCTCTGCGGCGGGGCTTCTGACACGCGAACGTGCGTTTGTTCAGGGCTCGAGAGTGGTCTAGACAGATGCGACTCGTCCGGCGACGTTGGGTTCGGTGACGCCTTCGAGGTGTGGTCCGCGGCCTGTCGGTCGAGGCGGTGCGGGAGGCAGTGTGGGATTTCTCGACACGGTGCGGCGGGCAGCCGTGTTGCTTCGCGACGAGGGCCGGGTGTCGGAGCGTGCGTTGAGGCATGAGTTCGACCTCGACGACCAGCACCTCGACGATCTCGTCGAAGAGCTCGTCGAGGTTCGCGGGGTGGCGACCCGCGATGGTGACGTCCTGGTCGCGGTGAATCGGCCCGAAACGAGCGATCGAATAGAGATACAGGAACCGAGCCCGCGATCGGGGGCGACGCAGCCGGGCTCGGCTGACACCGACCGGCGGGACCTTACGGTGTTGTTCTGTGACCTCGTCGGATCGACGGAACTGTCGACCCGGCTCGATTCCGAGGACTACGGCGAAGCTCTTCGTGTCTACCACGAGGCCGCGACTGACGTGGTGACTCGCTGCGGCGGCTTCGTCGCGCAACTCCTCGGCGACGGGATGATCGTGTTGTTCGGCTATCCCGAGGCGCAGGAAGATTCAGCCGAGCAGGCAGTGCGCGCGGGGTTGGAGATCGTACGCGTGGTCGCCGATCTGGGTCGGGGCCTCTTGGTGCGGGTTGGGCTGCACAGCGGGCCGTGCCTGATTCGCACTGTGGGCGCGGGTGGCCGGCGCGACACCGTGGTCCTGGGTGAGACGCCGAACATCGCGGCGCGGGTGCAGGCGGCAGCGAAGCCCGGTGAAGTGATGATGAGCACAGCCACGCAGCGTTTGGTTGCCGGCTGGTTCGTGGTGGAGGAGGCGGGCGCGCGTGCGATGAAGGGCGTGCCGCAGCCGATCGTGGTGCACCGTGTACTGCGGCCGAGCGCGGTGCGCAGTCGACTGGAAGCGCGCGGCACAGGCGGTCTCGCGCCGCTCGTCGGTCGCGACCGAGAGTGTCGGTTGCTCTTCGACGGATGGGACAGTGCAGTTCGAGACGCTGGGCAGGTGATCCATCTCTGCGGTGAGCCCGGCATCGGGAAGTCGCGCCTTGCGTTCGTGTTACAGGAGCACCTCGCCGAGCGACCGCACCGCTGGCTTGCCGGTTCGTGCACACGGTACGTGCGCAACACTGCGTTTCATCCGATCGTCGAGATAGTGGAAGGGTCGCTCGGATTCGAGCCGGGCGACCAACCGGCCGATCGGGTCAGGCGGGTCGAGCGGGGACTCTCGGCGGTCGGGCTGGCGAGCGAAGAACAACTCGCTCTCATCACATCCTTCCTTGCGCTCCCCCATCCGAGCTGGCGTGCGCTCAGCGGGTTGAGTTCCGAGGCGCGCCGGCGGCGAACGATCGACGAGTTGGTCGAGTTGCTGGTCGCGCTGAGCGAGCGCGATCCATTGGTGTTGCTCGTGGAAGACCTGCATTGGTGCGACCCTTCGAGTCTCGAGCTCTTGGGCCGCGTCGTCGGACGGATCGCTTCCGAACGCGTCCTGTTCGTGACGACGTCGCGGCCGGAGTTCGTGCCGGGGTGGGCGACCCTCGATCATGTCCACAACGTGAGCCTCGACCGCGTCACAGAGCTCGAGGCGACGGAGCTCGTGAACGGCATGCTCGGCGATTCGGTCGCCGACGCGGAGGTACGTCGGCGCATTGTCGAACGCGCCGATGGCAACCCGCTGTTCCTCGAAGAGCTGAGTCAGATGGTGCGCGAGGCAAGCGACCACGCGACGACGCTGGATCCGGCCGCGTTGGACATACCGGCGACCTTGCAGAGCTCGCTGCTCGCCCGACTGGATCGGCTGGGTGAGGCGAAGGCATTTGCTCAGGTAGCCGCCGTCATCGGACGCGAGTTCTCGCGAAAGATGCTGCAGCTCGTGATCATGGACGCCCAGATCGGCCTCGACGACGACGCACTGGACGACGCGCTCGTCCGACTGACTGATGCCGGGCTCGTCGCGCGCGCGACGACCCGATCAGAGAACTACATCTTCAAGCATGCACTCGTGCAGGACGCCGCGAGTCACTCGCTGTTGCGAGCGACCCGGAGCCGTCTCCACCGCAGTGTCGTGAACGTATTGCGCGAACACTTTCCGCACCGGATCGCTATGCAACCGGAGCTCGCGGCGCGTCACGCCGAGGCGGCCGGCATGGTCGACGACGCGATCGCGTGGTACGAGCAAGCGTCAGAGCAGGCGAGGGCACGCTCCGAACACGATGAAGCACTCCTGCACCTCTCTCGGGCGCTCGATCTCTTGGCAACCGAAGCGGAGAGCAGCGAGCGTGATCGGCGCGAGATCGCCTTGCAGCAAACGCTCGCAGTCGAGCTGTTCGTAGCTCGGGGCTACTCGGTGCCGGAAGCGATCGCGGCGCTGGAACGCGTTCGTGACCTCGCGGAATCGTGTGACGACATGCGGAGTCATGCCGGCGCAGTCATCGGTCTCGGGCTCGCCGCATACACGTCGACGGACTTCGAACACGGTGAGGCGTTGGTCGTGGAGGGCTTCGCGATCGCGGAGAGGGCCGGGGCGGTCGCGCACATGGTCGCTGCGCTCGGTACGTATGCGTTGACCGTCTTTTTCCAAGGTCGATTCCGTGAGGCGCTCGAGGCAGCCGAGCGCGCCGGCGCGCTCTACGACGCGGCGGAGCACCACCGGGAGCTGGTCGCGATTGTCGGTGACGACACTGGCGTTTCCGCGCTGGCGACCTCGGGCTGGGCGTTGCTGCAACTCGGCTTTCCCGACCAAGGGCTGGCGCGCTGCGACGAGGCCGTGCGCCTCGCTCACTCCCTCGACACCCCGTACAGCGTCGCCCAGGCGCTGGTGTGGCGGCTTGCGTTGCTCAACGATCGGCGTGCCGAAACAATGGCCGACGCGGCAACCGAAGCGCGGCGTTACTGCGACGAACAGGGCTTCCCGGCCATGGCCGGCGGTGCAACTGCGTTCCTCGGCCTCGCGCTCAACGACCTGGACGTGATCTTGGACGGTACCGGCGCGTTGGCCTCCACCGGAACACTGTTGATGGCTCCATCCGCGTGCATGTGGGTCGCCGACTCGTATCTCGCGCAAGGACTACACGACGAGGCACTCGCGATGATCGACGCCGGCCTCGACCTCGGCGTCTCCACTCGCCAGCACTACTACGACGCGCCCCTTCACCGCGTGAAAGCCGAGATCATCTTGGCCGACGTCCGGCAGTCGAACGATGCTCGCGGCAAAGGCGCCGAGGACGAGTTCCATCGTGCGGTGGAAATCGCCCAGGCCCAAGAATCGAAGTGGTTCGAGTTGCGCGCCACGATCGGCCTGGCCGGACTGTTGCTCGATGAGCACCGCCGCAACGAAGCCCGAGATTGCCTCCAACCGATCTTCTCGTCGTTCACCGAGGGATTCGACACCCGCGACCTGCTCGACGCGCGTGCGCTGCTCGCCGAGATCGGTACCTGACCATCACGCGTGCGGGAGTTCGTGCGTAGCGGGACTCACACGGACCCGACCCACGGCCGTGGCCCCTTGCGCGGTCGGAGGTACCCAGTGTAGCATACTCAGTATGCTACCTGGAAAGTTGGGACGGTGAGCGTCCGCCACGCCCTGCTGGCGCTGTTGAGTGACGGGCCGAAGTACGGGCTGCAGCTTCGCCAGGAGTTCGAGGACCGAACGGGCGAGGTATGGCCGCTGAACGTCGGCCAGGTGTACACGACACTGCAGCGGCTCGAGCGTGACGGGCTCGTCGAGTCGGAAGACGACGGCGACGAGGGCCCGCAGCGAGACTTTCGGATCACGAGCGACGGCGCGGCGGAGCTGGCGAAATGGCTGCGCACACCTCCCGACATGACGTCGCCGCCGCGCGACGAGTTGGTCATCAAAGTCTTGGTCGCGCTGCGGCTGCCCGGCGTCGAGGTGCGCGACGTGGTGCAGGTGCACCGGCGGTACGTCGTGGAGCTGATGCAGCAGTGGACGCGTCTGAAGGACGACGCCGCCGAGCACGAGATTGGTTTCTTGTTGGTTGTCGATGCCGAATTGTTTCGGCTCGACTCGGTGATTCGATGGCTGGACGCTGCCGATGGTCGCCTCGCGCGGCTCGCGGCGGATCCGCCGGCGCCGCCCGGGCCCGCCTTGGCTCCGCGATTGCGTCGAAGGTCGGGAGTGCGGCGATGAGCGCGCTCGAGTTGCGGGGCGTGTCCAAGATGTACGGCGAAGGCGCGAACGAGGTGCATGCCTTGCGCGGTGTCGACCTTTCGGTCGACGCGGGCGCGCTGGTGGCGGTTATGGGTCCCAGCGGTTCCGGGAAGAGCACGCTATTGACGATCGCGGGAAGTCTCGAGGTCCCGACGCGCGGCGAAGTGCTGATCGACGGAGTCACGGTGTCGGCCATGTCCCGCAACGACCGGGCTCGTTTGCGGCGCCGTTCGATCGGCTATGTGTTCCAGGACTTCAACTTGTTGGCCGGCTTGAGCGCGGTCGAGAACGTGTCGCTGCCAATGGAGCTCGACGGGATCGGCGTCCGCAAGGCGCGTCTTGCCGGGATGCAGGCACTCGAAGAACTCGGTCTCAGCGATCGCGCGTCGAGTTTTCCCGACGAGCTCTCCGGCGGCGAACGCCAACGCGTCGCGATCGCCCGCGCGGTGGTCGGTGACCGGCACCTGCTGTTGGCGGACGAACCCTCGGGCGCGCTCGATTCGGTGAACGCGGAGTCGGTGATTCGCCTCATCCGTGCGGCGTGTCAACGAGGTGTGGCCGGCGTCGTGGTCACTCACGATGCACAACTGGCGTCGTGGGCCGATCGGGTGGTGTTCCTCCGAGACGGGCGCGTTGTCGATCAGACGATGCCACCGGCTGGACCGGAATCGCTTCTTGCGCCGGAAGCACAGTCTTGAGCCTCGCCCTCGAGGAGCGGCCGGCCGACGTGGAGGCGACCGGCTCCGGCGGCGGACCCGCGCGCCGCGCGATCTTCCGCTGGTCGTGGCGACTGTTCCGACGCGAGTGGCGTCAGCAGGTGCTGGTGTTGGCGCTGGTGCTCTTCTCGGTGGCGGCGACGACAGTCGGGGTGGCGCTCGCGTACAACGCGGGCCATTCCGAGGACTCGACGTTCGGAACCGCGAACAGCATGATGTCGTTCTCCCGCGACGTGCGCGCCAATGTCGCGGCGGCGCAGCGTGCCTTTGGGACGGTCGACGAGATCGATCACCAGAGCGTCCCGATACCCGGTTCGCTCAATTCGCTCGATCTGCGCGCGCAGGACCCCAACGGCAAGTTCGGGCATCCGATGCTGCGACTCGGAACCGGGCGCTTTCCCGCCGGTGCCGGCGAGGTCGCCCTGACCGCGGGCGCAGCCGCGACCTTCAACCTGCACATCGGCGATCCGTTCGTGGCCAACGGTCGCACCCGGCACGTCGTCGGCATCGTCGAGAACGGCGTGCGCTTGAGCGATGAGTTCGCGCTCGTTGCCCCCGGCCAGGCCGACCCGCCTACGGACGTGACCATCCTGTTCAACGCGACGAACGCGCAGCTCGACAGCTTCCGACCGTCCGGCGGCGCGACGAGCATCGGGACGCGCGGTTCGATCAGCAAAACCGCCGCCGCGATAGTCGTTCTCGCCCTCGAGACGATCGGGCTGTTGTTCGTCGGCCTGGTCGCCGCCGCCGGTTTTGCAGTGATGGCGCAGCGCCGCCTGCGCGCGCTGGGCATGCTCGGCGCGCTCGGCGCGACCGATCGGCACGTCCGCCTGGCAATGGTCGCGAATGGCTTGGTCGTCGGCGTGGCGGGTTCCACGATCGGAGTCGTCGTCGGACTGCTTACCTGGATCGCGCTCGCACCGCGCTTCGAGACGCTCGTCGGCCACCGCATCGACCGCATCCACCTGCAGTGGTGGGCGATTGTCACTTCGATGGTCCTCGCGCTCGTGACTTCGGTGGTCGCCGCGTGGTGGCCGGCGCGCTCTGCTGCGCGCGCGTCGATCGTGGCGGCATTGTCGGGCCGGCCGTCGCCACCCAAGCCCGCCCACCGGTTTGCCGGCGTCGGCGGCCTCTTGCTGGCGGTCGGGGTCGCCTGTCTCGCATTCGCAAACCGAGACACGCCGAACGCGTCTCTCGTCATCGCCGGCACGGTCGCAACCACCTTCGGGATGTTGTTCGTCGGGCCCGTGTTCATCCGTGGACTTGCCGCAATCGGCCGGCGGGCTCCGATCGCGATGCGGCTCGCGCTGCGCGACCTCGCCCGTTACCAAGCTCGCTCGGCGGCCGCTCTGGGCGCCATCAGCCTCGCGCTCGCGATCGCGGCGACCATCGCGATCAGCGCCGCCGCGGCCGCGATTCCGTCGGCCGAGGCAAATCTCGCGAGCAACCAGGCGATGGTCTATCTCGGCTTCGGTAGCGGCGGCGCGCCCGGCGACGGTCCTGGCGTGATACCCGCGCGCACCGTTGCCGAGATGCAGTCACTGCAACCCCACGTCGACGCCCTCGCCGCGGCGCTCAACGCGCAGGCCGTCCTCCCGCTCACCGAAGCGGTCGATCCCGCCTCGCCGACGATCGCGCCCGGCGGCGGCGTTGCCTACATGACCGCGACGCTGGGCAGGGTGAAGACGGTGACGCACCGGGGCCAGCAGGGCATCGATATCAGCGGCGCGATCCCGCTCTATGTCGCGACTCCCGCGCTACTGACCTACTACGGGATCAGTCCGAACGCCATCAACTCGAACACCGACATGATTACGGGACGAAGCGATGTCGCCGGCTTCGAGGTCCTCGCGCCGCGAGGTCCCACTCCCTGCGATTCGTCTCAGCCCAAGTGCCGGGTGAATGGCGTGAAACCGACGCCCGGGCCGGTCGGACGCAAAGGTCCGGACACGTGGCATCCCACCATCCAGACCGTCAAGCTTCCGAGATACACCTCGGCGCCCGACACGCTGCTCACCCCGCACGCGCTCGAGGCATTCGGACTCGAGTCGGCCTCCGCCGGTTGGTTCATGCAGACCCGCTCGCCGCTCAACCCGACTCGGATCAACTCGGCCCAGCGCACCGCGGCCGCGGCCGGGCTCATCATCGAGACTCGAAAGACGCGAACGTCGAACGCGCGACTGCGCGATGGAGCCACAGCAGTCGGCCTCCTCGTCGCGCTCGGCGTGCTTGCGATGACGGTGGGCCTCATTCGAAGCGAGACGGCCAACGACCTCCGCACGCTCACGGCTGCCGGAGCGACCAGCACCACTCGGCGCACGATCACCGGCTCGACCGCGGGTGCGCTCGCATTTCTCGGAGCTCTGCTCGGGACGGGTGGCGCGTATCTCGCGCTGGTCGCCTGGCATCGCGGCGATCTGCATCCTCTGACCCAGGTGCCGTACCTCGATCTCGTGATCATCGTCGTGGGTCTTCCGCTGCTCGCGATCACCGCGGGCTGGTTGCTCGCCGGACGCGAGCCAGTCTCCATCGCGCACCAACCACTCGAATGAACCCGAGGGAGTTGTCCGGGGTTTGCCGATCTGATGAGCGGGTACCAAATGGACGACTCGCCGTTCCGATTGGTCGGACTCGCGAGTCGCAGCGCGTTTCTGCTCCACGTTTTCGACCATGAGTGTCCGAGCAGACTCTTGACCCGTGCAGAGGAGCAAAACCATGGAACCGAATACCGATGACCTCAAAGGACGTGCCAAAGAGGCGGTCGGCGATCTCACCGACAACGCCGACCTGAAGAACGAAGGTAAGGCCGACCGCGCGAGTGGCAAGGTGAAAGACGCCATTGACAAGGTCGAGGAGAAGGCCAAGGACCTCGTCGACGAAATCAAGGACCGGGCGCATCCCAAGGAATAGGACAGCCGCGTAACCGACCACGCCCAGTTAGGGTCGGGCGATGGGGCGCGAGGTGGTGACGGGGTACTGCTGGCCGCAATCAGTGTGCCCGGGCGAGCAGGTCGGTCTGCACATGTCGTCGTCCGCTCGGCGGCCGGTGCGTGTCGAGGTGGCACGCGTCGGCGCTCGGCGGGAGGTCGTGTTCAGCACGGCGTCTGACCCCGTCGCGGCCGATGAGCACGAGACGCCGAAGGACGCCTCCTCTTCGGGGTGCGGCTGGCCGGTCGCGCTCACATTGGACGTCGACCCGACGTGGCGGTCGGGCTACTACGAGGTCGTCATGGAGATCGACGTCGGCGAGAAGGTGCGGCGCGACTACGCGTTCTTCGTCGTGCGTCCGCCGTCTGGGGCGCGCATCGTGGTCGCGCTGGCTACCAATACGTGGCACGCCTACAACGACTTTGGTGGACCGAACCTGTACACCGGCGGCACGCACGTTTCCATGCAGCGGCCGATGTCGGCGGGCTACCTCTACAAGCCGCCGGGCAAGGGCCGTCGCGTGACGGGGACCGGCGCGCCCGATCCGCAGAACGCCGCGCACGTCGGCTACGTCCAGCTCAACCATCTGTCGGGCTATGCCGGGTCGGCGGGTTGGCCCGACTGGGAGCTGCCGTTCATCGAGTGGGCCGAACGCGCCGGGTTCGAGATCGGTGTGTGCACGAACGCCGATCTCGAAGAGCACCCCGAGGTGTTGGACGAGGCGCATTTGTATCTGTCGGTCGGCCACGACGAGTACTGGTCTCGCGGTATGCGCGACACGGTCGAAGCATTCATCGCGCGCGGCGGCAATGCGGCGTTCTTCTCGGGCAACACGTCGTTGTGGCAGGTGCGTATCGAGGGTGACGATCACGACGTGATGGTCGGGTACAAGGGCTTCTTCAGGAACGACCCGCTGATGGGCAGCGACCGCGAGCCGGAGGTGACGACGTTCTGGTCCGACGTGGTCGTCGGTCGCCCCGAGAACCACATGACCGGCGTCTCGTTCACGCGCGGGGGGTATCACCGCATCGGTCGCAATGTGACCGCCGGCCTCGGCGGCTACACCGTGCACCGCGCCGGGCACTGGATCTTCGACGGTACCGGGCTCGGCTACGGCGATGTGCTCGGTGCGGGCGCGACCGTCGTCGGCTACGAGTGCGACGGATGCGTGTTCACCTACCGCGACGGGCTGCCGTACCCGACCGGCGAGGACGGCACGCCGTCGACCTTCGAGATCCTCGGCACGTGCCCGACGCAGCACTTCACGCGTGAGACCGCGCCGCGTCCGCCCAAGCCGAGCGAGCCGAGCGAATTGGAGTACATCGCGTCACGCGTGTTCGGGACGCGTGAGCCCGAGGCGATGGAACGCATCCGTCACGGGCACGCGGTGCTGGGTGCGTACACGAACGAGGCGGGGGCGACAGTGATCACGTCGGGGTCGACCGACTGGGCTCACGGGCTGGCGGAGCGAGACCCGCAGATCGAGCAGATCACCCGCAACGTGCTGACGCGGTTGGGTTAGAGCCGCGACACGGAGCCGGGTCGCGATCAGCTCTTGGCTACCAACACTGCGGTCGGGGAGTGGTGGACGAGGCGTGATGCCACGGAGCCGAGCATGAGATCGACCAGCTCACTGTGGCCGCGGTGGCCGACGACGATGAGGTCGGTGCCGTGGACGCGCGCGGCTTCGAGGAGCCCGGCGGTCGGATCGCCGGAACGCTGAACGAGCTCCCACGATCCCGGGTACTGCGCACCCGCAACGTTTCGGATGCCGTCGGCGATTGCATCGAGCGCGAGGTCGTGCGCACTCAATGCCTCGGGACTGCCGCAACCGTCGACGGCGTGTGCCGCACGAACACGAGGACGAGCTCGGCCCCGATCGGCTCGCCGAGGCGGACCGCGGTCGCGAGCGCGCCCATCGATTCGACCGAACCGTCGAGCCCTACCAGAAACGTCGTCATGCGAGGACCTCCTCAATGCAGGTGTTGGTGTTGTAGGCGAGCCTGAGCGCCGGCTGGAACTCGACGACTTGCTCACCGTCGATCGCGCCCGGTTCGTCGTCGATCATCTCTGCCTCGACCGGCAGCACTTGGTGCTGGCCACGCACGAAGACGAAGACGGCACCGACGACGAGCAGCACGGCGCCTATGTACATCGCGTACCCACTGCCGACCATGAACGCGTCCCGGGCCGAGGCGACGAGCGCATCGCCGCTCGAACCCAACTTGTGGGCGACGGCGATCGCGGCGGCCGGAGCCTCATGGGCCGCGACGCGGGCTGCCGGCGGAAGTCCTTGCAGGTGGCCGTCAATGTGGCTCCGGTAGCCGGAGTTGAAGGCGCTGCCGAGGATCGCGATGCCGAACGCGGAGCCGAGCTCGCGGGCCGTGTCGTTGACGGCGGACGCGACCCCTTGCTTCGCACGCGGGAGCGAGCCGACGATCGCGTTGGTCGCAGGCGTCATCGCGAGCGCGGTACCACCGCCGATGATCAACAATGCGACGAGGAGCTCCCAGTAACTCGAGCTCGCGGTCATCGTTGCGATGACGACGAACCCGGCCGCGCTGATCATGAGACCGGCTGCGCCGATGATTCGCTGGCCGTAGCGCTCGGCGAGCGATGCGGCCACCGTCGACAACGGCATCATCACCGCCGCGATGGGTAGCAATGCGACGGCGGACTTCAAGGAGCCGTATCCCAGCACGAGCTGGAGGTACTGCAGCGAGATGAAGAAGAAGCCGAAGATCGCGAAGAACTGGAGGAACAGCGACGTCGAGCCGGTCGCGAAACCCTGGAGCTTGAACAGTCGAGGATCGAGGAGGGGAGAAGGCGTCCGGAGCTCCCAGCCAACGAAAAGGAAGCCGGCCACGACACCACCGATGATGCCGGCGAGCGTCACCGGGTCGCTCCAACCGCGGCTCGGGCCTTCGATGATGCCGAGAACGAGTCCGCCGATCGCGAGCACCGAGAGAACGGCACCGCGTGGATCGAGACCGACGTGCTCGCGCTCGCGCGTTTCGGGAACCGTGAGAAGGGTCGCGATCAGCGCAACAACTGCGAGCACCGAGCTCACGACGAAGATCGAGCCCCACCACCACCGTTCGAGCAGTGCGCCACCGACGAGCATTCCGAGGATGCCCCCCGCACCTGCGAAGCCGGCCCAGACCCCGACCGCCTTGGCGCGCCCTTCCGGCGGGAAGACACTCGTGATCGTCGACAAGGTGCCGGGCATGATCAGCGCGGCGCCCACGCCGGTGAGCACACGCCACGCGATGAGCGCGCTCGCGGAGTCACTCATCGCCGAGGCGGCACTGGCCGCGCCGAAGATTGCGATGCCGGCGATCAGCGCGCGGCGGCGGCCGAACCGGTCGCCGATCGCGCCGGCCGGGAGGAGGAGTGCTGCCAACGCGACCGTGTAGCCGTCGACGATCCACTGCTGGTCGCTGGGCGACGCGCCGAGCGCGGCGGTGAGGGACGGAACCGCAACGGCCATCATCGACACCCCGGCCACGACCAGCACCAGGGCCAGCAACATCGTGACGAGCACGGCGGTGCGCCGACCGGGGGAGATCGGCTCCGGCTCGAGCGCCTTGGAGGCGCGGATCAGGGTTTGGGACATCGGGACCTCCCGGGAGCCGAGCTTCGATAGAGCGGGAATCACCATTTCCGGAATTGCGAGTTTCAGAATGACCCGCTACAATACGGAAGTCAAGAGTTCCGATAAGAAAAGCTCTCGGAATGTTCGGAAGGCATCTACGATGAGCGCCATGGCGAAAATCGAGACCGACGCGGCGCCCGTGGCGATCGCCCGGCCTCGTGGCCGCCGGCGCTCCGCCGACCGGGAGCCGCTGATCCTCGACGCGGCGAGCGAGCTCCTCGACGAGATCGGTTACGACCACCTGCGGGTGCAAGACGTCGCCGACCGGGCCCACGTCGGGCTGGCGACGATCTACCGGCGGTGGTCCACCAAGCAGGAGCTCGTCATCGCCGCGATGCGTCGCGCCAAGGCCAGCGTCGAGCGGCCGGACACGGACGACCCGCGTGCCGATCTCGAGGCTCTTCTTCGGGAGATGACGAACGACATCTTCGGCCCGAAGTCGTGCTTCGTGGTCGGCTTCGTCACTGCGTTGCGAAACGACCCCGAGCTCGCGCGCGTGTTTCGCGAGTCGTTGCTCACGGAGATGCGTGACCAGCTGCGCCGCCCGATCGCGCGCGTACTCGGTGACGACGACCCCGACCTCGATCTGCGGGTCGATCTCGCGCCCGCGTTCCTCATCTTCCGCACACTCATCGATGATCGGCCCGACGACCCCGACGAACTCGCGCGCCGCCTGTGCGCGCTCGTGCTCGGTTCGGTTACGCCGTCGTTCCCGTAACTCCGGTACCGGTACTCGTTCCGCCGGACGACGTTGCGGAAGCCGCTACTCCTCGTCGGGCTGATGCGGATCGTCGAGTGTCAGCCCCAACTCGTCGAGCTCCGTCTGATCGAGCTCCAGCATCTCCTCGACAGTTTCCTCGCCGTCGTCCTCTTCCACCGCATCCGCTTCGGCATCGGCGAACTCGCTCAGGTCGTCGCGGGCCGAACGCTGCTCCTCCCGTGCGAGCTCGCGTTGCTCTTCCGGACCCGGTTCGCCTCGGCGGCCGCGTTTCGCGCTCATGATCGTCTCCACATGCGTCGGTTCTACCCATCACCGAGCGTTCCATCAAACCGGTCGATCGCGGCGTAGGCCGCGCGCCAGAAGTCGGTCATGAGCTCCGGCGGCTCGGGTGACGTCACTGCTCGCTGCGTCAACATGATCCCGGTGAGGTCGACGGCCGGATCGGTGCGCCACGTCGTTCCGGTGCCGCCGTCCCAACCGAAGCCGCCCGGCACGCCCGTCGATCCGTCGCCGGCCGGAACCGACATCATGAGCCCCCAGCCGCTGTGGTCGCCGACGAACACGGCGTTGGCGGCGCGCTCGGAAGCCGTCATGCGGTCGAGCGTCATCAGTCGGACCGACTCGGGCGACAGGAGGTCTCCGCCGTCGGACGCCATCATCGAGGCGAAGGCCCACACGTCGTCCACGGTGGAGACCAACCAGCCGCTGGCGCTGGGCATCGCCGTCGGCGTGGACCACCAACCGTCGGGCCGGTCGAGCACCCGTAAGTCGCCGGGGTCGCGATCGGGCGTGTACTGGGTCGTGAAGCGGTCGAGCTTCGTGGCCGGGACGTAGAAGCCGGTGTCGACCATGCCGAGCGGGTCGAACACCAGGTCACGCAGCACAACGGCTATGGGCGCGCCGGCGACGCGTTCGATGAGCACGCCGGCGACCTGTGCACCCGTGTTGTAACGCCATCCCCGTCCGGGCTGATGTTGCAACGGCAGTCTCCCGAGTCGTTCGATCCACTCGTCGGGCGTGAGGCTGGTCGGCGGCCACGGCTCGGCGTAGGTCTTGAGGTCGAGCTCGACCTCGGCGCGCTGTATCGGGTACGTGGCGGGCATGGCCATGACGGAGCCGTGGCCGAGGTGAAATGACAACACGTCCTCGACGGTGACGGGCCGGTCGGCCGGAACGGTGTCGTCGAGCTCGGATTCGATGGTGCGCAGTACCCGCGGTTCTGCGAGCTCCGGTAGCCAGCGTTCGACCGGATCGTCGAGCGCGATCGCGCCGCCCTCGATGAGCAGCATCGCGGCGGCACCCGCGATCGGCTTCGTGATCGACGCGATGCGGAAGATCGCATCGCGGGCGATGGGCTCGGCATCGCCGAACGCCTTGTGCCCGATCACCTCGAGGTGAACGTCGTGGCCGCACGCCACGAGCGCGACGAGCCCGGGCACATTGCCTCGCTCGACGTGACCCGTCAGCGTTTCACGGAGTGCGTGCCGCCCGGATTGGGAAAGTCCGTGACCCTTCACGGGTAGACGACCGTCACGCGCTTCAGGCGCGCGTGTAGGTGAGGATGTGGACACCGGCATTGCCGACGGTTTTCGTGTCGGCCAAGCTCAGCTTGAGCCGGTCGATCCCGTCGGGGAAGAGGCGTTTGCCTCGCCCGAGGATCGTTGGAAAGACCATGAGGCTGAGCTCGTCGACGAGGTCGTGGGCGAGCAGCGTCGCCACCAGGCGACCGCTGCCCGCGACCAGGATCACGCCGTCGGTCTCGCGCTTCAGCTTGGCGATCGACTCGGCAACGTTCTCGGAGATGACCGTCGTGTTGGCCCACTGCGGACGCTCGAGCGTCGTGGACACCACATATTTGCGGCCGCGGTTGAGTTGCTCGGCAAACTCGCCTTCGCGGGAAGGCCACGCTTCGGCAAACGCCTCGTAGGTCACTCGTCCGAACAGATGCACGTCGGCTTCCATGAGCTCGTCGAGCTTGAACTTGTCGCCGTCTTCGCCCCGGTCGTATTCGAAGGTCCAGCCGCCGTGCTCGTAGCTCTCGGCTCCGCCTGGGTCCTCGAACACCCCGTCGATCGACACGAACTCCGTCACCACCAACTTGCCCATGTCCGTGCTCCTTTCCGGAGATCTTCTCGTACGACCGCCGTAGCGTCCCGAACTCGTCGGTGTCGGCTCGAACGGGGCGCGGCCTACGCTCCGAGTATGGCGTTCGACGAAGACCTAGCGGACCGTATGCGGAGCCTTCTCGCGCGCGAGCGCGGGTTGACCGAGAAGCGCATGTTCGGCGGTCTCGCCTTCCTCATCAACGGCAACATGGCGGTGAGCGCAAGCGGCCAAGGCGGACTCATGGTACGCGTAGAGCCCGACGAAACGGATCGGTTGGCGACCCGCGCGCATGTTCGTCCGTTCGAGATGCGCGGACGCCCCATGGACGGGTGGTTGCGGGTCGAGGTCGAAGGGGTACGCACGAAGCGGCAACTCGAAGCGTGGGTTGCGCGCGGCGTTGCGTACGCGCGCGCTCTACCCCCGAAGAAGTAGTTGCCGTGGCTACGACGCCCGCGCGGCGCGCACAGTTATGGTCTGGCTGCCGGTGGTGTCCGGGAGTACCGCAACCGTGACGGGTGTTCCCGAGTCGATTTCCTGTTGTGAGAGGTCGCAGTCGACGGGCATCTGGTTCTCTGCCCGGTCGAGCATGTCGAGGGTCGCTTGTCTGATTGCGTCGACGTCGCTTGGAGTGAGTCGCTGGACGATGGCCCGCACTTGATCGGACATCGCTCCGCCGAGTCCGAGTTGGTCCACCATGTCGAGCAGCGGCACGCCGGCCGCGTGCAATTCCCGTATTTGCCGAACGAAGGCCGGGTCTCTTTGTAGTTGCGCGTTCACGAGCGTGATCAGTCCAGCACCTGGATTCACGTGGCTCCTCCTGTCCTTCAGTACCCGGCGGCGCCGGCCGAGCCCGTCTAACGCAGGGGCGCAAACGATCGGTAAACGTCGAGGTAGCCGCCGGTGTACGCTCCGGCGCGAGTCGCGGACGGCGGGAGCGCGGGCGTGGTGGAGTTGCGGGTACTTGGACCGCTGACCGTCCTGCACGACGGTGTTGCTCGAGAGTTTGCCCGCGCCCGTCCACGCGAGCTGCTCGAGTTGCTGGCCACCCGACCGAACCAAGCGACCTCACCGCAGCGGCTGATCGATGAACTGTGGGACGGTTCGCCCCCGCCGACCGCATCAAGTGCGCTGCGCGTCCACATCGGGCATGTACGGCGCGTCCTCGAGCCTCGGAACGCGGAGACTCGCAGTGCACGACTGGCGCTCGAGTCGGGCGCGTACCTTCTCCGCCTTGATTCGAACGAGCTCGACTCGCTGCGATTCGAGGAACTTGCGGTGTCGGGTCACGAGGCCAACCTGCGGGGCGACGTTCGGGCCGCCAACGAGGATCTGAGTGCAGCGCTTCGATGCTGGCGGGGCCCGGCCTTCCCCGATATCCGCGGCCTTGCTTCCGCGGGTGGTGCGATTGCCCGCCTCGAGCAACTGCGTGCGTCAGCTCTCGAAGAGCTGGCGGATGTGCGCCTCGCTCTCGGTGAGCCGGCGACCGTCATCGATCTGTTGGTCGACGAGGTCGAGGAGTTCCCGCTTCACGAACGCCTGTCGGGTCAGCTCATGTTGGCTCTGTACCGATGTGGCCGTCAAGCCGAGGCGTTGCGCGTGTTCGCGAACCTCGCCCAGCGACTTGACGAGCAGCTGGGATTGCAGCCCTGTCCAGAGGTGCGACAGCTCGAAGAAGACATTTTGTTGCAACGCCGGCATCTGGACTTGTCGAGCCGATCGTCACGATCGGTTGCCGGCACCCGGGCGCATCCCGAACCCGCCCGGCTCATCGGCCGCCGTACGCAGCTGGGTCGATTGCTCGAACTGCATGACGAGGCTCGTACCGGCAATCGGCGCCTCGCGCTGGTGTCGGGAGCGGCCGGCATCGGCAAGACCGCTCTGGTACGCGCGTATTGCGAGCGGGCCCAGCGTGCCGGAGCAACCGTTCTGGTGGGCCGATGCGCGCCACCGCCGGAGCGGGGCTACGGCGCGATCATCCAAGCCCTGACGAACACTCCGCTGTCGCGAGAGACAGTACGCGAGGACGTGGTCGATGTCCTGAGCCTCCTGCGGGGCGAAGGTTTGGACGCGCGAGCCGACGATCCCGCCCCGAGCGCGCACGACCCATCGAGCGATGTGCTGCACCTGTTGGAGTCGATCGCGAAGGTGATCGGATCGCTGACGCCTCCGCCCCTCGTGCTCGTCATCGAAGACCTTCACTGGGCCGACCGAGCGACGATGCAGGTCCTTCGGCACCTGCTGCGCCATCCGGAGCTCGATTATTTGTTCGTTGTCGTGACCTCACGCGACGATGAGCTCGACACCGACCGCGCCGAACGCATCGCCAGGCTCGCTCCGCCGATGCACCTTCAGCGCCTCGAGCTCGCCGGCTTCGATGTCCACGAGGTTCGCGCCCTGGTTCGTGCGACCGTTGCGCAACCTGCGACGGCACTGCTGCTCGACTTCGCGGCCACGCTCACCGATGCAACCGGGGGGAACCCGCTGCACGTGCGTGTCCTCCTCCGAGAGCTCGATGAAATGGTTCTCGCCGGAGCCGGCCGGGATGAACTGCGGTCGGCAGTGACGACACTTGCGCCCGCCGGACTTCGCGTGCTCATTGACCGGCGACTCGATCGTCTCTCTACGAACGCGAGGCATGTCCTCAATGCGGCCGCAACGCTTGACGACGCGATCACGGCGGCGTTGCTGGTGGAGATATGCAATCTGTCTGCGGGAGCGCTCCGCGAGTCGATAGAGGAACTGCTCGACAGCCGGTTCTTGAATGAGCACGATTGGCACGTCGATCATTACGAATTCCAACACGCCGCGGTGCGCAACGTCGTCTACGTCGGCATGGCAGATGATCAGCGGACGCGGCTGCATTTGCGTATCGCCAAGGTGTTGGAAGCCTGCGACTCGCGTCGTGAGTCGCGACACAGCGCCGAGATCGCACATCACTACGCCGCGGCCTCGCCGTTGTCGGACCCGGGCAAGGTCGCCGATTGTGCGCGGCACGCGGGCGACGAGGCTGCAGCGAGTTTGTCGTTCGCGGAGGCAGCGGCCTGGTATGAACGGGTGCTCCGACTCTGGGTCACGGCCGGCAGGCCCGCCTCGAGCAGCGGTGCGGTCGAGCTCGCGCTCGGTCAGGCCTACGAGGCCGACCGACAATTCTCGCAGGCGCGGACAGCGTTCATGAGCGGCGCGGCACATGCGCTCGAGAGCCGCGATTCGGCGCTCTATGCGGACCTGGCAGTAGCCGGAAGTGGTCCGTGGACATCGGGCCTCGACGACCAAGCTGAGGCGCGAGACCTACTCGAAAACGCCCTCGTCCGCCTCGGAGATGACGATCCGGCGCGTCGACTGGACCTACTGACGGCGCTTGCAACTTCGGTCTACCACGTCGATGCAGAACGCGAAGGACGCCTCGTCGAGGAGGCTCTGCAGCTCTCCACGGCGCTCGCTGATGCGGCCCGTTCGTCCAATGCTCGTCTCGCCCAACATCTGTGGCTCACCCACGATCCCGAAGCGCGCCGCGACCGACTCTCGATTACCCAACAGGCGTTGGAGCTCGCGATCGAAAGCCGTTCGCCTCGTCTCGAGCTGCGCGCGCGCCGCGAATTGCTCACGGATCTGCTCGAGAACGCAGCGGCGGACGAATTCGAATCGGCACTGGCCTGCTACGAGCGGCTCGCGAGCGAGCGGTGCAGCCCGCGCGGCATCTACTGGTCGATGGCCCTGCGGGCAACGCACGCCACCTTGCGCGGCGACTTGGTTGCCGCGGAGCAGCTGGCTCGGGGCGCACTGTTGCGGGGGCGTGAACTGCATCAAGAGTCGGCCGGAGCGGAGGTCTTACAGCGATTTGTCATCCGCTATCAGCAGGGACGATTGGCAGAGGAGGTGGGGCCGCTTCTGCAGATGGGCACTGGCAAATCGCTGTATCGGGCCGGCAGCTGCCTCGGCGCGCTGGCATCCGCGGAGACCGGCCGACCGACCGAAGGTGCGCGCATCGCTCGTTGGGCGATGGGCCCGGACGGTCGCAGTATCACCCGAGACGCGTTCTGGCTCGGAGCGCACGCGTTGTTCGCCAGTGTTGCCGCCACCGCAAGCGATACGGAACTTGCGGAACAGCTGATCCCGCTGCTCGCCAGCTGCGCGGACCACGTCGTCGTGTTCGGCGCGGGAGGTGCGGTACTCGGCTGCGGACACCACTGGCTCGGACTCCTCGAGACGACCTGTAACCGCTGGGATCGCGCCGCCGAACATCTCGCGGAGGCTGAACGGGTCTCGGCCGGACTCGGCGCTCCCTATTGGCGGGCGCAGGCACAAATCGATCTGGCCCACGCCCTGCGATTGCGCGGTGACGGCAATGATTCGCAAACCGCGAGCTCGCTGATCGACGAGGCCGTCTCATCATCTCAGCGTTGCGGCTACGGCCGCCTTCTCGTGCGGGCAATGGCGGTCAGATAGCCAACAACGGCGGGCTCCCGAACGAGGGCCCGATGCCCGCCCCCGTTTGCGCACCGTTTGCCGACGTCCAATAGGAATCGATGGCGCGAACGTGGCATCGGCGGTCAACAGGTCGTGGCGCGCTCTTGAAACCTCTTCCAGTTCGAAGGGACGTGAATATGGCCACCTCGAATACCGCAAACGTGGCGATCATCAACGCGAGCACCGTGTGCACGGACAGCGAAGTCGATGCATACGTCGCTCCGCTGCAACAACAGGTGTCATCCGATTTCGCGCCGGTATGGGGCGCGGACGCTCAGTTGACGTTCGTGCCCAAGAAGGCAAAGCCCGATCTGACCGCGTGGTGGCTCGTCGTGCTCGACGACAGCGACCAGGCGGGCGCGCTGGGCTACCACGACTTGACGGCAGCCGGCCTGCCGATCGGCAAGGTCTTCGCGAAGACGGACAAGGACTACAAGCTCTCGGTTTCCGTCACCGCGAGCCACGAGCTCCTGGAGATGCTCGGCGACCCCGGCATCAACATGACCACCTCGTCCCAAGACGACCAAGGCAAGGCCGTGTTCTACGCGTACGAAGCGTGCGACGCCTGCGAGGACGACAGCTACGGCTACACGATCGACGGCGTCAAGATGTCGGACTTCGTGTACCCGAGCTGGTTCGGCGGGGTAACTGCGGCGCAGTTCGATCACGGCGGCCACATCCAGGGACCGCTCGAGATCCTGTCGGGCGGTTATATCGGCAAATGGACGCCGGCAACCGGCTGGACACAACTCACCGGGAGCGCCGCGCACGGCGCCGAGCACCGTTCTCGGGCAGGCGTCGGCAGTCGTCGTGAGCGGCGCCAGGTGGGCCGGGATCGCTGGGCGCTCTCAACGGCGCACAGTGCCTGACGCGTTGAAATCCTCACCTTTCTGGCGAGCAACACGACGCTGTCTACGATGCGACCGAAGGGAACGACTGCGAGGAGCTCGTCATGCCGGCAAAGGGAAGTGCGGAGTGGAAGGGTGACGTTCCGACCGGAACCGGGACCTTCACCGCTGGTGACAGCATCAGCGGTGGCTACACCTACAAGTCCCGTTTCGAGGACGGGCCCGGCTCCAATCCGGAGCAGCTGATCGCCGCCGCGCATGCGGCATGCTTTTCCATGGCCCTCTCCGGCATCCTCGCTCGAGCAGGCAGCCCGCCCGACTCGATTCACACCGACGCCACGGTGACGCTGCGGCCGGTGGATGGGACACCGACCATCACCAAGATCGCTCTCGTCACCGTCGGGCGGGTGCCCGGTCTCGACGAGGCTGCGTTCGTCGAGCACGCGAGCGCGGCCAAGGCGGGCTGCCCGGTGAGCCGAGCTCTGGCCGGCGTTCCGGAGATCACGCTCGAAGCATCCCTGACGGGGTGATCGAGGAGCCGACGACGCCCGTTAGCGCGCGTCGCCGCGCGGTATCGGCACGGGAAGGTCGTCGTAGCGCAGTGCCCACGGCGGCATTGGCGGCAGCTCGGATATCGCCCATGAGTCCGACGACATGGGCGATCGACGCGGCGGTGAATCCGGCGCCTCCCATTCCGGCGGGCACGAGTACGCGCACGGGCGAGGCGGTCATCGGAGCCGGCGACGCATCTCGTGCGTTATCGAGACCGCGAGCAAGAGCGCGACGGCAAGGGGAAGGAGCCACCACCAGTCGTGGTCGTGGTGTGCGGCGACGTACACGCCGGCGACGGTTGCGACGACGCCGACGGCGATGCGCCAGTCGTCGCCGATGATGAAGTCGTACCAGAACTTCCCGAACTGCGCGAGCCACTTCATGACGTCGCCACCTCCGGGATGGCTTGCGCCCGGCGCGCGAGTGCGACCAGGCCGAACGCGACAACGACGACGAATGCGATGACCGCCAGGAGCGACGCGTCGGCGCCGGGCCAGTTGATGCCGGCGCCCTCCGCGCTCCAGAAGATCCCGAATGAGGTGAGCATGACGCCGACGCCGAACTTGAGGGTGTTCTCGGGAACGCGCGTCAGTGGGGCGTGCATGATCGTCCCTGCGATCAACACGACGACCAACGCGGCGGCCGCGCCGATTGCAGCCAATCCGACGTTGCGTTGCGTTCCGCCGAACGTCACGACGATGAACGCGACCTCGAGGCCCTCGAGGAACACGCCCTTGAACGCGACGGTGAACGCGTACCAATCTTGTTTCGCTCGCTCGCCACTTGCACGAAGCGACGCCACTTCGGCTTCGTAGATCGCTTCCTCGTCGTGCAGCGCCTTCAGGCCGCTCGCCCGCAGGACCGCTTTGCGCAGCCATTGCAGTCCGAAGACCAGCAATACCGTGCCCACTACGAGGCGGAGCGCGTCGATCGGCAGGTGGGCCAACGCCGGCCCCAGAGCCGCGACGATGACGACCAACCCACCAAGAGCCGCCGCGACGCCCCATCCGGCCGATCGCCAGCCCCGGGTGACCGCCACCGCGAGCACGATCGTGAGTGCCTCGACCATTTCGACCGTACAAGCCAGGAACGCGGCGACGACCAATAGAACGCTGTGCATCACAACCTCTCGTATGGCTCCGGTTCAGCCGTCAGTAGTGTACACTACCACTATGGGCGAGACAGTAGCAAATGCTACCGACACGTACGCGGACCGGGTTGCCGAGCGTGGCGCCGAGCTTGCACCCGCCGAACGACGCGTCGCCGAGCTGTTGCTCGACCTCGGCCCCGAAGCGACCCTGCTTTCCGCCGCCGCACTTGCCGACCAGCTCGGCACCAGCGATGCCACCGTCGTTCGAACCGCAAAGTCGCTGGGCTACAGCGGCCTCGCAGAGCTGCGCCGCGCCCTTGCCTCCTATGGCGACAACCCGCCCCTGGGCGAACGGCTGCGCCGCACGCTCGAACAGACACCAAGCGGCGAACTCCTTGCCTCGGCGATCCGCAACCACCTCTCGGCGCTCGAGACCCTGAACCACAACGTCTCTTCCCAAGCCTTTCAAGACGCCGTCGCGATCCTCGCCGGCCGCGACCGAGTGGTCTGGCGAGGCGTTGGACCGTCAGCCCACCTCGCCGCCTACGGGCAACTCATCACCCAGCGCATCGGGAAACCCAGCAGCGCGCTCGTCCACACTGGGACATCGTTCGCCGACGAACTCCTCGCCCTCGCACCCGGCGACGCGATCGTCGTCTTCGCGTACGGACGACTTCAATCACATGTTCGCGTACTTCTCGAGCGCGCCGAAGCGCTCACCGTTCCTGTGGTCCTCGTCACCGACACCCTTGGGCGCAAACTCGACGACGCCGTGGACGTGACACTGCAATGCGGTCGTGGCACCCCGGGACTTTTCGCGAGCCACGCGACGACACTCGTCGTCATCGAAGCCCTCGTCCTTGCAATCGCCGCCACGCACCAAGCCGAGTCGGGAGCCAGCCTAACGGAGCTCAACGAACTGCGCGCTGACCTCGCGGGACGACGGATCGACGTCGACACCCCATAAGAACGCCACTAGCATGGGGTCCGTGTTGACCGCGGGAGTGCCGACGCCCGAGCTCGACTCGGTCGTCGACCACGACGGAAACCCGGTGAGGCTCGCGGATCTGCGCGGCCGATGGGTGCTGTTGTGGTGGTATCCGATGGCAGACACTCCCGGCTGAACGATCGAAGGCAAGGGTCTGCGTGATCAGGCCCAGGAGTTCGAGCGGCTCGGTTGCGAGATCCTCGGCATATCGTTCGACGCGCCCGAGGCCAACCGCGCGTTCCGCGACAAGTTCGACTTCCCGTTCCCATTGCTCTCCGACGTCTCGGAGCAGGTCGGGGTGGCATACGAGACTCGCGCACCCGGCACCCAGAAGGTGAGCTTCGCCAAGCGCTACAGCTACCTGATCGATCCCAACGGCATCATCGCCAAGAGCTACGAGGTCACCGACGTGAATGCGCACGCCGAGACGGTGTTGAGCGACCTCCGCGCGCTCCAGGCGCGCTGACCCAGGCTGATCACGTAGGGACCAAGGTCCCATGCGGATGTGTCGGACGAGGGTCGTAAGTCGGTCGTCGCTCTGACACCGTCAGATGAGACCGACAAGCACCAGGAGTTCCAATGTCCGAGCGCAGCTCTTCGCAATCCCTTTCGCTCCTCCCGTCCTTCTTCGGCGTGGCCGTGGCCCTGCTGGCTTGCGCCGCGCTGATCATCGTCGGGCTGCTCGGGCGTCCCGCCGGTGGGCTCAACGTCCCGCGCGGCTCTCAGGCCGTGCATGTCGACGAGACGGAGTACGGCTTCCACATCTCTGCCGGTTCGCTACGGTCCGGCAACGTGATCGTGGTCGACAGGAATCTCGGCACGATCCCCCACGAGCTCGTGATGTTCAAGACCGCGAACGCGAACGCGAGGCTGCCGCTTCGCAAGGACGGTTCCCTCGACGAGGAGTCACCCGCAATCGAGGGCGTCATGGACTCCGGGAGCTCGCTCGCTCCCGGCGAAACCCGTGTCCTGGGCGCCAACCTCGATCCGGGCAGCTACGTGATCGTGTGCAACCTTCCCGCCCACTATCGCCTCGGCATGCACCAGACGATCACGGTGAAATAGGCGCGGACATAGGTAGCGTCTCGTAACGTGTCGCAGCCGCCTTCGGGGACCCGGACATTCCTCGCGCTGGCCTTCTTCGGCGGCCGAGTCCGATGAGCTTGTCCAAGGGCCGCGTCACCCGGCTGCACGACATCATGGAGGGCCACGTCGACGGCGGCGACGCGCCCGGGCTCGTCTCGGTCGTGAGCAGACGCGGCGAGGCCTACGTCGACGTGATCGGCAAGACCGCCGTCGATGGCGGTGGTCCGATGCGACGCGACACGATCTTCCGCATCTCGTCGATGACCAAGCCGGTCACGGCCGTGGCCACGCTGATCCTGCTCGAGGAGTGTGTGGTGCGACTCGACGAGCCGGTAGACCGGCTCCTCCCCGAGCTCGCCGACCGAATGGTGGTGCGCCACATCGACGGACCGGTCGAGGACACCGTCCCGGCCGATCGACCGATCACCGCGCGTGACTTGCTCACGTTCCGGATGGGTTTCGGCGGATACTTCGGGCCCTGCCCGGTGAACGACGCGGCTGCTCCGCTGCAGTTGAGCGTCGGGCCACCCCAGCCGGCGCTGCCTCCCGAACCCGACGAGTGGATGCGCCGGTTCTCGACGTTGCCGCTCATGTGCCAGCCGGGCGAACGGTGGCTCTACCACACGGGTGCCGACGTGCTCGGTGTGCTGATCGCGCGAGCGGCGGGGCAACCGTTCGAGGTGTTCCTGCGCGAACGCGTCTTCGAGCCACTCGGTATGAGGGACACGGCCTTCTCGGTGCCGGCCACCGACGTCGACCGGCTCGCGACGAGCTACACGACGGTTGCCGACACGCGTTCGCTCGAGCTGTACGACCCCCCGGCCGGCCAATGGAGCACGCCGCCCGCGTTCCCGTCCGGAGGCGCGGGCCTCGTCTCGACGGCCGACGACTACCTCGCGTTCGCCGACATGCTGTTGAGAGGCGGTGCGCCGATCCTGTCGCGGCCATCGGTCGAAACGATGACCAGCGACGATCTGACCCCGGCCCAGAAAGCAGTGGGTGGGTTCTTTCCCGACGACTTCGATGCCCGAGGCTGGGGCTTCGGCGTCGGCGTCGTCACCCGACGCGAGCACCCTTTCGCGCCGGCGGGTCAGTACGGATGGGACGGCGGTCTCGGCACCATCTGGCGCAACGACCCGTCCGAGCAGCTCGTCACGATCCTGCTGACGAACGCGGCGTGGACGTCGCCCCGCCCGCCCGACATCGCCCTCGACTTCCTCACCGGCGCCTACGCGGCGATCGACGACTGACATGCGGCGAACTGCTCTGATCGTTGCTGTTGTCGTGATCGCGGCGTCGTGTTCATCGTCGATGCACACCACCACGCCTGCGCCTGTGCCGGCGACGTCTACGACGATCGCGACGCCGGCGAATCTCACGGTTGCCCACGTCGCCGCGGCTGGCGCGCAGACGATCGACGGCTTCGGGGCTTCGGGCGCGTGGTGGCCGAACGATCTCGTGAAGTTCCCGTCGAAGGAACAGAAGCTCGTCGCAGACATGTTGTTCTCTCAGCAGGGCATCGCGCTCTCGGGATATCGCTACAACATCGGCGGCGGCGGTGTCGGTGTGAAGACGCCGGCTCGGGCTCCGAAGCAGGAAGTCGCCGACGCTGCCGGTCTGACGTTCCTGCGCGCCGCCAACGATGCGGCCGTGCCGATCCTCACGGGCTTCGTCAACAGTGCGCCCCCGCAGTTCACGACGAACGGCAGGTCGTGCGGCGGCAGTCTCAAACCGGGCCGGGAAGCCGCCTACGCGGAGTATCTCGCCAAGATCGTCGAACGGCTCCGCGACGACGACCACGTCACACTTCAGTTCGTCAGTCCGATGAACGAGCCCGACAACAGCTTCGGCGACTGCGGCCAAGAGGGCATGCAGGTACCGGTCGGGCAGCGGGCACTCGTCGTCCGCGCGCTCGGTGCCGCGCTCGCACGGCGCGCGCCGTATGCCAAGGTCATCGCCGACGAGACAACCGCCGACGCGATCCTCGCCGACGAGGCGCCGCAATGGCTGGCAGTACCCGGCACGATGCGATACGTCGCGGCGATCGCGCACCACACGTACGACTTCCCGAACGATGCTCTCCGCCGGCTCCTCCCTCCGATCGCCAAGCGCTTCGCGACACCGACGTGGATGACCGAGATCTGCTGTTACAAGGGATCGGGCGGTGTCGCGACGAGCTTTGGTGCCCAGTACGACCCGACGATCACGCAAGGATTGTGGCTCGCCGACCAGATCTACGACGACCTCACGATCGCGGGTGACAGCGCGTGGTATTGGTGGACCGCGTTGTCGTCGGTAATCGGCTGCGATCCCAAAGCCGATCCGGCCTGTGTGACCCGCGTCAACAAGATCGGCTTCAACGACGGACTCTTGTACTACGACGAGAAGTTCGCAACCGACGGCATCACCAGCATCTTTCCGACGAAACGCTTCTACGTGCTCGGACAGTTCAGTCGTTACGTGCGTCCCGGCGCGATCCGTCACGACGTGAGCGGCGCGCCCAATGGTGTCCGTGTGATGGCGTTTCAGCGCGGTGCCGGTTGGACCGTCGTCGCGTGGAACGAAGGCAGAGCCGCAGCGACGTTCGGCCTTGCGCTGCCCGGCGCGCCGGAGACCGTCGGCAACGCGGTCGACACCTCGTCCACCGAACAGCTCTCACCGACGACTGCACCGGCCCGCACCGACACCGGCGCGTGGGTCGTGCACATCGCCCCGCAGACGATCGCCACCTACAGCTTCGGCTGACCCGATCGGCTGTTTTCGGGCGGACTCCGCGAGAAGTCGTTCACAAGTGCTCGAGCGGGTTGCGGTGGATATGTGTCTGAGCGACTCGGTCGTGAGCGACCATGTGGTCAGTGCTTGATACGGGGCGGGTTGACGCGAGGACGGGTGATCTCGAAGAATCCCGGTTCTCGGGAGATCACCTCGATTGCATCCCAGAGCCGGACTGCAGCCGCGCCGGTAGGGGCCGGCGCCATGACCGGACCCTTGAAGCCGTGGGGTGGATCGGAGCGCACGACGATCGTCGGCGTCTGGGTCTTCGGTCCGCCGAACGCGTACGCAACGCTCATAGATTCGAGAATCGGCGCGTCCCATTTCTCGTCGTCGGCCGCCTCCAGAAGATCGGCATCCGCGCCACACGCCGCGAGGCACTGCGACAGCACCGTGTCGTCACGGGCAGAACCACTCACGAAGAACGCGCGTCCCCAGGCGCTGAGAAGCGGGTCGACAGCTTCTTCTCCCGAGCGCGCCCGAGCGGCCTCGAAGATCCGCAACATCCGGTGCGAGAGGGCATGCGCTGCGATCGCGATCTCCCGGCGGTCCTCCGGCATGGTCGGCGCCACGCCGTAGTCGTCGCGGATCTCGAGGCAATACGACCGCCACGTCACGACGAGGTCCCGTTGCGGCGCCACCTCCTTGATCCATCGAGACGTAATCCACGCCCACGGACAACTCGGATCAACGAACACCTCGACACCGGTCATGCAACGAGGGTATCGACCCGGTCGCGAAGCCGCTTTGGTTGCGCCCAAGAAGTCATCATTTGGTGGCATTGCTCACGCGGAGCCGCGAACATGCAGCCAGCTATGAACCGGCTATGAGCCAACTATGAGCCAGCTATGAGCCAACTATGAGGTGGTCTCCGGACGGGGACGCGCTTCGTGGTCGAGTCGCGGTCGTTGCCGGTGCCACGCGAGGTGCCGGGCGCGGCATCGCGGCGGCCCTGGGCGAAGCCGGCGCGACGGTCGTATGCACCGGTCGGAGCACGAGGTCGCGTCGGTCCGAGTACGACCGGATCGAGACCATCGAAGAGACCGCGGAGTTGGTCGGGCACCTCGGCGGGATCGGCCTCGCGGTCGCGGCCGACCATCTCGATCCGGGCCAGGTACAGAGCCTGGCCGCGCGGATCAGGAACGACTACGGCCACATCGACGTGCTCGTCAACGACATCTGGGGTGCCGAAGTGCTGAAGGGCGGCCCGGCCGACTGGAACACGCCCATCTGGGAGCACGATCTGGACAAGGGACTCCGGATCCTCAGGCTCGCGATCGACACGCACCTCATCACTTCGCATCACCTGCTCCCGTGCCTCATCGACGAACCGGGCGGCCTCCTCGTCGAAGTGACCGACGGCACCACCGAGTTCAACGCGTCGCGCTACCGGCTCTCGGTGTTCTACGACCTCGCCAAGGTTGCCGTGAACCGGCTCGCGTTCTCCCAAGGGCACGAGCTGAGACCGCACGGAACAACCGCGGTCGCGATCACCCCCGGATGGCTGCGATCGGAGATGATGCTCGAGACCTTCGGCGTGTCCGAGGAGAATTGGCGCGACGCCCTTGATCAGACAAGGGCGGACCGGGACGCACCAGTCGCGCCCGCCGACTTTGCGGCGTCCGAGTCGCCCCGGTACGTCGGGCGCGCGGTCGTCGCGCTCGCATCCGACCCCGAGCGCGCGCGATGGAATCAGTGCTCGGTCAGCTCCGGCCAGCTCGCGATCGAATACGGGTTCACCGACCTCGACGGCTCACAACCCGACATCTGGCCACACCTCGAACAGACCAGAGACTGAGCGCCGACGCGGCGTCCGGGCGTGTCACTTCCTCAGCCGCCGCGGCCCGATTCAGCGCGCAGCGCCTCGACGCGCGCGTTGAGCGCAACAACCCCGTGGCCGGCGTCGGGCGCCGTGACCGTTCGCACCGGAACGCGCGAGCCGTCGGCCAGTACGAGCACCGCGGTCGCGGGCCGGAGACTCTTGAAGTTGCCAACCGGCGTCGTCTCCTCGAAGCGCCCGACCTGCACGAGTGGGATCAGCTTCACGGCCTGCGGGTAGTTGCGGATCTCGACGCCCGCGCTCGTGATGCGGAGCGAGCTGCCTCGCACGCAGATCACGGCGGCGACGAGCGCGACGCCGACGAAGGCGACGGGGAGCAACAACACCAGAACCACGGCGCGACCCTACGACTCCGGCCGCCCGAGCCAACCACTAGCGTGCCGCGGGTTCACCAACGAGGGCCCCTCACCAAACGGGGGAGCACGATGCGAATTGCGGGCACCGGCGTATGGTCGGCTCACCTGCGCTACGGCGATGCGAACCAGATCGCGGGAGCGGCCGCTGAGTTGGACCAGCTGGGTTACGACGCGATCTGGATCCCCGATGTCGGAGGCGACGTCCTCGGAGCGATCGAGAACCTGCTGCGCGCGACGACGAGAATCGTCGCGGCCACGGGCATCCTCAACATCTGGATGCACGAACCGGCCGAGATCGCGCAGCGTCGATCATCGTGGAGTCCCGATTGGCAGCGCCGGTTCTTACTCGGTCTCGGGGTCAGCCACGCGCCACTGATCGATCACGAGCATCCCGGCCGTTACGCGCGACCCTTCGCGAAGATGGTCGACTTTCTCGACGGCCTCGATCTCGCCGCGCCTCCTTTCCCCGCCGACGCGCGCGTGCTCGCGGCGCTGCGTCCGAGAATGCTCGGCCTCGCCCGCGATCGGGCTGCCGGCGCGCATCCATACTTCGTCCCGGTCGAGCACGTCGCTCGCTCCCGCGAGATCCTGGGAGCCGGCCCGATGATCGGAGTCGAGCTCGCGGTCGTACTGGACCGCAATCCGTCGTCTGCTCGCGCGACCGCGCGCCGACACACTGCGACCTACGTAGGCCTGCCGAACTACACGAACAACCTGCGCGAGTTCGGGTTCACGGACGACGACTTCGCCGATCGGGGGAGCGACCGCCTCGTCGACGCGATCGTGGCGTGGGGCGACCTCGACGCGATCACGAAACGGGTCAGCGCGATGCGCGACGCGGGAGCCGATCAGGTCTGCATCCAGGTGATCCGAGCCGACGACGACGTCCCGCGCGCCGAATGGCGCGAGCTCGCGCCGGCGCTCCTCGAGCGCTGAGCGACCGAACCCAGCACCCCAACAGAACGAGTCGTGCTCAGAGGCCGTAGAGCTTCGCCGCGTTCTCGCCGAGAATTTTTCGCTGCGCGGTCGGACTCAGCTCCCGCATGTTGGTCGCGGCCGTCTTCAGCGGATCGGGGTAGAGGCAGGTCGGGTGCGGGAAGTCGGTCTCGAACAAGATGTTGTCTTCTCCGACCTGCCGCACGACGCTGGCCAGGTCGGTTCGCTCGAACCACATCGTGGCGTAGATGTTGCGCTGGAAGAATTCTTTCGGTGTCAGCGAGAGGCGGGACTTCAAATCCGGTGCGTTCTCCTCCATCTCGTACTCGAGTGCCTCGAGAATGAACGGAACCCAGCCGGCTCCACTCTCGACGGAGACGATCTTCAGGTCGGGAAAGCGGTCGAGCATGCCGGAGCAAATGATGTTGACGACCACGCGGGCGTTGCCGATGAAGAGCAACGTTCCACCGATGGCGAGTTTGGTGTCGTCGTCGTGCGCAGGCCACGGGTACGTCCCGAAGTAGTTCATCGTGGTGAGGCTCGCGCCGATGTGGAAGTGCACCGGTAGCCCCAACGCGCCGCACGCGTCCCATACCGGATCCCACTCGGGGCTCGCGAGGTCGGGCGCGCCGAGGTCTTGAGGGTCGGAGGTCAGGTTGACGCCGCGCAGGCCCAGATCCTTGGCTCGCTGCACTTCGCGCACGCACAGGTCGATGTCCCACGCGGGCAGGAGCGCCATCGGCAGCAACCGGTTGCCCGACCCCGCCTGGATCTCGGCGCTGGCGTCGTTGAAGATCTCGAGGCAGGTCGTACGCAGCGCGACGTCCTCCACGACACCGGCGAGGCCTTGTCCGCCGAGCCCGACGACGCCCGGAAAGACGACCTGCGCCCAAACCCCGATCTCGTCCATGAGCTCGACCCGCGCGACGGGGTCGTACGCCGCGATGTGGGCCCGGTCGATCTCCCACTCGTACAGGCCTTCGAAGGACCGGCCCTTGTTCCCGTTGTTGTCGACGACACCGCCCGCGCCCGCGCGCCCGAGGATCGCACCATCGACACACCAGCAGGCCATACCGTCGAGCCGCACGACCTGGGGCACGCGGCCTTGCAACGATGCCGGTGCACGGCTCGTCCAGAGATCGTGCTGTTCGGTCATGTGGGTGTCGGCGTCGATCACCTTGACCTCGTCGAGCGGGAGAGCCATGTCGGTCCCTTCGTCTACGTGTTCTGCGGAAAGCCGAGATTGAGGCCGGCATGGCTCGGGTCGAGCCACCGGCTCGTCACGACCTTCGCGCGCGTGAAGAAGTGCACGCCTTCGGCGCCGTACGCGTGCGTGTCGCCGAAGAGCGAGCTCTTCCAACCGCCGAACGAGTAGTACGCGACCGGAACCGGAATCGGCACGTTGATGCCGATCATCCCGACTTCCACCTCGGTCTGGAAGCGCCGGGCCGCGCCGCCGTCATTCGTGAAGATCGCCGTGCCGTTTCCGTACGGGTTGGCGTTCACCAACGCGAGCGCGTCGTCGTACGAGGCGACGCGTACGACCGACAGCACCGGTCCGAAGATCTCGTCGACGTAGAGATCCATCTCCGGAGTCACGTGGTCGAAGAGCGTCGGCCCCAGCCAGAAGCCCGATGCGTCACCGGCGTACGAAGCCTCCCGCCCGTCGACGACGAGCTTGGCGCCGGCGCTCGCACCGGCGTCGAGATACGACACCACCCGGTCACGGTGCGCACCGGTGACGAGTGGCCCCATGTCGGCTCCGCTCTGCCCCGCGCCGACCGTGAGCTCGCCCATGCGGTCGACGACCTTCGGTACGAGCCGGTCGCCGACGTCGCCGACGGCAACGACGACCGAGATGGCCATGCAGCGTTCGCCGGCCGAGCCGAACCCGGCGTTGACCGCGGCATCGGCGGCGAGATCGAGATCGGCGTCGGGGAGGACGACCATGTGGTTCTTCGCCCCGCCGAGCGCCTGGACCCGCTTGCCCGCACGCGTCGCGTTCTCGTACACGTAACGCGCGATCGGCGTGGAGCCCACGAAGGACACGGCCTTCACGTCGGGATGCGCGAGCAACCGGTCGACCGCGGTCTTGTCTCCGTGCACGACGTTGAACACGCCGGCGGGGAGGCCGGCCTCCGCCCAGAGCTGCGCGAGCCAGTTGGCAGCGGAGGGGTCCTTCTCGCTCGGTTTGAGCACGACGCTGTTGCCGGTCGCGATGGCGATCGGGAAGAACCAGCACGGCACCATGGCGGGGAAGTTGAACGGGCTGACGATCGCGACGACACCGAGCGGCTGCCGGAGCGAGTAGACGTCGACCCGCGAGGACACGCCTTCCGAGTAGTCACCTTTGAGCAGCTGCGGAACGCCGCAGGCGAACTCGACGACCTCGAGTCCGCGCGCGACCTCACCGCGTGCGTCGTTCGTGACCTTCCCGTGCTCGCCGGTGATGATCGCGGCGAGCTCGTCCCCGCGCTCGTGCAGGAGCTCACGGAATCGGAACAACACCTTGGTACGCTCCGTCAGCGAGGTCGCTCGCCATCCCGTGAAGGCGGCACTCGCAGCCGCGACCGCGAAATCGACGTCTTCTGTCGATGCGAAGGCCACGTGCTTGGTCACCCGGCCGGTCGCCGGGTCGAAAACGTCGCCCGTACGCGTGGATGAGCCGCTGTGCAAACGGCCGTCGATCCAATGTGAAAGAAGCGGCGGCGCGTCGTTGCTCACGTCGGCAGTTTCGTCGGTCCCGTCGCTGCGGACAACCTCGCCGGAACCGCCGGTCGCCGGTACAGTCCACCCGCATGCCGACGGCTGACATCGACGGAACGATGATCGCCTATGAGATCATCGGCGACGAAGGTCCGCCTTGGGTGGTTACGCCGGGCGGCCGCTTCAGCAAAGATGCGCCCGGTGTTCGTGAGCTCGCCCACGCGTTGGCGGCGCAGGGCCAACGCGTGCTCGTCTGGGATCGTCCGAACTGTGGCGCATCGGACGTCTGTTTCACGGGAGCGTCGGAATCGCAGATGCAGGCCGACAAGCTCGCCGGTCTGTTGCGTGCGCTCGACATGACGCCCGCGGTCGTCATGGGGGGTTCCGGCGGTTCTCGGGTCTCGCTCCTCACGGCCGTGCGCCATCCCGACGTGACTGCCAAGCTCGCTATGGTCTGGATCTCGGGCGGAATCTACGGTCTGCTCCTGCTCGCCGTGCACTACTGCGGCGAGTCGGTGCGTGCCGCCTGGCAGGGCGGAATGGAAGCAGTCGTCGCGCTCCCCGAGTGGGCCGAGGTGCTCGACCGTAACCCAAGGAACCGCGCGCTGTTCCTCGCGCTCGACCCGAGGCAATTCATCGAGACGCTCGAACGATGGATGCTCGTCTACTGCCCCGAACCGAGCTCGACGGTGCCCGGGCTCGCCAACGAAGACCTCACCACTCTCGATGTGCCCACGCTCATCTTTCGTAGCGGAACGAGCGATCCGCACCACACGCGCGCGACGTCCGAACGATTACATGAGCTGATTCCGGATTCACGTCTCGTCGAGCCGCCGTGGGCCGACAACGAATGGAAGAAACGGGGCGACGCCGCGCGCGACGGAACCGGCCACCTCTTCGAGCGCTGGCCGTTGCTCGCGCCGCAATTGCTCGAATTCGCGAGCTAGCGCCGGATGCGCCGCTTGACGATCTTGGCGGTGGCTGCGGGTCCGCGGACGGGGTGGAACGCGTCGGATGCGGCGGTCAGCTCGGCGATCTCGTCGTCGTGGAGCTGGAGGTCGGCCGCGGCGACGTTCGACTCGAGTTGCGTGAGTGAGCTGGCGCCGGGGATCGCGACGACGTTGGGATGGCTGACCACCCACGCGAGCGCGACTTGTGACGCCGTGGCATCGTGGCTCTTCGCGACACTCCGCACCGTTTCGATGAGGTCGTGCGCGGCGACGACGTTCTGAGGCAAGAACAAGGGGTCGTTCGCACGAGCAGGGTCCTTGGGAAGGTTGGTCACGTCGTAGCGACCCGACAGCAGTCCTTTGGCAAGCGGGCTGTACGCGATGACGAGGCGATCGCTCGACGCGGCGTAGGACACGAGCTCGCGGTCGGGTTTGCGCACCGCGAGGCTGTATTGCACTTGGTTCGACAGGACTGGCGAGCCCAGCGCGCGCTCGGCGGCGCGCCAGCGCGCCATCGTGAAGTTGCTCACGCCCACGTGATCGACGACCTTGGCGTCGACGAGTCGGCGCATGCCGCGCATCTGCTCGGCGATCGGCACGACCGGGTTGGGGAAATGGATCTGGTACAGGTCGATGACGTCGACCCCGAGCCGTTCCGCGCTCGCGCGTCCGTGTCGTTCGACGACCGATGCGAGCGGCATGATCGGGAGCAGCTTCGTCGCGACGAACACTTCGGCGCGCCGGTTTGCGATCGCACGGCCGACGATGCGCTCTGATTCGTTGCGCCCGTAGACCTCGGCCGTGTCGATCAGGTTCACGCCGAGATCGAGCGCGCGGGTGACAATCGGGCCGGCTTCGTTCTGCGCGTAGTCGGTGCCGTAGCCCCAGTCCTTCGATCCGAACTGCCACGTGCCGAGTCCGATTACCGACACGCGCACACCGTTGACCTCGACATATCGCATGAAACGGAGCGTAACGGCACGAGCATCAGCCGTCAGGAGCCGGTCGGACTTTCTTGTGCCGGTCTCGATCCGGCGCGAGGATCTCGCCGGACGGGGGGTATCGCGTTGTTCTCACGTATGCGTGTCGTCGCTTCCGCGGTCACGGTCGTTCTGTTGGTCGCCGGACCTGCCGCTCCGGCCCGTGCGCACTCCTCGGGTCCGGCGCGGGTCCCGGTCGCGATGGTTGCCGGGCCGAATGCTCCGGCAAGTGCGCAGCCGTCGCCTCGGACGCCGTACACCGTCTACTGGGACGAGAACGAGGAGGAAGACTTCTTGCGCGCCCCGTCGGGGCAGACCGGACAGCTGATTCCGCCGTGGGACCCGAACGGACAGCTGTGCATCCTTCCCGATCACAGTGGCCGCTTCGTCGTCGGCTACAACCCGACCCTCGCGTCGCAGAACAATCCCGGAAGTCTGAAGCCGCTCAAGGAACCCGCGGTGGGCGAAGCGTTGTACGACCGACACGGCCGTTTCATCAAGACGATCTTCGTTCCCGGTCCGTTCGCGCTTCCGGGCACAACGGTTGGCGGCGACATCCCGCCCGACGCGGCCGCCGCGGGCGCGTTCAACGACAACGGCTCGATGACGGGCTGCGCGTTCGACCTCAGTGGCAATTTGTTCGCAGTCGACCTCGGCACTGCGCAAGGCGCATTCCCGCCCCCCGACAACGGCCGGCTCATCGAATGGTTCGGACCGACGTACGACACGTTCTGCATCGTGGACGGACCGACCGCGGGTGGCGTCGGTCCACATCATGTCGACGGTACCGGTGGATTGCGCCAGCCCGGCGACATGGCAATCGACCCCTCCAGTGGCGACCTCCTGATGCCCGAAGCCGGCTCGCGCGTGGGCGGTATCGGGGGCAGTGTCTTGCGCTTCGCACGCGGGTCGCTCCCGCGCTCGGCGGCCGACTGCAGCCCGGATGGCCTCTATCCGCCTGCCCGGCTGCGGGTGTCGACCTTCGTGCAGGGCAACGCCTCGTATCTGCCGTTCCCGATCGCGATCGCGCGCGATCCGGCGTGTCACTGTTGGGCGATCAGTACGACGATCGGCGATCCGTCGGTGGTGTGGGTACACGACGACGGCACGCCCGTCGCCGGTCGCTCGCTCCCAGGCGTCGCCATCCCGCAACTCGGACAGGACCCGACCGCCGCCAACCCGTTCGGCATTGCTTTCGCTCCCGACGGCACGCTGTACCTCGTCGATATCCACATCGTTTGCTCGGCCCCGCTCGTCAATTGCGGACCGGCGTCGAAGGGCGGGCGGGTCCTACGCATCACTTTCAGCAACGGCCGGCCGAATCCAACGCAGACGGTCGCGTCGGGCCTCGATTTCCCGACGAGCGCGACCGTGTGCGTCCGCGGGCACGGCAACCTCTGCCCCGGGGCGCCGCCGCAGGGTGACGATTCCGGTTGACGGCCTCCGCGTGAAGTTCAAGCCGGTCGCGCTCGTCGCGTGCCTCAGCGTGATTGGGTTTACGGCCGCGTCTCCCGGGATCGCCACGCCGCGTCCGCCTGCGCCGATCGGCGTGTGGGACTGGCCCACGTACGGCCACGACGCGCAGCACACTTTCCACGGCCGTTCGACCTTGACCCCGAGCACGGCGTCGACGCTCGCGCCCGCGTGGTTCTTTCCGACCCGACTGGCCGTCACCGCGACACCGACGGTCGTCGCCGGAACCGTCTACGTCGGCTCGTGGGACGGCTACTTCTACGCGATTGCACTGCGTACCGGGAAGTTGCTGTGGAAGTACCAACTCGCGGCGCAGCCGGCGGTGAGCCCGCAACCCGGCGGACCGCCGGATCCCGGCACCGACGGAGGCATGGTCACGTCGTCGGCGTGGTTCGAGCCGGCGAACGGCGGCCACCCCGACCTCGTGCTGTTCGGTGGCGGTTACACGCTGTACGCGCTCGAGGCGACCACGGGCAGCTTGTTCTGGAAGCACGACTACCCCGGACGGCCGGATCTCCCGGCCGATCCCGTGCACGACGACGCGCGCATCTTCTCGTCACCCGTCATCGTCGATGGCAAAGTCGTCGTCGGCCTGTCGGTCGACGGCGGCCGCGGTCGCCGCGGTTACATCGTTGCGGCCGACGTGCAGAGTGGTGATCCGGTGTGGACGCGTGAGACCGACGTCGACGCATCGGGCGCCGTGCTCAACGACGGCTGCGGCAACGTGTGGTCGTCCGGGACCGTCCTCCCGGCGCTCGACGTCGTGGTGTTCGACATAGCCGACTGTCAGGGGTCGAAGGCCGGACTGCTCACCGAGGGGGTGGTCGCCCTACGAATCGCCGACGGCACGATCGCCTGGCTGTTCCAGCCGCCGCGCCGCGACGACGGATGCGACACGGACTTCGGCGCGACGGCGAACGCGGGCGTAAACGGCGGCGGCATCGCGCGATTCCTCGGCGTCGGCGGCAAGGACGGTACGTACTACTCGCTCGTTCCGGCGACGGGTACCCCGAAGTGGAGCACGAACGTGGTGTTCGGCGGTTCGGCCGGAGGCTTCATCGGGACGACGGCCTACGACGGCGGGCGCGTGTACGGATCGACGGCGCTCGGCGACGTCGACGGGCCGTGTGCGCCCGGCAATCCGCGCGACGTGAAGATCCAGGACCCGAGTGTGGACGTCTTCGCGGCGCGCACCGGGAAGGTGGTGTTCCAGGACTCCGGCAACGCGTCGTTCGGCTCGACGACCGTCGCGCAGGGCCTGACGTTCAACTGCCCGGCCTTGAAGTCGGTACTCAACGTTCGGAGGGCGACCACCGGCGCCGAGGTTGCACAGCCGGTACTCCCGGCGCCGTGTTGGTCCGGCGTCGCTACCGTGGGCGACGCGCTCGTGCTCGGAACGGGCGCGTCGCCCAGCAGCAGGGGCTGCGGGGTGCTCGTGTTGACACCGAAGGGCGCACCACCATCCGTACCTGCCGGCCCCGCCCAGAGCTGAAAGAACACTCTGCGATCGGTGGATCGATCAATGGGTGTGCTGCGGATTGGGGAGGTGGTGATGAAACGCTATGACGGCCAAGTCGCGGTGGTCACCGGGGCGTCGTCGGGAATCGGACGCCAGGTCGCGATCGATCTCGCGGCTCGCGGCGCGACGGTGTTTGGTTTGGCGCGACGGGAGGCGCTGCTCGCGGACCTCCGACCGTTGCTGCAGCGAACCTCGCCCCGCAGCGATGTCTTCGTGTGTGATGTTGCTGACGTAGCTGCATTTCAGGCGAGGCTGGCGGACATCGAGCGATCCCAAGGACGCATCGACATGCTCGTGAACAATGCCGGGGTCGATGTGGCCACCCCGGTGGGCGACGGCCCGGCCCGCCTCGGTGATTTCGCGGACATCATGGCGATCAACTACTACGCCGTCGTCGCCGGCACACTCGCCGTCCTCCCCGGCATGCTGCAAAGACAGACCGGCGCCGTCGTCAACGTCTCCTCCGATTCGGCACGCGCGCCCGAACCACGCGCCGGCGGATACGCCGCGAGCAAGGCGGCAGTTTCGGCGTTCACCGAAAGTGTCGCGCACGAGATCGCCGGACGGGGCGTGCACGTGCACGTGCTCTATCCGGCTTGGGTCCCGACCGCGATGGGCACCGCAGGCAACGGTCCGCTTCCACCGAAGCTGGTACGCAGGACTGAGGCGCAGGTGTCGAACCTGCTGCTGGAGCACATCGGAAGATCCCGCATCGACATCAACGCCGCGTGGCTCCCGAAGCTCGCCGTGATCGGCCGGACCGTCCTGCCGGGCGCGTACCAATGGTCGATGAAGCGCTTCGCCGACCGTGCCTGACACCGTCACGACGGCTCGCCGGGTGTTGAGAGCGCACCCCGGACCTGGAGACCGACCGAGCTGACTTCGATGGGAAGCACCCGGTAGCGCGGGTCCGACGCGGCGACACGACGCTCGAGCGCATCTTTGGCCTCGGGTGCGGTGTTCAAGATCGTGACCGAGCCGCCTTCACCACCGGCTCCGTTGACCTTCCATCCGAGCGCCCCGTGCGATGCCGCGATCTCGATCACGCTCCTGGCGTCGATGCCCACGAGCTCGGAATGCAGAGAGCTCTGCGCCTCGGTGTTCGCGGTCATCGCCTGACCGAAGGCGTCGAGATCCCGCGCCAGGACGGCGTCGCGAGCCGCGACCGCGGCATCTCGCAGCCGCGAGAACGCGTGCGATCCCTGACGTCCCGCGCTCTCGATGACCTGGCGGTGCACGTACGACGAGTCGTGGGCGCGACCGAGGAAGACCAGCGTGAGCCGGGAGCCGAGCTCTTCCCAGGCCGGCAGGGCGCGCACGGTCGCCTCTGGGTACGGCTCGATCTCCAGGTAATTGATCCCGCCGAACGCCGCGCTCAGTTGGTCCTGGATCCCGCTCTCGACGCCGAGGATCTCGACTTCGAGCCGATGCGCGGCGTACGCGACCTCGCGAAGCGACGGTTGTTCGCCGCGTACGGCTGCCAACGCGCCCAGCATCGCGACCGCGACTGCCGCGGACGTGCCCGCGCCACAACCAGCCGGGACGGCCGAGCGCACGCTGACCGTCGCGGTGAGATCCTCCGGTGGCGGCGACGCGTCGATGGCAGCCTCCAGCAGCGGATGGCGGGCGATCCGAGGTGCACCCGGAACGACCGGGTAGCGGTCGCCGAAGGTCTGCACGTCGAGCACCACCGGGTCCGAACCCGCCGTCGAAGCGATCGAGACCTCCACGCCGGGGGTCACGGCGATGTTCAAGACTCGTCCCGGCCCGCCGAACCACGTGTCGGTCCATCCACCGTTGTCACAGATCCGCACGGGAGCCGATGCCTCGATCATTCGCGGACACCCCGTCGGTTCGTCAACGCGAATCACCTACAGGTTCATGGGCCGACGGCGCAGTGGATACTAAGTGCTCGTGACCCGCGGTCTCTCAGATGACCGGAGTAGCGTCGGTAGGTGCCGCGCAAACCACGGCTGGGCGTGGCTGTCATCGTCGTTGCCTCCGTCCTGGCCGGGTGCACGAGTCAGCACGGTCACTCGCCGGTGCAGACGATCGCGACTCCCAGCCCGCGGCTCCCCACGAGCTCGAGGTCCGCAACGACCTCACCGGCGTCGACTTCCAGCACCCCGGTCATCCGTTCGAACGGGGCACCACCGGGTACGACTGTGGTTGCAACCTTGACATCGTCCGGCCTGGAACGCTCGTATCGTCTGCATGCGCCGTTGTCGTTCCGAACGACGGAACGGGCACCACTCGTACTCGTGCTGCACGGCGCGTCCGGCAACGCAGCCCGCGTGGAACTCCGCTATCACTGGGACACATTGTCCGATCACGACGGCTTCTTCGTCGTGTACCCACAAGGTGTGCGCGACCAGTGGAATGCGTCACTCGCTCCCGGAGGTGTTGATGATGTGCAGTTCATCACCGCGCTCATCGATCACCTCCTGGGAACGCTCCCGGTGGATCCGCGGCGCGTGTACGTCGCAGGAATGTCGAACGGCGGCTTCATGACGTATCGCCTCGGCTGTGCGTTGTCGGGTCGCATCGCCGCGATCGCGCCGGTCGAGGCGGTGAACCCGGGTTGTCAGCCGGCGCGGGCGGTATCGATGGTCGCAGTACACGGGCTCGCTGACCACGAAGTCTCGTTCGGCAGCGCACAGCAATCAATTTCAGCGTGGCGCTCGTACGACGGCTGTCCAGTCGACGCGCGGGTCCGGCGGACCGGTCCCGTCACCCACAGCGTGTGGGCGCCCTGCGCGTTCGATAACACGGTGGAGCTGTACGCAGTGGCGAACAGCGGGCATGAGTGGCCGGGATCGTCACCGCCGCTGGCCGGCCACGACCTTCCGAGCTCCGATCTCGACGCGACGCAAGTGATCTGGCGCTTCTTCCAACAGCACCACCGATGAGCGCGCAAGGTAAGCGTTAGACCAAGTTTTTCGATCCGAGACGGCAGTCCGAAAGCTGGCCGATCGGTTACGTGACGCTAATCCGATGGTCTTTAGCGTCATCGCCGCGATGTTGACGAAGCACCCCGCCGGCGACTCGGTACCTTCCGAACCGCCGGTTGAAGCTGCCCGCCGTTCGGGCGTGTCGCGTACGCGTCGTCGAGTTCGGCTCGGGGTCGCGTCGATCGTCGGCACGCTGTTGATGGTGGTGCTCTGGTCGTTCGGTCACGCGGTCTTGGTATCGAATGGAGATCCGCTGTCGGCGAACGCGACCGAGTGGGCGCGCGGGCACTCGCTGGGCTGGCTCGTCGATGGTGTCGAGCACTGGTGGTACTCACACCATCAGCCGGCCACAGGAGGTACGCCCAAGGGTGGCATCGCCCGGGTCGCCCCTTCTGTCCCGCATCCCGCAGTGGCTCACTCGTCGGGCAAATCGGCGCTGGTACACAAGAGTGTGTGTCCACCCGACGTCGCGCCGTTCGCGTCGGGCGCGCTCGCGGGCGAAGGTGCGTGGCAGGACGTCGGGCGCTCGAAGGGTGCGGTGTGCTTTGCATATCTGCGACCGGACTCCGTGCATACCAGCGTGCTCGTTGGCGTGGCTTGGATGAACATGAGCGTGCTGGTCGCGACATTGCACAATGGCACGTCGGTTCCCGGTGGCGGGCCGTGGCAGGCGGGCCCGACGATTTCACCGTCGGACTACGGGCGGGTGACCGCTGCGTTCAACGGCGGGTTCCGTTTGGGTTCGAGCCGCGGCGGCTATTTCACCGAAGGTCGTACGGTACGGTCGCTCGTGAACGGCCGCGCATCGTTGGTCATCTACGCCGATGGTCACGTTGACGTGGGCATGTGGGGACGAGACGATCAGTTCGGTACCAATGTGGCGTCGGTTCGACAGAACCTCGACCTGATCGTGGACGGCCGTCAACTCGTCGCCGGTCTGTCGGACGCGAACAGCAGCCAGTGGGGAGCGACGCTGGGCAATCGGGTCTACACCTGGCGTTCCGGTGTCGGCGTCGACGCGCACCACGACCTCATCTATGTCGCCGGACCGGGACTCAACGTCGCCACGCTCGCCGCGGTTCTCCAACATGCGGGCTGCGTCCGCGCGATGGAACTCGACATCAACTCCGCTTGGGTATCGCTCATGACGTACACCGAGTCGCCGCCGGCCGGAATCAGTGCCACGAAGCTCCTTTCGAACATGCAACGACCTTCCGACCGCTACCTGCACTCGAACACCCGCGACTTCATCGAGCTCGACACCCGTCACTGAAGAACACGTAAGACAAGGGGTAGGACCAAGACGGCGGCCGCGAGATGCCCGATCCCGACCGCCAGAGTCACATCATCTGGAGTTTTCCCAGGTCCGGCTGTAGCAATCCGCCTCCTGCGGACCTGACGTACTCGAGATCTGGAGCCTTGCCACGTCTCGCGCTTGAAGCTTCGGATCGAACGCTCTTAGTGTTACCGCGCATCGTCGACACGGGGAGGCCGTGATGGGTGGTCGGCTGCGTTTGGCGTTGGGCGGCGTGCTGGTCGCGCTGCTCGTCGGTCCCGTCGGGTTCCTCGCGCAGGCGTCGCCGACGTCCGCAGCGTCCCGCACCTCGGCAGCACCGCCGGCGAGTCTGTGCGAAACGCACACGTTCTTGTGCGCCGACACGTCTCGGCACAAGAACTACGAGGGCGATTACACCGGCCACGACGAGCCCGCCATCTCGTTCCACTCCAACCTCCCCGGCAGCGGAAACCAGTCGAAGTACAGCCTCATCTTGCCGCGCGACAGCGCAGCCGCGCCGACGCAGAACGGCACCGGCGGCACGTGGAACTTCCAGTTGCACCCCGCGTTCTGGTTCAGCATGGTGATGTGCGACCCCCAGTCGAGCCCGGAGTTCACGCACGCGCCCTGCCAGCCCGACAGCGACAAGAACATCTTCGATAACCCGGACCCGAACTCCCCCAACTGGATCGGGCATCACCCGGGCTCGGCCTTCATGGAGATGCAGTTCTACCCACCCGGGTGGTCGTCGTGGCCGGCCGGAGTCTCGTGTACCGCGACGAAATGGTGCGCCGCGCTCAACATCGACTCGCTCAACTTCAACGACCCCACCGGGGTCGACAACAATCCCGACTGCCTCGCGAAGGTCTCGGACGAGCCGGTCAACTTCGCCTTCATCACCAAGTCGGGCCACGCGCACGCGCCGGCGGGGCCGCTCGACAACGCGGTAAACAAGGCGCTCGTACCGAACTTCTCGACCGACATGGCGATGAACTCGGGCGACCGCATCACGGTCGACATGCACGACACGCCGGCGGGGTTCCAAGTCTTGCTGCACGACGTGACCAACGGCGCGAACGGGTCGATGACGGCGAGCGTGGCGAACGGCTTCGCGCAAGTCATGTTCGATCCCAAGGCGTCGAAGTGCACCGAGAAGCCGTACGCGTTCCACCCGCAGTTCTCGACGTCAGTGATCCAGACCCGTGCCGAGTGGACCGCGCACACGCTGAACGTCGCGTATTCCGACGAGATCGGTCACTTCGAGTACTGCGACAAGGTGCTGGCGAACGGCAACTGCGCGGGCAAGTCCGCAACCGATCCGACGAACGACCGTGACGACGTCGGCTGCTTCCCGCCGGGTGCGTCGCTCCTCGTCAAGGTCGGCGGTTGCATTACGGACTTCGACGACGACTTCGACGGGCCGTCGTACCTGAAGGTGTGGCCCGGCAACGGCAACGCCGTGAAGAACACCTCCGAACCAGTCCGGTTCACCAGTCCGACGTTCGACAACGGCCATAGGTACAGCCAGGTCAGTTTCGAGACCGACCTGCTGACGCTCGAACGCGCCTTCGGATACTGCACGAGCACGACGCTCCAGAAGTGCCTGATCCCGCCCAAGGGGTCGGCCTTCTACCCGATGTTCACGTCGGGCCGGTCGGCCTCGGGAGCCTGTGAGTGGCGAGAAGGTGGTCCCGCCATCCCGAACGCCATCGACACCTTCGGCGGCACTCCGGCGAAGTTCTGGGGCAAGCCGACCTCGACCTTCTATCCCGTCGGCCCGCACTCGACCCAGACCTTCTTCGAGAACTTCGACAACGTCTTACCGAACAACCCGTGCCAGCCGTGACCTGAGCGCCACTGGCCCCCGACTCGGCGCGTAGTCGATCCCCGGCGCGCGGTCGACGTCACGACTCCGAGAATTCCATCCTCCCAACCTCAGAGAGCTCGTTGGCAATCGCGGTCGCGGGCCGATTTGGTGCAACCTTTCGCGTGCGCCGGGAGTCGCATGAGGAGTGGAAGGGGTCGGTGTGAGCGGCGAGGGGGAGTGCCCGCGTTGCGGCGTTGCCGTGGCGGACGCCGCGTTCTGCTCGTGGTGTGGCCTCGAGCTCGACAGCGCCGCCGCGGCGCGGATGCGCGAGCTGGCCGGTGTCCTCGACGACCTCGATCGCGAGCTCACCGTGCTCTGGCAGCGTCGCGCGGAGGTGGCGCTCGAGCTCGGAGACGCGCGAGCACCGGCGCGTGCTCCGGACGCGCCGGGTCTGCCCTTCCCGCCGACGCCACTGCCTCGCGGCGGACGGGGCGAGTGGAGCGTCGAAGGCGTGCGCGGTCTGTTGCTGTGGCTCGGTGTCGCGTTGCTGGCGTTGTCCGCGGTGACGTTCACCGTGGTCACGTGGTCCCGGCTGGGTGACGGTGGACGCGCCGCCGTCCTCGTGGGCGCGACCCTCGCTGTCACCGCGCTCGCGGTTGCCTGCCGGAGGCGGCTCCCCTCCACGGCCGAGGCGCTGTCCGCGCTCGCCATGGCGATCGCGGCGATCGACTGGCACGCGCTCCGGCGCGCAGGTGTCGGCGCGCACGTCTCCGGAACGGCATGGTGGGCGGTCGGCGCGGTGGTGCTCGGCGGCATGGGGGCGCTGGTCGCGCGCTTCGTCTCGCGGCGAACCGGCCACGCCGGTATGGCGATCGCGTTCCCCACCGGCGCCGTGCTGGTGGTCGCCACGCACGCGCACGCGCCCTGGAGCGTCGCGCTCGGTCTCGCGCTGGTCGCGCCCGCGGTCGTAGTCGCGTTCGCGGTGCTTCGCCGCTCGATCACGCGGCTGACCGTCGTGCTGCTGACGGTCGAGGCCGCCGTGGTGTGGGCCGCAGCCGTCGTCGCGACGATGATCGCGGTTGGCGATACGCACGCCTTCCCCGACCCGCTCGCTCCGGGGGCCGTGCTGCTCGTCGTCGCGGTCGCGCCGGGCGCGGCCGCGGTCGTGCGGACGCGCGGGTCGCGACGGCCCGGAATGCTTCCCGCCCTCGCCGTGAGCGCGGTGCTGGGCGCGCTGCTCGTGCCGTGGTGGCGCTCGGTCGACGGCAACGTGTTGCTCCTCGTCGCGGCCGTAGTCGGTACCGTCTCCGTGGGGCTCGCCGCCGTGGCGCCGAGATCGTGGCGGGCCGGGACGCTCACGGCGGGCGCGTCGTTCGTCGGTCCAGGGGTTGCGGTTGCGCTGGCACCGAGCCTCGTCGCCACGGTCGGGCCGCTGGGGTGGCTGCGTTCGGTCTGGCGGGGCAACCTCGACGCAGCGGCACGAACCGTCGTCGTCGGCCGAACGTCGACGACGACGTTGCACGTCTCCTGGGCAACGGTCGCGACTCTGGCCGTCGCCGCGATCGCGGTTCTCCTCGCGCGCGCCTCGAGCGCACCTGCCGGGCGCCGCGACGCCTTGCCGGCGGTCGCGGCCGTCGCCGGAGGCCTGGCGCTGCTCGCGGCGAACCTGGTCGTGTTCACCGGCGCGCCAACCGTTCGGGACGCGTGCGTCGCCGCGACCGCGATCACAGTGTGCGTCGTGATCCTCTCGGCCGTTCTGTCGAGGGTCGACGAGAAGCTCGCGTTCGTGATCTTCGCGCTCGCGAGCATCTCGGCCGTCCCCGCCCTCGGATGGGCGACGACCACGCCGGCGGCGTCCGTCAGCGTGTTGGTCGCGGGGCTCGTCGCGGCCGCGGTCGCGGTCGTGGTCGATCGGGCATCACCTCTACGCGCCGCGCACGCCGCGCTCGTCACGGGTGCCGCGATAACGCTCGCGGGGGTCGCGACGGCGGCGGCCGGCGCCGGCCGCGGCGTGCCGGGCTTCGCCGTCGCCTGCGCCGCGGGCGTCGCCGTCGCGGCCGGTGCGGTCGGGCTCCGAAAATTCGTGATGGAAGGCTCGACCGTCGAGTCGGTCGGCGCGGTGGGCCTCGGGTGCGGGATCGCGCTCGCCGCCGTGTCGCCCGTCTGGCTCGCGGCGGCGTTCAGCGTCACCGCGGTTTTGCTGACGCTCGGCGCGCTGCGATCCGATCGGTCGTTGTACGGGCCGGCGGCGCTCGCGGCCGCGCTCGCCGCGACCTGGTCATGGCTCGGGACGGCCCACGTCGCACTCGTCGAGGCCTACACGCTGCCCGCCGCGGTCGCCGCGCTCGCGCTCGGCATCGTCATGCGGGTCACGCGGCCGGCATCGTCGTGGACGACCCTCGGCGCCGCGATCGTTCTCGGCCTCGGCCCTACCGCCGCGCTCGGCATCGCCCACGACGACACGACGCGCGTCGTGATCGCGGCGATCGCCGCGTTCTCGGTGTTGTTCGTCGGCGCCCGTGGACGCCTGCAGGCGCCGCTGGTCATCGGCGCCGCGACGCTCGTCGCGCTCGCGCTCGACCTCGTCGCACCCGAGGCCGCGCGTCTTCCGCGCTGGACGGTCCTCGCCGCGGTCGGCGCGCTGCTGCTGTGGACAGGAGCGACCTTCGAGCGTCGACGCGAACACCTACGCCGCGCGACGCGCGCCCTGCTCGGGTTCCACTGACCCCCGAGGGCCGAGTTGGGGCGCCTACGGGGCGACGATTGCGCTCACGAGCGCGGCGCGCGCAATTCGGTGACCTCCATCTCGGGCGGGCCGATTCGTTGCAGGCGCGCGCGAAACCCGAGGTAGTCCCAGATCATGTCGGCGCCCTCGCGCCGACGGGTGACTTCGATCGGGATACCGATCGGTCGCAGCACGTGGACCCCGCCCTCGTATGTCGCGACGACACTGATCGGGGTTTGCTTGTCGAACTCCGCGACGTCGCGCACGCCGTGTTCGACGGTTCCGTCGCAGCGCATGTCATGGATGACACCGCCTCCGGTGACGACGAGCCGGTTACCGCATTGCTCGACGCGTTGCGTATGACCCAGCGCCTGATGGTCGGGAACGACGTCGCCTTCGGCATGCACCTCGACGACTCGCCAAACGCCGCGAAGGTCGGGTGCGCCCGCGACGGGGGGATCCGTGCAACCGGCGAGGATCGGGGTCGGAAACGTGTCGCCGTAGCCGCCCGGTGGTGTGTTGGCCACGGGAATGTCGTCCGCGGGATGGTCGGATCGAGTAGCCATGGCGCCGAAAATCTACCGTCGGCCGTGCCCGACAGTTCGCTGTTCAGCCCGGGCCGGCGAGGCAAGTGCAGTCGCGCCGAAGCCGATCTCGGCTGCGAGGTAGGCCCAGAATGCCCAGTCGGTCTGCGGTCGGTCGACCGCGAGCGATGCGAGGCGCACTGCCGCGGCACCGAGCCAAGTGACCCCGACAGCCGCCTGCGCCGCCGGATCGCGACTGAACAGCGCCCATCCACCGAGCGCGGCATACGTGCCGCCCAGACCCGCACGGGTCTCGGCGAGTCCTCGGTCCGATTGCACGGACAGGGCGAGCGCCGAAGCGACTCGTCTCGGCATCAACACGCCGGAGATACCCGACAGCATCAACGCCGCGCTACTTGCGCGTCCGAGGTTCATCTTGCCTCCGTGATCGCGATCCGACGAACGCATCCTTCCAGAAACGCCCATGTCGTTCGTCCGATTGCGAGGTGAACTGATCTAACTCGCGGTGCATGGCCCGGTAGGGGCCGGAGTATCGAGGGTTTCGGCTCGGAGTGTTTGGGTGCGGACGTCGGTCGAGGTGAGGGCATAGCCGATGTCGTCGTTGAGGCTCGAGCGCGCGAAGACGACACCGATGACCGTCCCGTCGCGCTCGATGCCGGGTGCGACGACGAAGCCGGAGCCCTCCTGGATCTCACTGCAGGCGATGCCTTCGATCTTCAGTGTCGACGCCGCCGCGTGTCCGAACGCGGCCTGCACCAACGGCGAGGCGGGCAGCGCCAGCGTCGGCGCGGCGTTTGGTTCGAGTTGCGCGAACACCTGGGGCAATCCGCCGGCGTCGAGGAGTCTTCGCGAGCATGTTGCCCACCAGTCACGCGACCACGAGGGTGACGACGACCGCGGTCAACACGCCGAGGCCGGCGTCGATGGACCGCCGCGGTGTTGCACGGAGACGGCGAGCAGCCAAGCTTCCCAAGACCCGGCCGGCCGCGGCGAGCAATCCGGCCGTCCCGAACACGCACACCAGCGCGATCACGGCCTTCGTGTTCGGGTTGGTGGCCGTGCGCGTGAACGTCGGAGCGAGGTCGGCACCGAGGAACGCGCCGGGCGCGAGCCCGCCCAAGGACAAAGCCTGTGTGAGCGCGCCCGACATCAAGCCATTGCCGACGGCCGCGATCACCAAGACGACGATCACCACATCGACCCAGTTCACGGATGAAGGTTCCCTTGCCGCAAGAACGCCGATGATGCGCCGCCGGCCGTTGACACGGCACTTGGCCCGATGGGGCTACGTCTCCGGGCGGTGGCCCGGGCGGGGAGCGGACGCCCGAGACGCAGCCCCTGATCACGATAGATCCGGCCGCAGGTCTGAGCGGCGCGGGTCTACCACGGCTCGGAGACCGTTATCTCGGGCGAAGCGTTGCGGCCATCTCAGGTGAAGCGTTGCGGCCAGCCGCCCCACGTCGGCTCGGGTCGGCCGGTCTCGTAGGCGCGGCGCAGGTTGTCGAGCCAGGCGACGCTGTCGTCGAGCCCGCCGGGACGGTTGCGGGCGTGCCAGAGCGCGCGGTGTCGATCGGTCAGCGCGGAGAGACGCGACGCGAAGTCGTCGCGTTGTGCCTGCGGGACCGAGCCGAGCGTGCTGTCGCCGCCGAGGCGGGCGCGGGCGTCGTCGGTCAAGAGCTCGAGCACGTCGACGGTCCAGAGGACCTCGTCGACGAGCAGCGCGCGGTCGCCGCGCCGGGGCTCGGCCCGCGCGACATCTGCTCGTGCCTCGGCGAGCCGGTCGGCAACGGTGTCGAGCTCCGCCGCGGTGATGCCCTTCGTGATGCCACGGCCGACGCGGATCTGCGGAAAGTACAGATGCATCGCGAGGATCGAATGGTTCGGGATCTGCGGCGTGACGGCGCGGTGCGCGTCGCCGATCGTGAGAAGCGCCGCGGCGAGTCCTCCGGTCGGGTCGTCGAACGCGTGCGTGCTCAACGCTTCGCCGAGATCGAGCTCGCGGTTGGATGCGACGCACCACGACACGGCGGCACCAAACGCAAACCCCGGATCGCTGACCGGCCACTGCTGGAGGTGACCGCGATCACCCCAGTCGGTGTTGAGGAACCCGAGCGCGCCGTGCTCGATCGCAGCCTCGGCCGCGTTTCGAAGGTTCTCGACGGCGTTGGTGAGGCGACCGCCGATGCTCAGCCAGGCCGACGTGCCCGGCGCGACCCAGAACGGCAGCCCGGCTCGTGCGAGGAGCGCGAGCCGTTCGTCGAACGGGTACTCGGCGTCGTAGCCCCATTCGCACACGGTGACGCCGTCGGGCACCTTCGCGACGAGCGCCGGGTCACCCGAGAACATGTCGCCCCAGATGATCACCTCGTGACCGGCGAGCTCGGGGAGGGCGCGCAGCGTCGCGATCCACGCGAAGTACTCGTCGAGACGCTCGCGCGGCAGCTCCCAGGTCTCGTCGAGGCCGATGTTGACGCGTCGGCTCGAGAACAACGGCAGCAGCTCGCCGAGTAGTTCGCGGACGAGCGCAAGTGATCCGGGCCGCGCGGGATCGAGCGTCATCGCTTCGTGACCGAGGCCGTACGGATCGACGAAGCCGTCGGGTGCGAGCGCGAGTCCGTGGTAAAGCGGGTGCTCGAGCCAGCGGTTCATGTGTCCGAGACAGTTCTGGTTCGGTACGAGCTCCACGTGGCGCGCGCGACAGAACGCGTCGAGGGCGCGGATCTCGTCGGGAGTGAACGGGCTCGCGCCGGCGTGTACCTCGGGGTGATTGCGATACGCGAAGGTGTGCTCGCTGTACAGCTGGACCTGGTTCACTTTCCACGACGCGAGCCTGTCGATGAGCGCATAGAGCGTCTCCATCGTCGGCACCTTGTCGCGCGACACGTCGAGCATGACACCGCGGATCGCAAGATCGGGATGGTCGCGGATCGTGCCGATCGGCAACCCGCCGCTGTGCAGGCGAGTGAGCTGTGCCAGGGTGGCGCGGCCGTAGAAGCATCCGGCGTCGTCGCCCCCGACGAGCGCGACGCCGCCGTCGCCGATGGTCAACGTGTAACCCTGCGGTGGCAGCGACGCGTCGACGCGTTCCGTCAGCGCGTTGTTCGCGGTGAGGCGATCCTCGAGGTCGACGAACCTCGGCTGCGGCAACAGGTTCACGACAACCCCTTGCGGTAGACGAAGTAGACGCTGCTCACCCGGCCACCCAGTCGCGCGTACGGGACGATCGGCCCGACCCACGTGACTTCGATGCTCGACCGGCCCCGCGCGCGTAGCTCCTGAAGTGCGCCGACGAGTGCGGGAGTGCCGGCGCCGCGACCGATGACGTCGGGACGGGCAGCAACGGGACCGAGAAAACCTGCACGATTGACCTCGAACGCACAGAACGCGCTGATGCCCTCGTCATCGCGCGCAATGACGAGGCTTCCCTTGTCGAGCGCGCGCAGCACCTCGGCTTTCCAATTCGGCCAGTGCTTCGCCATGAACGTCGCGATCTCGTCACGATCGGCGGGCATCGCCAGCGCGTGCTCGTACGAGGCATTGGTGATCGTCGCGAGATCGATCGTCATGTCGAAGTTCGTCTCGACGCGCGTGTAGTGATGGCGCTCGAGCAGACAGAGCAGCGCCGTGTCGGTGCTCGGCACGCCCGGCCACAAGAAGAACGGCGCGTCGGCACCGGTCGTGATCGAAGTGTGCCCGCCCGCGCGCGCGTCGGCGTGGGCGGCGCGTATCAGCGCGTGTCCGCGGCCCCGGCCGCGAGCCTCGGGGTCGACGACGAGAAGGCGCAGGTAGGCGCCGTCGTCGCCGGCGACGGTCGCGACCACGCCGACGGCGGGGTCGCCGCGAACGACCGCGGGTTGCTCGGGCGTGAACAGTGCGCCGTCGAGCTCGTCGGCCGAGGGGGAGTCGGGCACGCCTCGCCGGCAGAGCTCCGCAATTGCTCCCAACGCCGAGCGGTCGAGCTCGGGCAGCTCCGTCACGATCCGACGGTACCCTCGCCGACGGTGCCCTGCATCGACGCGAGGAGGGCGAGCTGCGCGCGAGCGCGGTCGCGGTTCTGATCGGGTCGGGTCGTGCGGTAGTAGACGTCGCCCATGATGAAATCGGTCAGGAAGCGCAGTGCCTGCTCGTACGTGACCAGCGCACCCGCGATTTCGAGCGCGTCGTCTTCCTGGGTGCCGGCCTTGATCGCCGGTGCTGCACCGGCGCGGTAACCGTCGAGGATTGCGCGCACGAGCAGCGGATCGGCGACGTTGTGCCGGGGGTCGGGATCGTCCTCGGCCGCGGGCGTGGACGCACTGCGCAGCAAGTCGCCGACGTCCCAGAACCAGGCGGTCGGCATGACGGTGTCGAGATCGACGAGACAGACGGCTTCGTCGCCGCGAAACAAGACGTTGGCGATTTGCGCGTCGTTGTGCGCGACGCGCCGGGGGAGGCGCACGACGAGCTCGTCGGCCAGCGCGGCCAGCGGAGCCTTCGCCAGCGCCTGGTCGATCTCAGCCGCCACTCGTCCGGCGCGGCCGAACGGGTCTGCCGCGACGGCCTCGCGCAGCCGTGCCAGCCGGCGCGTGGGATCGTGGAAGTGGGGGATCGGCTCGGACAGGCACGTCGGCGCGAGATCCGCCAAGCCGGTGTGGAAGCAGCCGAGCAGGTACGCGCCCGAGCCCACGTGCTTCGGTGTCAAACTGGCGCACGCCTCGCCTCCGGGGACGCGGTGCCACGCGCGCCACGTATCGTCGGCATCCTCGACGATCCAGCCGCCCGCTCGAGCCGCGACGAGCTCGGGCACGAATCGACCGCCCAGATGTGCCGAGACGGTCGCGATGTTCTGCATGAGCGGGCGCGGGTCGCCGAAGACCGAACGATTGATCCGCTGCATCACGTAGTCCTGTCGATGGGTGGAGTCGCCATGGTTGGAGGGGCGATGCGTCGTGACGAGGAACGTATCGTTGATGAGGCCGGTGCCGAACGGCGCGATCGTCTCGACCGGCGCGGAGAACGAGAACCGCGCGGCGACGCGCCGAACGGTCCCGCCCGCGATCACGACTGAGCCGCCCGCACTGCGTCGACGTCTTCGCGGTAGGTGATCCCGATGCACGCGTCGTCCGACTGCAGGACGCGAACCGTCGCGTCGCCCGCGATCATCGTCGCGACCACGTCGGGCAAGAACACCTCGACGTCAGGGTCGTGTGCGCCTATCTCGGCAACGACCGCGGCGAGCGCGTCGAAAACACTCGGTCGGAAGCCCCACATGTTCATCGAGACGATCTCGTCGCCCCCCAACCCCTCGACGGCCGTCGCGGTGATGAAGTGCAATCCGCCGTCCTTCCCGACGTTCCCCTCGCGTACGGCCGCGAGCGTGCCGGCCGCGTCGATCGAAAGCAGTGCCCGCGCCTCGGGACGCGATCCGACCAGCGTGCGATCGAGTCGAAACCCGACGACCGCGTGCTCACGCGCGGGCGCGTCGCGCAGATGGGTCGCGATCAGCGAGAATGCGCCGGCGGGATAGAGGTCATCGGCATTCACGACCACGAACGGGCCGCCGACCGCGTCCCGAGCGGCAAGCACGGCATCGGCAGTTCCCCGTGGCCGTCGCTGTACCGCGAGCCCGACCGGGATCCCGGCCGCGCCCATCTCGTCGAGATGGGCGCGCACCATCTCCTCGATCGCCGGCCGAACCACGATCACGGCCCGCTCGAAGCCGGCATCCGCCGCCCGCCGGACCAGCACGTCGGTGACCGTCCCGCCGTCGTCGCGAACCGCGACCAGTTGCTTCAAGCCGCCGAAACGCGTGCCGCGCCCGGCCGCGAGCACCACCAGGCTCGAACCCGTCACGGCTGCATCATCCCGAACATCCGTGCGACGAAGGTTCGGCTGCTCGGGTCGGTCAGGCCGGCGATGGAGTGAACAACGCCGTGACCTTGTCGATCGCGGCTTGCTCGGCGGGCGTCACGGTCTTGGCCGCCCCGCCAACCGCCTTGGCGATGTCGACGAACCACGCGCCGACTTGGGCCGCCTCGTCGGCCGGCAGCTTCGCGAGTGCTGTGGCCGCGGGCTGCAGGTCGGCCAACGTACGCTGCAGCGCTTCGTCCATCGAGGAGCCCCGGTGCTCCTTCATATCGTGGCGGGCCTCCTTGCTCTCGGCTGCTGCTGCGATCTCGCCGATCAGCGCGCCGGCGGAGCCCCGATCGCCGGGTCGGGCGATCGCGCGGGCGCTCGCGCTCGCCTCCTTGACCATCGAGATCGGGCCGTGCTCACCCGTGATGAACATCGCCAGGGTGACGAGCAGCGGTGCATCGGTGAGCGCGTGCCACTCGGTGTCGTTGAACGCGGACTTGTCAGTCATTCGTGTGCTCCCGGGTTCGAGGTGCGCACGAGCCTACGGGGGCGGGGGTTCGTCGGAGTCGCACGCCGCGCGGCTACTCGCGCGCGGCGCCCTCGTCAGCCGGGCGTCGCAAAGATCTGCGAGAAGACCCATCGGGCGGCCGAGGTCGCGGCGGCAGGTGTGAAGTGGCGGCCGTCGGGTCGCGGTTGGGCGCCCGCGACGAGCGCAGGGCACGGTGGTCCGCTCGGGCAGAGCTGCCCGGCGAGATCGACCAGCGTCACCTGGTCGGGATGTCGCGCTCGGAAGCGTTGCAGGAGTGCGTTCAGGCGGACGTAGCCGGCGTCGTCGGCGTTCGGGTCGCTTGATCCGCGTGGCGCCCCGGGATTCGGTCCCGGCGCCGCTTCGGTGACGACCGCGACGCGGGCGCCTCCGGCGGTGAGCAGCGCGAGCGCGCGATCCATGCGCGCCATGATCTCGGCCTGCCATTGGGGCGTGTCCGCGATGACGGTGTGGCCGGCGACCACGAGGTCGGACTTCTCCCAGGTGCTCATCCAGATCACGACCGTGGGTCGCGCGCGAGCCAGCGCGTTCGGCAGGGTCCAGCCGACGAGGGCGGGGCAACGCGACGAGTGAGGGGTGATCGATTCGTGGCGGGTCGTGGTGATCTGGCCGCTCGCGATGCCGCATCCGAACACCGAGCCCTGGTATGTCGCCACGCCGGCCGCGTTGCCGACCGCGTTCACACCCGGCCACAGACTGCACGCCGTGGAGTCGCCGACGAGCAGGACGCGTTGGTGGCGCACAGACGCGGGAAGTGGGAGCGGGCCGCTGCGGCGTTCGGCCACCATCGCCCCGGCCGTCTCGATCGGAGTCGGTGCGCCACAGATCAGCGGATCGCCGTAGCTCCAGAAGTACTGCGGTGGTCCCTTCGTCGTCGTCGGCGCCGCGACTGTCGATGACATGGTCGACGACGTCGCGGGCTCCGTCGGCGGTACCGAAGCGATATCGGGATTCGGCGACGCGGCCGGACGGGCGGCCGAGGTCGAGGTGCACGACGTCAGCGCAACGAACAGCAACGCGACACACGCCCAAGACCCCGGCGCGAGCCGTACGACACGCTCGCCGATCACCCCCACATGGTGCACCAAGATCATCGATTGTTCGCCATGGGATCGACGAGCGACGTCCGGCGCGTACATCTGCGTGCAGTGGGCACATCTGGAAGACTGCGGCCGTGAGCTTTGCCGACGCTCGACGTGATCTCGAGGCTTGGCGTGCCGACTTCCCCGGAGATCCCTTCGAAGCCGACGCGCCGCTGCGCGGAGTGCTCGAGCGGGCATTGCCAGCCGACCGCATGTCGGCGTTGGCTCGGGCGGCATCGCGCTTCGGTGAGGTGGTCCTCGACACGGTCGGTCCGGCGTGCACGCGCTACGAGCACCGTGCGCACCTGCCCGAGTTGGCGCGCTATGACAGCTTGGGCCGACGGATCGAAGAAGTGCGCTTCGACGCTGACTACCACCGCGCGGGCGCAGCCGTCTGGAGAAGTGGCCTCGTCGCCGAGTCCGGCACTCCGGGCCGCGCCTACGAACAGGCAACGCTGCTCTATCTTCTGTCGCTCGAGGGCGAGGCCGGCCACGCGTGTCCGGCGGTCTGCACCATCGGCCTCGCCCGGGCGCTCCGCCGAGCAGCCGATCCGGACGTACGCGACCGGTTCCTCCCTTCGTTGCTCGAAACGGATTACGCGCGAGCGCAACGGGGCTCGCAGTTCCTGACCGAGGTGCAGGGCGGCAGTGACGTCGGAGCGAATGCAACGATCGCGCGTCCTCGAGCCGACGGTTCCTTTGTGATCACCGGCGAGAAGTGGTTCTGCTCCGTTGCCGAGGCACAACAGTTTCTCGTCACGGCCCGTGTGCAGGATGGTGCTCCGGGAACCCGGGGCTTGGGTTGCTTCGTGATCCCGCGCCTCTTGGATGGTGAGCCGAACGGATTCGTTCTTCGTCGCCTCAAGGAGAAGCTCGGCACTCGCGGCATGGCGTCGGGCGAGATCGACCTCGACGAGGCCCGCGCGTGGCCGATCGGTCCGGTCGAGAACGGATTCCGGACCGCGGTCGGGGTCGTGCTCAACACGAGCCGTTGGATGACCGCGATCGGATCGACCGGGATGATGCGCCGCGCCTACCTGGAGGCCTCGGCGTATGCCCGCCATCGCCGCGCGTTCGGTCGCACGATCGATCAGTTTCCGTCGACCCGCGCCACGATCGCGCAGCTACGCGTCGCGTGGCTCGGCGGATTGCATCTCGTCTTTGCCCTGACCGAGTTGGAAGAACGCATCGACGCCGCACGCGCGGACGACGAGGTCACCGTGTACCACCGCTTCCTCGTGAACGCGACGAAGTACGCGCTGTCGGTCGACGCCACGGCCGCGATACGTAGTGCGATCGAGGTACTCGGCGGCAACGGAACGATCGAGGACTTCAGCGTGCTGCCGCGGCTGTACCGCGACTCGATCGTCTACGAGTCATGGGAAGGCACGCACAATGTGCTCGTCGCGCAGGTGCTCGCCGACCTGCACCGATTGCCGATCATCGAGGTCGTCGCCGAACGCCTCGGCAAACTCTGTAGCGCGAGCGCGTCTCCCGTGGCCGATCGTGCGCGCGCCGAGCTCGACGACGTACTCGGCGACATGCGTCGATCCGTCACCGACGCCGACTTCGGCACGCGCCACTTCCGGCGCGTGCTCGACCGAGTTCTGGCCGTCGCGCGCGTCGCCTATCTGCTCGACGGAGGCGAGCACGTCGCCGCCGACCATCTCCTTCGTGCCCGCGTCGGCGAGCGACCGCAGGACGACGCCGGCTACGCGGCCCGGGTCGACTCGCTCGCAGCCGCGGGTCAGTAACCGTCGGACGGATCAGGGACACACGACCCGTGCCGGAAGACCAGCAGCCGGGTCCGGCCGAGCTCGAAGCGGCCGGAATCTACGACCCGAACGCCGACGACGCGTCCGAGCATCTCCTGCTCCTCGAGTATCTCGTCGACCTCGGCGCGACGATCGACGACCTCAGAGCGACGAATCGCGGCGAGCTCCCGCTCTTGGCGTCGACCATCGCACTGTCGGGGAATCGCGAGCGGCTCACGCTCGAAGGCGTCGCGGCGGTTGCGGGTGTCGAGCCGGCGTTGATCGCGCGAACCTGGCGCGCCGCAGGCTTTCCCGACCCCGATCCGGACCCCGACGTGCGCTCGTTCTGGGCGAGCGACGCCGAGATCCTCACCATTCTGCGCGCCGCCATCGAGCTCTTCGGCGAAGACGTGACGATCCAACTGGTCCGCGTGTTGGGCGCGGCCGCGGCCCGCGTCGCGGACGCGTCGGTCAGCGCGTTCGTCGTGAACGTCGTGCCGCAAGCAGTCGAGCACGACCGGTCGGGCCTCGAGCTGGCCCGGGCGAACGCGGAGTCGATGGTGTTGTTGGAAGGCGTGTCGCGCGCCTTCGACACGTTGTTGCGTCACCACATCGAGTTAGGTTTCCGTCCACTCGACGCGATGGAGTCCGCGGTCGGAATCGACCTGGTCCGGCGCAGCGTCGGGTTCGCCGATCTCGTCGACTCGACCGCCTGGACCCAGCAGCGCGATCTGCCGGCCCTCTCGCAGGCCTTGAGCGCATTCGACTCGACCGCGTCGGAGATTGTCGTGGAACGCGGCGGACGAGTCGTCAAGCTCATCGGCGACAGCGTGATGTTCGTTGCCAACGATCCCGTCGCGGCTGCGGACATCGCCCTCGCGCTCGTCGACGCCTTCGCCGCGCACGACCTGCTGCCCCCTGTGCGAACGGGCGTGGCGACGGGCGACGTTCTCGCGCGAGACGGTGACTTCTCGGGCGCGATCGTGAACCTCGCGGCGCGCGCGGTGAGCATGGCTCGTCCGTCGACTCTGCTCGTCGATCGCGAGACACGCGACGCGCTCGACGGTTCGGCGGCCTTCTCGTGCCGCACCGCAGGCTCGTTCGCGCTCAAAGGCTTCCGCAAGCGTGTGCCTCTGTCGCGCATCAAACGAGCAGACCCCTGAAGTAGTACCTCGCCTAGGGCGACACCTCGTCCACGACGGTCAGGTCGACGAACTCCGGGGCGCCGTCGAAGATCTCCGCCATTGTCGTCCTCGCGGCCTGCATGCCCGCCTGACGTCGCGGATCGTTCTCACGCGCACGAGCCCGCTCCTCGCTCTCGAAGACGACCAACATGTAGACCCGGCTCGGGTCCTTCTGGTCCTGCATTGCGGTCGAACGCAGTAAGCCTGAACCGGGTTGCTCGACTGCCCGCAACTGCTCGACCAACCTCGGCAACTCATTTTGCTTGCCCGGCTTCAGACGCGTCGTGATGAGCTGTGCCCACATTCGAGAATCTCCGTTCGCCAATGGACGCGGGACGTTAGTGCCATGACGTCGGGTGCGATCAGTGTGTCGGCGCGGGTGCTTCGTTCTTGTCCAAGTCGTCGACTCGGGCCGCGGCCCACCGTGCCCATTCGGCTTGTGCGTGTGCGTATCGCTGTCCACTTTCGATGACGAGGTGGCCGTAGCGGTTGAAGTCGTTCGTGTCCCAGTCGGTATCGCGTGCGATGGTCCCGAGGAGCTCTTCGAGGGCCTCATGTACGGCGGCTTCGCGTTCGAGGTATGCCTTGGCGTGTTCGGGACCGACCGTGCCGAGGAAGAAGACGCGCAGCATGGCGTCGTTGCGGCGAATGCGGTCGGGCTCGACGTCGGTGATCCAGTGCTCGAGCTCGGCGCGTCCCTGGTCGGTGATGCTGTAGTCCTTGCGGCCGCGCGGCCCTTCGTTGGTTACCTCGATCAGCCCGTCGTCGGCGAGGCGGTTGAGCTCGCCGTACAGCTGGCTCTGGGTGGCCGGCCACACGAATGCCAACGATCGGTCGAAGACCTTCAGCAGGTCGTAACCGCTGGCGGGTCCGTCGGCGAGCAGGCCGAGCAGGGCGTGGCGAAGGCTCATGACTCCATCATTTCACACTTGACATGTCATTACTAGAGGTTCATGCTCCGATATGTCACTCATGACATGTCGGCAGACCGGCCGCCCCTTCGAGAGGAGCCCGCAAATGAGCCAACTCCGCAGCTTCGCCCCCTGGATCGTCTACCCGATCGCCGCCGCAGTGTTCGACTGGCGGGTCGGCGCGGCCCTCGCCCTGAGCCTGGGCCTGGCCGGCCTCGTCCGCGTCGGCCGCGCCGCCACATCCGACGTGTTCGCGGTTGCAGCCGCAATGTTCTTCGCCGGATTGACGGCAGTCGCGTTCGCGGATCCGACGAGCCTGGTGCACCGGTTCGTGCCCGCACTCACACCGGGCACGCTCGCAGTTGCCGCCGCGATGTCGATCGTCGTCGGCCGGCCGTTCACCGTGGCGTTCGCCAAGCGCGTCGCGCCGCCCGAGTTCTGGGACACCCCGATGTTCACTCACATCAACATCGTGCTCACCGCGGTATGGGCAACCAGCTTCGCCGTCACCGCGACGATCACCGCCGCCGTGCTCGCTACTGCGCCTCACGCTTTCGGGATCCTGATCGGCGCCCAGATCGCCGGGTTCGTGGTGCCGATCCGCATCAGCCGCCACTACCCCCAAGCCGTGCGCGCTCGCCAGGCCGCGACCGCGTAGCGCCGGCCGCGCGTTCTAGTGGGCCAGCCGCGCGTTCGAGTGGGCCAGCCGCGCGTTCTAGTGGGCCAGCCGCGCGTTCTAGTGGGCCAGCCGCGCGTTCTAGTGGGCCAGCCGCGCGTTCTAGTGGGTATGGGCGCGTAGGAATCGAGCGAGGCGCTGATCACTGCGGGCTTCTGCCAGGTCGGCGGCAGTCTTGTCGCGGAAACCGGGCGCTCCGGTTCCTCGGATGCTCGTATCCGCTCCGGCGGCAACGAGCACGCAAACGATGCGCGGGTGGTCGCCGACAACGGCGAGCATCGCCGCGCTGAGGCCGAATTTGGAAGTGTGATCAAGGTTCGCGCCGTTCGCAATGAGCCACTCGACCGCGTCGGAGCGCCCGGCGTGGGCCGCGCGCATGAGCGCCGTCTGGCCGTATCCGTCTTGCGCATCGATGTCGTGACCGGCTCGCACCAAGCGGGCGAGCTCGGCAACCTCACCGGCCGCCGACGCGCCTTCCCAGTCCGGTCGCGTCGTCACGGGGCGAAGTCGTTCCACGATCCGGAGATGTCCTCCGGCCTCGGCCACGTCGAGCGCGGTGTCGAAATCGTCGATGCGCGTGATCTCGTCGGGATCGGCGCTGTGCGCGAGCAGGATGTCCACCGCGCCGAGATCGCCCTGGCCGGCGACGAGGTGAAGTGGTGTGTAGTCGTTGACGCCGCGTTGCCCCACGTCGGCACCTGCGGCGAGCAGCATCTCGAGGAGCTCGTGAACGTCGGTGCGGACCGCGGCGCCCGCCGCCGCGGCCGAACCCGACAACGCGGCAACGAGCGGTGGGAACCCATCGGCGTCCGGCCAGTTCGGATCGGCGCCGGCTTCGAGCAGTGCGCCGACGAGGGCAATCGGGCTGTGATAGATGGCATACACAAGGCACGCCCCCATCGCCGGGTGAGCCGCCACGTTGGGGAAGCCGTCGAAACTGCCCAGCAATCGTTGCAGTGCGATCATGTCCCCGGTGCGGAACGCCTCGTCGAGGCGGCGATAGCGCTCGACGTCGGCGTGCGAGCCCGGAACGTCCATCTTCGGCACGCTACCGAACACGTCTCGCGACGAGCGGCAAAGGCTACGGGGTCGGTGTCGCCACCACGCGGCACCGGTGTACGGGCTTGCCGTCGATGGTGATGCCCGAGTGCTTGCCGCCCGGGGCAGGCGTCGCAACAACACTGTGCGGTCCGGACGGCACTTTCACCTTGACGCCGCAATTCGGACAGGTCAGCGCGTACACGCCCGCCACCGTATCAACACTGCCCCGATCGCCCGCTGGGACTATTCGCGCCAGGGCACCGCGTAGGTCTGCGTCGGCGGCAGGCCCTTCAGGTTGAGTTCGCCGAGGTAGTCGAAGCGGAAGGGCTTGCCGATGCACAACTCACGAACGGCCACGGACACCGCGATATCGCCCGGCGGAGCGGCGGCGCAAAGGCGAGCGGCGAGTTGAACCGCCGCGCCGAACAGATCGTCGTTGTCGTCGGTGACCGGCTCGCCCGCGCTGATCCCGACCCGTACCTCGAGCAGTGTGGTGGCGTTCTCGTTGCGGGCGTGCAGCCGTCGTTGCACCTCCATCGCGAACGCGACGGCCGAGACCACCGACGTGAACGCGGCCATGATCCCGTCGCCCGTATGTTTGACCTCCCGGCCGTCGTGCGCGGCGAGCTCTCTACGGACGATTTCGTTGTGCTCGGCGAGCAGCTGCATGTGGCCTTCGTCGCCGAGCTCATGCGTTTGCGCGACCGACCCGCACACATCGGTGAACACGATCGCCCGCATCGCCGGCGCGCTATACGCCGTGCCGACGGCATGAACCGGAATGGATCCGAAGAACGCGTTCAGGGGCGCCGTGGCGTCAAGCTCCAAAACTGTGCTCGCCAGCAGGCCGTGCGCTTCTTCGTGCACGTCTTCGACCGCTTGTTTGCTCGGCCCTTCCGCCAGGCAGAAGACCGAGCCATTCTCGGGGTCGAACCAGTAGGTGTGGTAGCGCACACCGTGCTTGGCTTGGACCGCGAGGTCGAGCGCGTGTGCGTCGGCCAGCTCCTGGGGCGACACTCCCGGCGCGTCGTGGCGGTCGATATACATCGGCACGAAGCGAACGATACTCGGTCCCTCAGCCCTGAGCGACGGTCGTCGACGTGTCGTCGATGTGTGCTGCTTTGAGCAGTTCGTGGTGCGCGTCCTCGACCGCATGCGCCATGTCTTGTAGCCGCGGTACGAGCTCTCGACACGCGATGAAGCCCCAGTCGATCCGGTCGATGTAGCTGAGCACGGTGATGTTCAATCCCGCGCCTTCGATCGGCGGTCCGAGCGGCAGCATCGACATCACCCGCGCTCCACCGAGGTATAGCGGGAACGGCGGCCCGGGTACGTTGGAGATCACGAGGTTGATCGGGACCGGCCCGCGGCTCGCGAGGCCGCCGAGCAGCCGACTCGCAAGCCCGAAGCTACGCGGACCCGCGAGCTCGCCGAGTTCCAGAAGGGTACGCGCGCCGACCGCGTGGTGTTCCTCTTTCGCGCCTTTGGTCGCATCGCGGATGTGTGCGATCTGCGCTTCGACGTCGTCGAGGTGTGTCGGCAGAGACACGAACATCGTCGATACCTTGTTCGCACTGTCGATATCGGCCGTCTCGTCGTTGCGCACCGAGACCGGGCAGGCGGCGAGCAATGGTCGGTCCGGCAACGCATCGAGGCGCTGCAGATATTGCCGTAACGCACCGGTCGCAGTCGCGAGCACGATGTCGTTCACCGTGCAGCCGAACGCGTTCTTCATCGATTTCACTTCGTCGAGGGAAATCGAGGCGAACGCAACCCGCCGGTGCGGCGTCAAGGGGGCGTTCCACGGCGTGCGGGGCGTGTTGAAGGGTGTGCCGCCCGAGGGCCGGCTGGGATCGCGCCGGACGCGTGTGATCCCTACCGCGGCCCGAAACAGGTTCGGCATCGCCAACGCGAGCGCGACCGGAAGCGGTCGGCGCAACCGCGACGTGATCGCGTGCTGCACCAGTTCGAGGTCCGATGGCTTGTGCTCGGGTTTCCAGTCGTCGGTTGCGGGCAACGCATCGACCGGCTTGGGCTCGAGATCCAAGATGGTCGTCAGCAGGCTCGAGCCCGACACGCCGTCGATCGTCGCGTGGTGCATGCGGGAGACGGCTGCCACGGCGCCGTGCTCGACGCCCTCGATCACCCAGAACTCCCAGAGTGGTCGCGAACGATCGAGGGGACGACTCGCGATGTCGCCGACGATCTCGGCGACCTGGTCCATGCTCCCGGGAGAGGGCACCGCGATGCGGCGAACGTGGTAGTCGAAGTCGAAGTCGGGATCGTCGAACCAAACGGGGCGGTGTAGGTCGAAGGGAACGTGGGCGAGCCGGCGACGAAACTCGGGCAGCATGGGAAGGCGAGACGCAAGATGGGCTTTGATCTTCTCGAAGGAGTAACCGCCCGGCACCGTCGACGGATCCAGGACCATCACCGCGTGCACGTGCATGTGCGTCGTGGGCGTCTCCAGGTACAGGAACGCCGCATCCATTCCGCTCAAACGCCGCATCGAAGCTCCTCTGCCGAGGGCCTAGTCTGCGACATGGGCACGGCTCACCGCAACGGACGGAACTGCGCGAGCATGCCCGCGTGATCTCCGGCTTCGTGCATCCCGACTTCGGTGGCGTCACCCAGGCGCTGCGGAGCGTCGCCACGCACAAGCGCGGTGGCGGCGCGGCCGTCGCCGTGTACCACCGAGGAGAGCTCGTTGTCGACGCGTGGACGGGGGCCCGCAGTGCGTCGGGCGCGCCCTGGCAGTCCGACACGATGGCCATGAGCTTTTCGACGACGAAAGGCGTGATCGCCACCACCGTGCACCGACTCGTCGACCGTGGCCTGATCGACTACGACGAGCCGGTCGCGACGTACTGGCCGGAGTTCGCCGCGGCCGGTAAAGAGCGCATCACGGTCCGCCAGCTCCTCAACCACTCCGCCGGACTCCACCACCTACGTGATGTGATCGCCGACGCCTACGAGATGCTCGATTGGGATCTCGTGTGCGCGAGGCTCGCCGCCGAGACGCCGCGCTACACGCCCGGCACGCGCCACGGCTACCACGGGATCACCTTCGGCTTCCTCGTCGGCGAGGTGATCCAACGCGTCACCGGCACCACGGTGCACGAGGCCGTCGACACCGAGATCGTGAAGCCCCTCGGCCTCGACGGCATGTCCATCGGAGCAACACTCGACCAGCGCGACCGCGTCGCGGAGCTCATCGTGCACTTCGGCAACGCGCAACGAGCCGAGCGCTACGCGCGGCGCGCGGCACGATTCCCGAGGATGCGGCCCCCGATCGACGCGTTCATGGTTCCCGGTGCCGACCGCCTGTTCGCTTCGACCGACGTCCTCGATGCCGCGATCCCCGCGGTCAACGGCTGCTTCACCGCTCGGTCGCTGGCCCGAATGTACGCCGCGCTCGCGGGCGGGGGCGTTCTCGACGGCGAGCGCTTCCTGTCGGTCGACACGCTTCGGCGCGCGACCGAGATCCACACGACCGGTCCGGACATCGTCGTCGGGTTCCCCATGCGGTGGCGACTCGGCTACCACCTCGCCGCAACCACGCGCGGCATCATCCCGAACGGCTTCGGGCACTTCGGCTTCGGCGGATCCGGCGCCTGGGCCGACCCCGACAACGACCTTGCAGTGGCCTTCGTATGCAATCGGGTTGCGGGAACACCGTTCGGCGACACCCGCCTGTTGCGCATCGGCGCCCGAGCCCGCGCCGCCGCCGCCACCCGCTGAGTCGCGCAATTGATCGACGGATTCTGGTTCACCCGGCGTTGATCTTGCGGGAGTGTCTCAGACGGCTGATCCCCGCGCCCGCCAGCGTGATACATGACGCGACGTGCGCGACGACGGCCCGACGCGTCGCCGGAGTCCAGGACTTCGCGTCGTAGGTGTTGGGCTCGATGAGGATCCCGGCGATCCCTGCCGCGCCGACCCCCGCGCAGACCAGCGCCGGTCCGACCACGCCGTGTCGCCCGGCCCGGCGACCGGCCGCGAGCAGCGCGACCACCGGCATCGGCCAGGGTGCGGCGACCGCCGACCCCCATCCCACCAGGATTCCGGTCGACACCGAGAGCGGGATCCGTATGCCGAGCGGTTCGCCGGGCAGCTGCTCCCGGATTGCCACCACGCTGTTGTAACCGGTCGCGCCGGCAAACCCGACCGCGGCCGCGAGCAGTGCGCGGTCGCGGCCGTCAGTCATCCGTGTGCCCTCTCTTCGATTGGGCCGGGTCAGGGTTCGAGCATGACGATCGTGCGGCCGATCGTGCGGCGGCTCTCCATCGCCTCGATGCCGGTGGGGACCTCCTCGAAGCCGATGGTCTCGCCGATCACCGGTTTGATCGTGCCGGCGACGACCAGGTCGACGATGGCGCGCATGATCTCTTCGCCGAGGACGGCCGGCGCGAAGTTCCAGCCCATTGCCGTCTTGATCATGTCGGCCATCTCGGGCGCTTGGTACGCGAGGAGTACGCCGCAGAGCTTGAGGTTGCCGAGCGCAATGCGCCTCGGAACGATGAACCTTTCGTCGGCCACGAGCTTGTTGGAGGCGAAACCCATCATGAGGTAGCGGCCGTTGTACGCGGTGCACTGCAGGGATTTCTCGAATACCGCTTCGCCGACGTTGTCGAACACGACCTCCACCCCGCGGTTTGCGGTCTCGGCGAGCACGACCTCGGCGAAATCGGCGGCGTTGTAGTTGATCGCGACATCAGCGCCGAGGTCTTTGCAGAGCTTCACCTTCTCGTCGGTTCCCGAAGTCGCGAAGACGCGCGCGCCGACGTGCTTGGCCAGCTGGATCGCGGCGGAACCCGATCCGCCCGCCGCCGCGTGAATGAGCACGCTCTCGCCGGCTTTCAGCTCGGCCCGGTCACAGAGCCCGAGCCAGGCGAGATGAAACGGAAAGTAGAGCGCGGCCGCTCCCGGCAGCGGAATCGATGCGGGCATGTCGAACGCCGACACCGGCGGACAGAGCGCGTATTCGGCGAAGCCCCCGTGCGCGCCCTTGGGCATCGCGACGACGCGGCGACCCAACCACTCTTCGGTGCCGGCGCCGCACGCGTCGACGACTCCCATGACCTCCATCCCGGGGCTGTACGGCAACTCCGGCCGGACCATCATGTTGCCGCCGGTGATGCGCTCGAGGTCGTTTAGGTTGAACGGAATCGCGTGCACCTTGACGCGGACCTCGCCGGCCTCGGGCTCGGGGATCGGCACTTCGTCGAGCTGGAGCACCTCGGTGGGGCGACCGTACCGGTGCAAGCGCCACGCGCGCATGACTGCATCGTTGGGCATCTACGGTGTCTAACAGCCTCGCTTCGGGGAGGCCAGCATCTCTTGCGGATGTAGAGAGATGTGTTTAGATTGGCTCGAAATTCGCCGTGACCTGGGGGTTCGTATGTCGTCGCGGAAGCTGGCACCGGTGTGCATTGCGATCGCGATCGCGCTCATGGTCGTGGCCTGCGGTGGGAACCACGGCAACAGTGTGGGGACTGCGACTACCGGCCCCTCGACAACGGCCGCGCCCGCCGTCGTCAAGTTCGGGACGCTCGACTCACCGTGTGGCCCCGGCACCGCAACGGGCGCGACCGCGAAGGGCGTGACGAACACGACCATCGCAATCGGCTACGGCGACGACGCGGGATATACCGCGGCGCAGGGACTCGACAAGGAGATGTCCGACGCGGTCAAGCCCATGATCAAGTGGTGCAACGACCAGGGCGGCATCAACGGGCGCAAGGTCATCGGCAACTACTACGACGCCAAGGTGCTGCAAATCGGTCAGGTCATGACCCAGGCGTGCAACGACAAGAACTTCATGCTCGTCGGTCAGGGGTTCGTGCTCGACGCGAACCAGGAGCAGACGCGCATCCAGTGTCAGCTGGCGACCATTCCGGGCTTTGCCGTCGGCACCGCGTTCGCGAGCGGGTCGGGCATGCAGCAACCGATCCCGAACCCCGGCGACCAGGAGCCGCTCTCGTCCGCGTACCAGATCGCCAAGCTCTTCCCCGATGCGGTCAAGAAGGCGGCCTTCGCGTTCGCGGAGTTCCCGGCGACGCGCGAGACGCGCGACAAGGCCGCGGCCGGCTACGTGAAGGCGGGCTGGAAGTTCCTGAACTGCGACCAGATCTACAACATCGCGGGTGAGTCCGACTGGAAGCCGTTCGCGAGCACCCTGAAGTCGTGTGGAGCCCAGGCCGTCGTGTGGGTGGGATCGCCCGATCCGAACCTCGAGAACTTCCTCAACGCCTCCAAGCAGGTCGGCTTCGCGCCCAAGGCGTGGGCCAGCGACCCGAACGCGTACACCGCGGCGTTCGCCAAATGGAACGGGCAGAACGGTGGCGCGGGCGACAACGTCTACGTCCGCATGTCCGGCGTGCCGTTCGAGTTCGCGAGCCAGGCGCCGGCCGTCAAGGAGTACATGACTCTCGTGGCGGCCTCGCACGGCACGATCGGCCTGCTCGGGGAGCAGTCGGCATCCGCGTTCCTGTTGTGGGCCACGGGTGTGAAGGCGTGCGCCTCCGACGTCACCGCCAAGTGTGTTCTCGACAACGCCGCCCAGCAGAAGAACTGGACCGGTGGTGGTCTGCACATCCCGACCGATCCCGGTGGAAACTCCGCGGCCCGGTGCGGGATGTTGCTGAAGTTGAACGGCGCCAACTGGGTCAAGGTCGTCCCGAGTGATGCGACGCTGTTCGACTGCAACGACGAGTACGTCGACAAGGGCGTCAAGACCTCGGCCGTGACCGCCGCCAAGCTCAATGCGAGCGGGATAGCCACCGAGTTCGGTACGTTCACGCCGAAGTAGGGGAGCACCACCCCGACCGGGGCGCATCGAGGACCCGCATGAACCTGCTGATCAACGGCCTGATCACCGGTGCGGTGTTCGCGATCGCCGCGAGCGGGTTGGTCGTCACGTACTCGACGTCGGGCGTGTTCAACTTCGCACACGGCGCGCTCGGGATGTTGTGCGCGTACGTGTACTGGGACCTGCGCGTCAACGACAGCCACACCTGGCCGCTGCTGCCCAAGGGCGCGTGGCCGGCGCCGCTCGCGCTCGTGTTCGTCCTACTCGTGTTCGCGCCGCTGTTGGGCGCGCTCCTCTACCGGGTTGTCATCCGCGGGCTGCAGGGAACGTCCGAGATCGTGAAGCTCGTCGTGCCGATCTCGGTGCTGCTCGCGGCCATCGGGCTCGCGAACTGGGTCTGGAAGACCACCGACTCGCACTCCATCCAGCCGTTCTTCGGACCCGATCACAAGGTGACGATCTTCGGCGTCGTGCTCCTGTGGCACGACCTGACGATCCTGTTCGTGGCCATCGCGCTCGCGATCGCGTTGCGTGTGTTGCTCTACGGCACACGCACCGGAGTGTCGATGCGCGCGGTCGTCGACGATCGCCCGCTCGTCGAGCTGAACGGCGCCCGGCCCGATCGGGTCTCGCTCGTGAGCTGGATGATCGGCGTATCGCTGTCGGGCCTGGCGGGAATCTTGATCACGCCGTTCCAGGGCGGTTCGCTCAGCTCGACGCTGCTCACGCTGCTCGTGATCAACGCCTTCGCCGCGGCCATGTTCGGTCGGCTCCGCAACCTCCCGTTGACGTTCGTGGGCGCGGTCGTGCTGGGCTTCGCGACGCGCATGGCGTTCGAACGCCCGACCGGCCTCATGCCCAAGTCCTTCGACTGGGGCGGCAACTTCCGGCTCGCGGTCCCGATGATCCTGCTCTTCATCGTGCTGCTCGTCCTGCCGCAAGATCGTCTGCGGGGTGCGGTGACGTCGCGCACCCGCGAGCGCTTCTCGCTCCCATCGATGACGGACGCCTATGTGGCGGCCGTCGCCTTCGTCGTCATCGTCTTCATGCTGTCGCGCATCATGACCGCGTCGCCGCTCATCACGTTGAGCGACGCGATCGCGGCCGCGATCATCATCCTCTCGCTCGTGATGCTGGTGGGATTCGCGGGTGAGGTGAGCCTCGCGACGATGGCGCTCGCGGGGATCGGCGGCACGATCCTGTACCACCACGTCGGCCACGACGCGGCGAGTCGCGCCGGAATCATGGCGTTCGTGATCGCAACGGTCGCCACGGCGGTCGTCGGCGCGGTCATCGCCCTGCCGGCGCTCAGATTGCGCGGCTTGTACCTCGCCCTCGCGACCGCCGCGTTCTCCCTCGCCGTCGAGCAACTGGTGTTCAAGGAGTACACGGCCGCTCGGCGGATCTATCCGGCCACGCTGATCCTGCTCGTCTGCCTGGGCCTGGGCGCGGTCTACCGGAGCTTCCGCTCGTATCGCGCCCGCGGCGCGTTCGTCGCCGCGGGCGTATCCGCGCTGGTCATCACGCTGGCCGCGACCAACCCGTGGTTGCAGCGCGAGCGGTGGAGCGCCATCTTCCCGAACGGTTCCCTGCAGGTGCCGCGCCCGCGTTTGCTCGGTGTCGACTTCACCGCGCAGGACAACTTCCTCCTGTTGCTGGCCGTGGTGTTCGCCGTGCTCGGGGTTTTGATGATCGGGCTGCGGCGCAGCGCGTACGGACGGCGACTGACCGCGATGAAGAACAGCCCGGCCGCGTGCGCCACCCTGGGCATGAACGTCGTGCGGCTCAAGCTGTCGGTGTTCATGCTCTCGGCCGCGATCGCGGGTTTGGGTGGTTGCCTCTTCGCGCAGGAGATCGGCGCGGTCACGAGCGATCGGTTCAGCCTCTTCGAGTCGATGACGATATTGATGCTGCTGGTGGTGGCGGGTGCGGGCTATGTGTCGGGCGGACTGACTGCAGGCCTGCTCTACGGTGCGGTGTTCGTCGCGCTCCAGAACGTCATTGCCCAGATCGGCAATGACTACTCGTTCCTGCAGGGCTGGAGCGCCTGGCTCTCGCACTTCGTCGCCCTCCTGCCCGCGCTCATCGGGATCACGCTGGGCCGTAATCCGAGTGGGTTCCTCAGCGACGCGTTCGAACGGAACCGGGCGTTGATGCGGGAGACGAAGTCGGTCGTGTTCGCAGGTGCCGGCGTGGAGCTCGTCGTGTGGTTCCTCGCCTTCCGGCACACGATCAACAACTGGATGTTTGCGATCCTCACCGGCGCGTTGATCGTCGCCTCGCCGTATGCGGCGTCTCTCGTCAGTCCGTCGGCCTCCGGTCGCACGCGGGTCGACGACGATCGCGACGCGACGCCGCTCGAGCTCATCGGTATCGACCGCGATTTCACCGCGGAGGACCTGCGGGAGATAGATCGTGTCGTCGGCCTCGATCGGTCGGGCGCATGACCGGGCGGAGCCTGCTCGTTACAGAGGCCGTGGCGGTCGAGTTCGGGGGTAACCGTGCCCTGAGCGCCGTCGACCTCGACGCGCGCGCGGGCGAGATCACCGGGCTGATCGGGCCGAACGGCGCGGGCAAGACGACGCTGTTCAACGTCATCAGCGGGTTGCAGTCGCCGACAACGGGTCGTATCCGCTTCGACGGTCGCGACGTGAGCCGCATGGATACTCACAAGCGCGCGCGGCTCGGTATCGCGCGCACGTTCCAACGGCTCGAGCTGTTTACCGATCTGACTGTCGGCGACAATCTGCGGGTGGCGGGGGAGATCCGCAACACCTGGGGCGGTATCGGGCGGGGCAAGCGGATCGATGTCGCGCGCGAGACGGAACGCGTGCTCGATCTGATCGGGTTGACGGATCGGGCCGACGCGGACGTGTCGACGATCCCGACCGGAACTGCGCGTGTCGTCGAGCTCGGGCGCGCGCTGATGATCCAACCCCGGTTGCTCCTCCTCGACGAGCCCGCGTCGGGCCAGTCCGACGAGGAGACGAAGGTGTTCGAGGCGTTGCTGCGGCGCCTCTCCCGCGATGACGGCCTGACGATCCTCCTGGTGGAACACGACATGGCGCTGGTGATGGACGTGTGCGACCGGATCCACGTGCTCGACTTCGGCGAGGTCATCGCGGTCGGTACTCCCGACGAGGTGCGTTCCGACCCTCGCGTCCGAGAGGCGTACCTCGGGTCGGCGACGCCGTGACCGACGCGACGACGGCGGCGATCACCGATTCCGGGCGCGCCGACCTCGCGCTCGAGCTCCGAGACGTGCGGGCCGCGTACGGCTCGATCACCGTCCTGCGGGGCGTCGATCTCGCCGTCCCCTTCGGCAGCATCGTCGCGCTCCTCGGACCGAACGGCGGCGGGAAGTCGACCACGCTGCGCGTGATCGCGGGTCAGCTCCCGGCGGCCGGCGGTGACGTGTTCGTCGCGGGCCGGAGGGTCAACGGCGCTGCGTCCGACGACCTCGCGCGCCGGGGCGTATGCCTCATCCCGGAGGGCAAGGGGATCTTCCCGAACCTGTCAGTGCGCGAGAACCTCTGGATGGCGACCCACACCGGAACGTCGCTCCACGCCATTGAGGAGATCGCCTACGCGCGCTTCCCCCGGCTCGGCGAGCACCGGCGCCGACTCGCCGGTACCTTGTCCGGGGGCGAGCAGCAGATGCTCGCGATGTCGCGGGCGCTGGCGACCGATCCCGCGTTGTTGCTCCTCGACGAGCTGTCGATGGGTCTGGCGCCCATCGTCGTCGAGCAGTTGTACGAGATCGTTGCGCAGGTGGCCACCGAAGGGGTCTCGATACTCGTGGTGGAGCAGTTCGCCCGGGTGGTGCTGGGGATCGTCGACTGGATCGGGATCATGCTCCGGGGCCGAATTACCCAGTTCGGGAACCCGGCTGCGATGAAATCAGCACTGACCACCGCGTATCTGGGTGAATGAGGACGAGGCATGAGCCAATCGAACGACCGCGCCGAGCAGTTCAAGGCGGATATCGCGGAGATGAAGTTGAAGACCGGTCGCACCGGCGCCGAGCGCTTGCTGCAGCTTCTCGGCGCGGCGCTCATGGTCGCCGGCATCGCGATCGCGCTCGGTGCCTATTCGGCCTCGCTGAACGTCACGGCGACCCCGGGCACGAATGTCGACCTCCTCGACTCCAACTCGTACATCGCGCTCGCGATCGCCGGGGTCGCGATCAGTGTCACGGGCGGGTTCTTGTTCCTGCGGTACTCGCTCGCGCGGTTCTTGCGATTCTGGTTGCTGCGGCAGGCGTACGAGCAGCGAGCGGCCATTGAGGATGCCGCCGGCCGCAACGAGTAGGCCTCAGCGGGGCGTCGCCTCGGGCGCAACGTCGTAGCGATCGACGTAACCGGAGAAGCGCTCCGCCAACTGCGCCGCAACGAGTCCGAATTCAGCGAGGTCGTAGCCGTGCACGCCCTGCTTGTTCTTGGGGTGCGCGGCGACGTACGCCGTCATCGCGTCGCGCGCGCGTTGACCGAGACGGTCGTCGACCCCGTTCCCGACCGCGGCGTAGACCGACGCGACGGTACCGACCGGATCGCGCACGAGATCGTCGTAGGCGACGTCGACGATGGGATGGTCCGGACGCGCGGCCCGAAAGGTGTCGATGCGCCGGATCGATTCCTCGAGCATCGCGACCCAATGCTCGGCGATGTATGCGCGATGGTCGGCTTCGCTGAACGTGCCCGACAGTGTGTGGATCAAGCTGCACACCGACGCGCACAGGACAACCGGGTCACGATGCAGGAGCACGAACCGCGCGTCGGGATAGACCGCGGTGAGCGCTTCGAGATTGAGCGCGTGATGGGGGCTCTTGAGGGTCCAACGGCCCCGGACCCCACCGCTCTGCAGGACCTGGAGTGCCCGCCGGTGGTAATCGTACGCCGAACGCTGGTCGACCTCGAGCAGCCACCGCCCGTATGTCGGCACATTCGAGATGGCCTCCCACGACAGGCTCTTGTAGTCCTGGCTCATCAGCGCGATGCATTCCGTCGGCCCGTCGGGTTCCTCGTGATGGATGGCCCGGATCCGAGGATTCATCTGCTCCAACATGTCGTTGCCCATCCGCGCCGCGTCGATCCGTGGATCGGTGCGCACCGTTTCCGGTGTCGGTGGTGGAACGCTGTCTCCCGCCTCCCAACGGATGAGTGCGCGGTTGCGCGTGTCCTGCTCGAGCAGGTAGCTCAGGAAGGTAGTTCCCGCGCGGAACATGCCGACCACGACGATCGGCGCGTCGATGCGCTCGTCGGCGACGTGCGGGTGTCGCTGCGACCAGTCGACGATACGCAGCCGGTTGACGAGGGTGCCGACGATGTTGGCGCGAATCGCGGCTTCGCCGAGCTCGCTGAGGTGCGCCTCGGCGGAAACCGATGCGCAGTACACCGTGAGACCTTCGCGGAAGCTGTCACTCCCGAAGTCGTCGAGCGCAGCCTGCTCACGTGCTTCGGCGACCAACTCGTCGACAACCAACTCGTTCAACTCAGCCTCGTTCAACTCGGCCGGCCTGTGTCGCACCGACCCGGCGGCGCCGACGGTACTAAGGAGGTCTGCTTATGTCAAAGATTCGATCAGGGGACCGACATCCCGGCCGCAACCATCGTGACGAGGTTCTCGACGAACGCGTCGTGCTCCAACTGCGGACGGCCGCGGCGGCCGCGCCGACTGAGCACGCGGGCCCGATCCGCGACCGCGCGCAGGATGAACGCGGTCGCCAGTGCGAAGCGTTCGTTCCGGACCTCGGGGGAGACGGGGGCCATGCGGGCCGCGAGCAGGTCGTAGACGGCGTACCCACCGGTGCGAGTGAGCGCGTCGGCGACCGCGGGGTCGAGTCCGGTCGGATCCTCCCCGACGAGCTCGGCGAGAATCATCAAGAAGCACCGGCCGCGCCAACCACTCTCGGCCAGCTCCGTGGCCGGGCGCACGATCGCCTCGACCACGGACTTCACATCATCGTCGGGCTTCGTCAGCGCGATCTCGAGCAGTTCGCCTTCGCGCCGAGCGAGGAAATCGACGTGACGCTCGAGCACTGCACTCAGCACTCCGAGGCGCGATCCGAAGTGGTAGTGCAGCGCGCCGCGGTTGCGCTGGCCCGCTCGCCGGGTGATGTCGATCAGCGACGCGCCGTAGACGCCGTGCTCGGCGAACGCGCGCGCGGCCTCGTCGATCAGCTTTTCCCGCGTCTTGGAGGCGTCGACCGGCATCGCCGCAATCCTACGATTCGAGTGGCAGCAACCGTCTCGGATCGGATTCGGTTCGCGGGTTACGAGGGCTCGTCCGCGAGATGCCGGCGAAGCCCGTTCACAGTGTTGGCGACGACACGGTCGTGACCCCAGCGCAGCAGCCGGGGCGCGAATCGCGCCGCGAGGCGCATGCCCGGTTGCATCATCTCGATCGTCCAGGAGGCGTCGGCGCGAGTCTCCGAGCCGTCGGCGTCGAACGCGATGTGTGCCGATCCCTCGAGATCGCCGTGTACCGATGCGCTGATGCATTCCGCGGGCGCACAATCCTCGAGCACGACGGCGAGTCGCATCTGATACGGCAGGGGCGGAGCGACGACGCCGCGGACCACGGTTCCCTGCCGCAAGCCGGTGCCGTCGACGCGGAGCTCTCGCAGCCAGGGCCACGTCGCGGCCAGCGTCTCGAAGCGTTCCAACACTGCCCAGACCTGCGCGGGAGTTGCCGCGAACGTGAACGTCGCCGCGTACTCGACGACGTACGGCGACTCAGCCAATTCGGCCACGATCCATCGCGTGAGCCGCCTCTCGGAGCGTGCACGGAGTCGAGGAAACGCAGTTCGACCTACGAGCGTAACGATCGGGTGACTCGGCAAGGAGTTCGCGTACCCGGGTCGGCGCCCGATTTCGGGGGCGAATCGGATACGGTCGGTCCGATGTTGGTGTCACCGCGATACGACGGACCGCCGATCATCTCGATCACGGGCCGGCCGGGCGATCAGCTCGTACCGGTGCTGCGCCAGCGCCGGCGCCTCGAAGCGATGCTCGTGGATCTCAGCGACGACGACTGGAGCTCGGCGAGCCGCTGTGACGAGTGGACCGTTCAGGACGTGGTTGCGCACATGGTTGGTGTCAACACTTTCTGGAACGCTTCGGTGCGGGCAGGTCTCGGCGGCACGCCGACACGGTTGCTGGTCGGGTTCGACCCCGCGACAACTCCGGCCTTGATGGTCGACGCGATGCGTGATCTCGCACCACAACAGATACTCGACCAGTTCGTGACATCGAACCAGACGTTCCTGGGCGTCCTGGCCCAGCTCGACGACACGGGTTGGACGACGCTCGCCGAATCGCCGGCCGGCCACGTCCCGATTCGTATGGTCGCGCATCATGCATTGTGGGATTGCTGGATCCACGAACGCGATATCGCGCTTCCGCTCGGGTTGAACCCGCCGCTCGAGCCCGACGAGGTTGCGTCCTGCTTGCGGTACGCGGCGGCGTTGAGTCCCGGGTTGGCGATCGCTACCGGACACATGCTGAGAGGAAGGTTTGCCGTCGAGGCGACCGACCCCTCCTTGTCCTGTCTCCTGGACGTCGGCGAGTCCGTCACCGTGCGCGACGGCAGCGCTCCGCCTGAAGTGCCGTGTCTGCGCGGCGACGCGGTGACACTCGTCGAAGCCTTGAGCATCCGAACCTCGATGCCGGCGGCGGCGCCGCCCGAATGGCTTCGACTGCTCGATGGTCTCGCCGCGGCGTTCACCGCCGAGGCACCAACGGGCTGACCGAACACTCAATCGGACCGACTCGGGCCGCGTCGCTCTGCTTCGGAGATCGCCCAGGCGGCGTTGACGAGTCCGATGTGGCTGAATGCCTGGGGAAAGTTGCCGAGGAGATCGCCGGTCTCGGTCTCGACCTCTTCGGAGAACAGTCCGACGTCGTTCGCGAACGCGGCTGCTCGTTCGAAGACGGGCCGGGCTCTCGCTGGTTGACCGGACGCTGCCAGCGCGTGCGCAAGCCAGAATGTGCAAAGGAGGAAGGTTCCTTCTTCTCCCTCGAGACCGTCGTGCGACCGGTACCGATAGACGAGACCCCGTTCGTCGGTGAGGTGGCGCTCAGTCGCGTCGATCGTTGCGAGGATCCGGGGATCATCGGCGGGAAGAAAGCCGACCAGCGCCATCATGAGGTTCGACGCGTCCAGATCGTCGGATCCGAACGACTGCGCGAACGCGTTGGCGCTCTGGCTCCAGCCCTTCGTCACGATCGCCTCGTGAATTTCGCTCTTCACGTGTTTCCAGTGACCCACCCGATCGCGGGCGTCGAGCCGATCGGCCAGCGCGATCGCGCGCTCCAGCGCGACCCAGCACATCAACTTCGAGTACACGAAGTCGCGGGCTCTCCTCTCATTTCCCAGATTCCTTGGTCGCGCTCGGTCCAGCGTCGCGCCGCCGTGTCGGCGAGGCCGATCAGGAACGCTTTCATCGAGGGTGCGAAGTCCGTGAGATGATCGGACAACCGGTAGACCGAGTTCAGGAGCTCGCCGTACACATCGAGTTGGCGCTGTTTCCATGCGCCGTTTCCCGTGCGCACGGGCGCGCTGTCGCGCCAACCGGGGAGATGTCCGAGCTCCCGTTCCGAGAGATCGCGCTCTCCGCCGATACCGAACATGATCGGTAGATCGGCGCCACGGCGGACCGAACCGGCGGCTGACGTCATCATGTACTCGAAGAAGTCGTCGGCCTCATCGGGGCAGGCCGCGACCCAGAGCGCTTCGATGGTGAAGCACGAGTCGCGAACCCACGAGTACCGGTAATCCCAGTTTCGGCTGCCGCCCTCGGTTTCCGGCAGCGAGGTCGTTGCCGCCGCGCAGATCGCTCCGGTCGGCTGGTACGACAACGCGTGGAGCACGCGGCCGCCTTGCTGTACGAGCTCGCGCCACGGCCCCTCGTACGCCTGGTGCAGCTCCGACCACGACTCCCACGCGGAGATGGTGTCTGCGAGGTGCATGCTTATCTCGGCCTGGCTCCAGATGCGCGCGACGCTCCGCTCGGAACGCGTGCAGTGGTGCAGCGCAAATCCGACGTGATCCCCTTCTCGCAACGTCAGTCGCGTCGTCGCGGTGCTGTCGGCGATCGCCAGCCGAGACGGGCTCGACAACACGAGAATGTCGGCGCCACCCACTGCCACGGCCCCGCCGTCTCGTTTCGTCACGAGGGGATGGATGAGCCCGTACTCGGGCCGGGGTGCCCACTCGACGTCGACCACCACCTCGCCGGCCGTACACGTCGCTTCGCGAAGGACGACGTGTGGTGCGCCGATGCCGAGGTGGTGACGCCGATTGCCGGCACCCATCGCCAAGGCATCGACCACCTCGAGCACACCGCTCGGACCGCGGAACGTCGTCTCGAGCACCATCGTGCCGTTCAGATAGCGGCGCGATGCCTCGATCGCGCCGGCTGCGGAGATCGACCAATGACCCGCGTCGTCACCGAGAAGCCGCGCGAACACCGCGCCGCTGTCGAACCGCGGGAAGCACAACCAGTCGATCGAGCCGGTCCGACTCACGAGCGCGGCCGAGTGACGGTCGGAGAGCAAGGCGTAGTCGGCGATCGGGATACCGCTCACGAGTCACTCAGCCGCCGGACAGGGCTTGCATGATCGTAATCTCGTCCCGGACCGTGATGGGCGTGTTGAGGTCGCGCACAGATTCGTCGTTGACGAAGACCTTCATGTGCTTGCGGATCCGGTCGTGCTCGTCGACCATACGGAAGCGAATGCCGGGATAGCGCGTGTCCAGATCGGCGAGCAGCGCGGCGACGGTCTCGCCGTCCGCTTCGACGACCTTTTGCAGTTGTGTGTACGAGCGCAGCGGGTCCGGGATGCGCACCTTCACGCCCGGTGCACCGGATCGGCACACTCGACGGAGTAGATCTCCGGCAGGTGCTCGGCGATGCGCGCCCACGACCCGCCCTCGTCGGTGCTCGCCCAGACCTCGCCGCTCGTCGTACCGAAGTAGACGCCGACGGAGTCGCACGTGTCGACGGTCATCGCCTGGCGCTTGACGGTGAACCACGCCCGTTCGGGAAGACCGGCTTCGCCGCGCGTCCACGACGCGCCCGCGTCGCGGGTGACGTACACGGCCGGCCGCCCGTCGGGGCTCGTGCGCGGCCATACGTCGGTGCCGTCCATCGGGAACACCCACGCCGTATCGGGATCACGCGGGTGCAACTCGATCGGGAACCCGATATCGCCGACTTCGGTCGGCATGTTGTCGCCGATGCGCGACCAGCGACCTTCGGAGCGTTCCATCTTGTAGATACCGCAATGGTTCTGCTGGTACAGGCGGTCGGGCCGCAGCGGATGCAACCGGACGCAATGCGGATCGTGCCCGAACTCCGGTTCGGGATCGGGCAAGAACGTCGCGACCGAGCCGGCGTTGAGCGGCTGCCAGTCGGCGCCGCCGTCGACACTCTCGAACACGCCACCCCCGGACAATCCGATGTACAGATGCGCGGGCTCGCGCGGATCGACGATTACCGAGTGCAGCATCGAGCCGTCGGGCGTGCCTTCATCGGGCCACTCGGCCCATGTCTCCCACAGCTTGTGGTCGTTCCAGCCGCTCACCGGCGCCCACGTGTCGCCGCCGTCGTCGGATCGGAACAATCCCTGGGGTGATCCGCCCGCGTACCACGAACCCGGTTCGCTCACATGGCCCGGCGTCAGCCAGAACACCGCGTTCAGGGTCCGCTCGAACGGGTCGCCGGCCGGGAACGCCGGCGGCCGACTCGCCTCGGTCCACGAGCGGCCCAGATCGGTCGATCGGTACACGGTCGGACCGAGATGACCGGTCCGGGTCGCGAGCAACATCGTCGTGCGATCACGCGGATCGAGCACCATGTGCTGGGCGATGTTCCCGAGAAACATCGGACCGCAGACCACCCACGACGCGCGCGTCGCGTCACCCGACAACATCCACGCGCCCTTACGCGTACCGACCGGCAACACCGGCCCCGCGTCCACACCATCCGCCGTGCTCACGTACGTCGAGCTCACGAGCCGAAGCTACCGCGGCGGAGCCAGTGTGTGCTCGCATCTTTGGCCCCGCAAGCAGGTGGCGAGATTGTCGATGGCGCACTCGAGCATCGCCCGGCGCGTCTCGACGGTGGCCGAACCGATGTGGGGGAGCACCACGACGTTCTTCATCGCGAGCAATGGCTCCTCCGCGTCGGGTGGCTCGTTCTGCAGGACATCGAGACCCGCGCCACCGAGGCGGTGCTCGACGAGTGCGGATGTCAAGGCTTGCTGGTCGACCACTCCGCCGCGCGACGTGTTGATGAGAAAGGCGGTGGGCTTCATCGCCGCGAGCGCAGCACCGTCGATGAGATGACGCGTCGTGGGGTTGAGGTCGACGTGGAGGGAGACGATGTCGGCGCGCGCAAGACCCTCGGCGAGCGTCGCGACCCGTTCGATTCCGGCAATGTCTCGGACCTCGGCGCGTGTGTCGAATCCACAGACGTCCATCTTGAAGCCGAGTGCGCGGCGGGCGACCTCCCGGCCGATCCGGCCGAGACCCACGACGAGGAGGGTCTTCGAGCGAAGATCGATGCCGAGCAGTGCGTCGTCCCAGCCGCCGTGCGCGACGATGTCGACCGCCTCGCCGAGTCGCCGCACGGTCATCAGGATGAGCCCCAACGTCAGGTCGGCGACCGCGTCGCTCAGCACCGGCGTGTGGGTGACGACGATCCCGCGTTGCGACGCCGCGGCGAGGTCGATGTGATCGGAGCCGACACTGATCGTGCTGAGCGCGCGGAGACGAGGCGCGAGTCCGAGGAGCGCCGCGTCGGCGGTCACGTGCGAGTCGATGAGCAGACCCCGCGCGTCGTCGAGGGCGTCCGCGAGGTCACGCCGACTCGCACGAACGAAGTCGACGAAGCGGAAGTCGCAGCCGCCGAGCCGATCGAGCTCGGGCGGTCCCAGACGAACCGACGAGACAACGGCCGCGCCGGACATCACAGGTACGAGGACTTCGTATCCGCCGAGCGATCGGGCGCGACAGCCTGCAGCGCGAGTCCGGCTCCCCGGGCGAGCAAGGCGGCGTCGGCCGCGACCTCGACCAGCCGGAAGCCTTGTTCGATGCGCTTTGGCGCCGTCTGTTGATTGCCCGCGATGCCGGGCACGACGCCGTGGGCCCGGCACGCTTCGAGAATGCGCGTGATCGCGTCGCTGAAGACCGGCGCGTCGTGATCGGGTGCCGGCGGGAGCCCGAGGGTGACGCTGAGGTCGGCCGGTCCGACGTATACCGCGTCGATGCCTGGCACAGAGAGGATCTCGTCGACATGAGCCACGGCGTGGCGCGTCTCGATCATCACGATACAGAGAACGTCCTCGTTCGCGTTCGCGAAGTAGTCGAAGCCCGCGTAGTAGTTGGCGCGTACGGGACCGTAGCTGCGTGCACCCAACGGTGCGTATCGGCACGCTTGAACAGCGCGCTCCGCATCGTCCCGACTGTTGACCATAGGGATGATCACGCCGCGCGCACCCGCGTCGAGCGTCTTGCCGATGATCCCGGGCTCGTTCCAGGGAACGCGGACGAGCGGCGTTACGTCGGTCGACGACACCGCCTGCAACATCGTGACCATCTGCGCGTAGTCGATCACCCCGTGCTGCATGTCGACGCAGACCCAGTCGAATTTCGCGTGCGCGACGATCTCGGCGCAGAACGCGCTCGGGATCATCAACCACGCGCCCAGGGCCGGACGGCCCGAGGTCCACGCCTCACGTACTCCGTTCGGTCGCATCAGCGGTCCTGGCTAGGGGGTTCGTCGCGGAGGCGATCGTAACCGTGCTTCGACCGATTTCGCGCTCCAGCAATGGTGCTCTCGAACGTGGCTGTTCGCGTGCGTGGGATGATCTCTCGATGGCAGGCAGTTCGCCCGGCATGTGGGCCGGGGCGAGGCGCGTCGGATCCGCGCGCCGAGTCGCGTTGCTCCTCGTTCTGTGCAGCTTGGTCGCGTGCTCGGGCGACAAGGTGACCGGTCGCCGCGGCTCTGCCCTTCCCGCGGCCGCGTTGTCGGGGTTCACCTATGTGGTTCCAGTTCCCATGCCCCCGGGACGACCCGGCGATGTGATCGCGACGTCGGATGCCGGTCCCGATGCGCGCATCGCGGGCGCCGACCGTCGCGTCGTCGTCTATCACTCGACGAGTGTGACGGGACGCGACATCGCAGTGAGCGGGGTCCTGTTCGTGCCACCCGGTCCGGCGCCGGGCGACGGCTGGCCGGTGGTGTCGTGGGCACACGGAACGACGGGAATGGCCGACCGGTGTGCGCCCTCGGAGCGCCCCAACCTCTATTACAACGAGTACGCGCAAGTCGTTCGCACGTTCGTGACGGCCGGCTATGCCGTCGCGGCAACTGACTTTCCCGGCCTGGGGACGCCCGGAGTGCACAGCTACTTGATCGGAGTCGACGAGGGCAACAGCGTCGTCGATATCGTCACGGCCGCACGGCACCTGGTGGCGCGGCTCTCACCGACCTGGTTCGCGGTCGGACATTCACAAGGTGGTCAAGCCGTGTTGTTCGCGACCCGGGCCGCGGCGCGCGCTCCCGCATTGCATCTCGCCGGTGCGATCGCGATCGCACCCGCCAGCCACCTCGACCTGATCCTGCCCGCAGTAATGGGGGGTGCGGATCCGTACGACTTGTCATACGCGGTGTACAGCGTGATCGGACTCTCGGCCGTCGATCCCCACATCGCCTTGTCGTCGCTCCTCGGTCCCGCCGGTCGGAGTCGTTTACGACTCATCCTCGAGGACGCGTGTCTCGAACAGGCGGACGCGTCGTTCGCGCGCCTGTCGCCTTCCGCCATCCTGCGTATCAGTCCGCAGCAAGTCACCCAACTCAACGCCGAGCTCGGACGGGACGACGACCCCGACAACGTCTCGACCATGGGACCCGTCCTCGTCATACAAGGTGCCACCGACCAGGACGTCTCGCCCGTCGTGACCCAGCTCATGGTGCAGCACCTTCACCGGCTCGGCGCCGATGTCACAGAACGCGTCTACCCCGGCCGCAACCATGATGCGGTCGTCGGGCCATCACTGTGCGACCAGCTCGCGTGGATGACGACCCACGGCGGACGCCCGGCGACGCCGTGCACACCCCAACCGAGCGAGCCGTAAACAGTCGCCGGTTGCCCGCGCCGCCACCACCGGCGTCAACTCACGGGACGAACGTCATGACTCAAGAACTGTACGGGCAGGAGGTACCGATCAGAGAGGCGACGTACCCAATAGCCGTCGTGTGTCGTCTCCGCGACCTCAAATCCGCGACTCCACTCCCCCCGGAAATGACCGCGGATCTCGATCGAGGTACCAGGTGTGAGGTCGGGTCCCGGTGTGTGGTCTGGTAGGCGTTCCATGTTCGCTCGTCTCTGACGTGAGGGTTGCGTGCCGAGTCCGCGCTCGGTCGACGGGCCGCTCGGGAGATGCGTGCGAAGCCGGCGCGCCTTGCTGTCGATGGCGCCGTTGTTCCCGATCACCCCGAACGAGTCGGGACTGTACGGGAACGTACTCGGTGGGCAACGGGGAGACGTCGCACGTCGGCGAGAGAACTCGCCACCTCTCACCATGCGCCTCCGTGTCAAGTCGCGGGGAGCGACCACTCGACTCCGCGTCGGCGCGCTGTGACACCATGCGAAACACCGCAAGGTTTCGCCTGACGTGGTCCTCGCGATCGACGATTTGGTCGAGCGCAGGCAATCTGAGTCGCGGTGCCGGGCACCGAGAACTGATTCGCCATGGCTTCTCAGTCCGCACTCAGGATACGGTTCTCGTGTGCTGTTTCGGATCCTCGGTGAGGTTTCCGTTGTCGGCGACGACGGCGAGGTGATCTGTGTGGGCGCGCGCAAGCAGCGCGCCCTCTTGGCGCTGCTTGTCTATAACGTGAATCGCGTCGTGCCACGTTCTGTCGTCGTGGATGCACTCTGGGAAGATGCACTGCCACTCGATCCGAAGGCGGCGCTGCAGGTGGTGGTCTCGCGGCTGCGGGCGGCTCTGGGGTCGCACGGGAGCCGTGTAGCAGCTGAGCCCGGTGGCTATCGCCTCGACGCCGGGCCCGAGGAGGTGGATTTTCTCCAGGCTGAGTCACTCTTGGGCGACGGCCGAATGGCACTCGCCAAAAGCGAGGGAGCGCGAGCTGCCGATGCTTTCGACCGCGCGCTCTCATTGTGGACGGGCGACGCGCTCCAGGATCTAGAAGACTTCTCCTTCTCACTCAGAGCCGCTCAACACCTGCACGATCTTCGCGTGATGTTGGTCGAAGCGCGCAATGACGCGTTTCTCATGGATGGCCACCACCTGGAGGTGCTCGCCGACATCGATTCGTGGGTGGCGGCGGAGCCCTTCCGTGAGCACTTGCGCGCGCAGCAGATTGCAGCCCTGTACCGCGCCGGGCGTCAAGGCGAGGCGCTGCGCGCATGCGAGTCCCTTCGCAAGTCATTGCGTGATGAGCTCGGGCTCGAGCCCTCGGCGCAGATACAAGGCCTCGAGCGGCGGGTCTTGGATCAGGATCCCGGCCTGGTCGCAACCGACGCCGGGTTCATGACACCGCTTCCGGCATGGACGGCAGAGAGCTTGACGTTCATCGGGCGGGACGCGGAATGCAAGCAACTGTTGTCGCGGCTCGCGGAAGCGGTCGACGGCGAGACCCGATTCGTGCTGGTCGAGGGAGACGCGGGCATCGGAAAGTCGAGATTCCTGCTGCACATCGCTCGGCTCGTCGCCCGAGACGCGATCGTCCTGCCAATTCACATCCACGATGTGTTCAGTCCTGCGCTCCACACCATCGCCCGCGTCGTCGCGGAAGCCACCCTGGGGCTGTCCGACGACGAGCTTTCCGTCGTCGCTCGCAGTCTTCCCGGCGTGGCGCCCGACGTCGCGACAATGCGCCACGTCGCGTCTGCGCTGGTCGCCGGAGATGCGATGGACGGCCTGTACCGCGACGAGGACGTTCTCAGGGACGCGGCCCGGTGGATCGCAGCACTCTCGGCCAAGGCTCCCGTCGTCCTCATTCTCGATGATCTCGACAGCGCCAGCACGTCGGTCCTCCACGTGATCGGACTGCTTGCAACGTTGTCCATGCCGAAGCGCGTCTTGGTGGTCGCGAGTGTCCGTAGTCACTTCGAGCGCTCGTCGGCGCCAGTCGCGCGGATGACTGAGACCCTCGAAGGTCTCGGACTCGTCGACCGGATCGCACTCGGGCCGTTGAACGGAAGTGACATCGACGACCTCCTCGAGCGAATGCACGTCGCGCCAGGAGCCGAACTCGCCCGCCGGCTACACGAACTCACCGCGGGTAACCCCCTGTTGCTCGCAGAGCTTCTCAGCATCGGGCCGCCCGAACGCGTGGTGGGTGAGTGGTCGTCGCCACCACGCATTCGCGACATCGTCCGCAAGCGGACGGCCGAACTCGGCCGCGCGACCTCCGAGATCCTCAAACGCGCGTCGTTGTTCGAGAACGACTTCACCGTCGAGCTTCTTGCCGAGACGACAGGAACGAGCACCGGCACGACGGCGACCCTGATCGACCGAGCCGTCGAGGCGCACGTACTCCAACCGAGCACCATTCACTCGTACCGATTCGCGCACCAATTGTTCCGGCACGCGCTCGTCGCCGACCTGTCCGCGGATCAACGCGCCGACGGTCACCGGCGAATCGCATGCTCGCTCGAACGCCGCGAGTCATCATCGGAGCTTCTCGCGGCGCACTGGAGCGCTGCATCGGGCCCCGACGTTGCACCGAAAGTCATGGCCTACGCGCGCATCGCCGGCCGCGAGTCTCTGCAAATGTTCGAGCCGAGCGCCGCGGTCAGATGGTTCGAGCTCGCGCTCGCATACCTCTCCGACGACGCAGACCGGGGCTCGCTGCTCGCCGAACTCGCCGAGGCCCAACAGTTCGCCGGCGATCCGCGCTGCGTCGCGACACTGCAAGAGGCGGTCAGCATCGCACTCGCTACCAACGACGACGCGCTCACGTTGCAAATCGTCCGCGTCACCACTCCGGGTTGGTCGACGTTTCCGGGAGTCACGGGTCCCGACACACAACAGCTTCTCGCTCGCGCGTTGGAGATCGTTGACGACGCCGCGACGCGCAGCCGCATTCTTACCCGCCTGGCCATCGATCTGAGTCTGCGCGATTCGGAAAGGGCGGAACGCGTGGCCGACGAGTCGGTCGCTCTCGCTCGTGTAAGCCGGGACCGTACCGCTCTGCTCGATTGCCTCTTGCGTCGCGCGTCGTTCTCGCTCACACCGCACAGCCTCGCCACCCGCCGATCCGCGCTGCGAGAGGTGTTGGATCTGAGCTCGCGCGCCACCGACCTGACAACACGCTATTTCGCGCTCAGTGCGAGTGTTGTCGCTGCGATCCAAGCCGGCGATCTCGCCGAAGCCGACATCTCCGCGGCCGAAGGCGACACGATCGCCGCGAGCTACGACCTCGCGCCACTGCGCTGGAGCTCGCTCTCGCGGCGGGCTTGGCGCGCCGGCCTCCAAGGTCGACTCGAACCGGCCGAGGAGCTGATTGACGAAGCGTGCAAGTTTGGCGAGGCGCACGGGATTTCGCATGCCCCGGAGTCGGCGCGCCTTCAGCGTGCCGCGCTTCGATGGCAGCAAAGCCGCATTGCGGAGCTCCTGCCTGCCGCTCGCGATGCCTATGACATGTACGCCACACGCTTTCCGGGAATCGCGCTCCTGCTCGCGCGAGTGCTCGCGGAGCATCACGCGTTCCACGACGAAGCACGCGCCCTCCTCTCGCACTTTGCCGAGAACGATTTTGCAAGCCTGCCGATAGGGACATTCTGGTCGTCCGCGCTCATCGTCAGCGCGGAAGCAGCAAGCATCCTCGAACTGCCTGACGTTTGCCGGACCATTCGAGACCTGCTGGTGCCATTCAGGGATCAGGTCGCGTTCATGGGCGTCTGGGTAACAGCACCTATCGCCTACGGCCTCGGAATCGCCGCGATGGGCTGCGGTGACCGACGTGCACCACAGTTTCTCGAGCACGCCGCAGAAGTCGCCGACGGACTACACGCTCCTATCCTCGCGGCCCGCGCTCGAACCGCTCTGGCCGGCATCATGTAGCTGAGCCGGAGGAGAACATTCCGGTTGTGCGCATATGGAGCCGAGACGTACGCTCGGTTTGTGACGACCACGGCGGAGCGGCTGCGGGACGCTCGTGTGAAGACCGACGACGCGCTTGCTTGCGTGCGTGCCGATCCGGGCGCATCTCCCGTGTTGGTCGCGGTGATGGGTGAGTTCGCGAAGAAGGCCGACAAGGCTACGCACTCCGATGACGAGCGAACGGCCGTCATCGAGCTCGAGCAAGCCGGCGACAGCGCCAAGGCAGCTGCCGAAGCCGACATCGGCGTGGCGGACGTCACGCGCCAAGTGGTATTGGACGCGCATCTCGCCATCTGCATTGCCAAAGCAAAGCTGTGACCTGACTGGTGTCCGGTATCGCCATCATCACCGAAGCTTGCATCGACGTGAAGGATCGCGCCTGTGTAGATGTCTGCCCGGTGCAATGCATCTACGAGTTCGATGCCGGAAACAATGTGCTGTTCTCGGAGGTCCAGGCCGGTGACGGGGCGATCGAGAACAGTCATTTGCCGAATCCCGACTCGATCGCGATTTTTGGCGACACGATCCTGTACGTGAACACCGAAGAGTGCACGTCGTGCACCGCGTGCTACCAGCCCGACGTGTGTCCGGTCGGCGCCATCTACTCCGAAGAGGTGGTGCCCGACGGATCCTCGAAGAGGAAGTACAACTCTGAGGACCAGAACAAGGGCCACGATCACACGTTCTTCATCCAGCTCAGCCGCGACGTCTTCGCCGACTAGAACGAGAGCGCCTCTCCCGAACCGGCGCGGCAGTGCGCTACGAGCGCTCCAGCGCATCGAGGTCGCGTGTCGCGTAACCGTGGTGCGCCATCTCCTCTTCGAAGACGACATGCAAGCACGCTTGCACCGGCGCGTTTCCATTTTCGAGCACCACACGGGTTTGGGTGAGGTCGGCCGGCTGGAGATCGCCGAGATACTCGGCGAAGCGCGCGGCACGATCGCGGCGCACGGTCAGCGTGTGGGTGAACGATGGATGGGAGTCGCGATCGATGCCGGGCCACGGGAACTCGAGACTTCCGGTGTTGGGCAAGCCGATTGGGTCGAACTCGCCGCCGAGGATCGGCGCGATGAACCATTTGTCCGTCGCGAACACCAAGTGCCGAAGCGTTTGCACGAACGAAAACTCGCCGTCGACCGATGCGTGCAGCGTTTCCTCGGGGAGCTGTTGCGCGCGTTCGATGGTCGCGTCCCAAACAGAGGAGACGGCGCTCCACGCCGCGCGCATCCCTTGGGGATCCGTCGGTTCCATGAGCGCCCGTTCCGGATTGATGCGAGCGAGTTCGGCACTTACGTACGCGGTGACGTCGATGCCGTTGATCTTCACGCCGTTGAACATGCCGTCGATGTCGACGTTCACCAACCACACGTCGGACATCTTCACGTTCGTCAGGTTCGCGCCCTCGACCCGTGCGTCGGTGAGGTCGACCTCGCGGAAGTGCGCGCCGCGCAGGTCGGCGCCTTCGAAGTCCGTCATGGGGTAAGCATTCCAGACGACGCATCCCGCGAGCCATGCCGATCGGTGGGCGGGTAGCATCGGGGGCGTGCCGAAACATCGAGTCCGCATCACCTACTGCGTACCCTGAGACTATTCGGACCGTGCCGTGCGCACGGCTGCGGAGCTCCTTCACGACTACCAGCACGTGATCTCGGAGTTGGAGTTCGTGACGGGCTCGAAGGGCGTGTTCGACGTCGTGGTCGACGACCGGCTGCTGTTCTCGAAGCGTTCCGCCGGTCGACACGCCGAGCCGGGAGAGGTGCTGCGACTGTTCCGCGAGCAGATCGTGCCTGGCGTCGAGGTTTACGAACGCTGACCGTTTTCTCCGATTGTTTCCAGACCGAGCTCAGGCAGCTGTGCGTGCGATCTGGACACTGTCATCGGGTCCGCCAAGCCATGCCGAAGCCATGCGCGAGGTCGTGCAGGCCGTAGTCGTGGCCGCCGGCAAGGTCGTAGGCGACGACGACCTGGCGCGTCAGTGAGACGGTGGCGGCGATGGTCGTCTCGATGCCGAACACGCATCCCGAACGGCTGGGACGCAGCCGACCGCTTCCTTGCCGGCCGGGATGCGTCGGCCTACCTCGCACGTCGCGGTGGTACCCGACGCGAATAGGCACGAGGAGTCGCCCGGCTGGGAAGCCGGAGACGCGTATTCCGCCGGGCGCTGTTGTAGTAGTTCTCTCGCGCCGATATAGGGCTCGTAGCGGCGGAGGGGCCGGCGCTGCCAGCCGGTTCCGAGCGACCTGGAGAAACTGACATGACCCCCGATTCATCGTCGATCGAGCAAACCGCAACAGCCAAGGCAGACCTCGTTCTCGAAGGCGGCGGCGTGAAAGGCATCGGTCTCCTCGGTGCTGTCGCGACGCTCGTCGAACACCGCTATACGTTTCCTCGAATCGCGGGAACGAGCGCAGGGGCGATCGTCGGATCGCTCTTGGCCAGCTACGTCGCGACCGGCTCTGACGTCCACGACCTCGTTCCCGTCATGCGCAAGCTCGATTACCGAAACTTCCGCGACGAGACCACGCTCGATCACCTCGGTCCCGTCGGCAAAGCCGCAGAGCTCATGCTCGGCCGCGGCATCTACAGGGGAGATTTCCTCGTCGACTGGCTCACCGAGCAGCTGAAGCGCGTCGGCGTGGAAACGTTCGGCGATCTTCGCATCACCGACGCCGACGACCCTCACAGTTCACTCGAAACCGACCAGCGCTACCGACTCGTGGTCATGGCCAGCGACATCTCCAAGGGCCAGCTCGTCCGGCTGCCCTGGGATTGCCGAGCCCATTACGGAGTCGATCCGGATCAGCTTCGTGTCGTCGACGCCGTGCGCGCCTCGATGTCGATCCCGTTCTTCTTCCGTCCCGCGTCACTGACATGCGGAGACAAGACCAAGGTCACGCTCGTGGACGGCGGAATGCTTTCCAACTTCCCGATCGATTGTTTCAATCGCACCGACGGCAAACCCGCCCGCTGGCCCACCTTCGGCGTGAAGCTCTCCGCCCGGCCCGGCGCCCGACAAGTCCCACGAAAGGCCGACACGACAATCGGATTTGCGCTCGCGTGCCTCGAGACACTCCTCGCCGAGCACGACGCGTACCACCTCGACGACGAACAGGTGGCCCAATACACGATCTTCGTCGACACCCTCAAAGTGTCGGCGACGAACTTCGATATCGACTCGGCCACGCAACAGCAGCTCTTCAGCAACGGTCAACGTGCTGCGGAAGAGTTCTTCCGAATCTGGCCGGCACCGAGGCCCGCGGCACCGGCAGCATCGTGAACCTGCGGAGGTACGAGACGCGCTGAACGCTGAGGCGGGGACCAGGTTGCGCCCGCGGAGTCAGCGGCTGGACAATGGTGCACATGCAGAAGGGAACACGCGCGGAGGTACAGGTTCACGTCGACGCGCCGGCCGAGATCGTCTACGGCGTCGTGAGCGACGTGACGCGGATGGGTGAGTGGAGCCCGGAGACTGTCACGTGCAAGTGGCTCGACGGCGCGCCAGGGCCTGCCGTTGGTGCTCGTTTCAAGGGCACGAACAAGCGTGGCGTCGTGACATGGTCGACGAAGCCGACCGTGGTGGTGGCCGACTCAGGTCGGGAGTTCGCGTTCGAAGTCGGCACCGACGTCAGATGGACCTACCGACTCGATGCCGAGGGCACGGGCACGCGGCTGACTGAGTCGTTCGAGATGCTCCGCGACCTGCGCTGGCACTACGCACTGGCGGAGCGCTGGCTGATGAGGGTCAAGGATCGACGAGCCGATCTCGAGCGCGCCATGACAGTGACGCTCGAGCGCATCAAGCGCGTCGTCGAATCTGAGCCGTCGACTTGAACTGACGCTGCGAGCCGTGACGCTGCTGATAGATCCGAGCCCGCCTCGTAGCGACTTCGCGATGCCGTGGGACTCGCCGGAGGAGACCGATCCGGTGGTTGCGCTGACGGAGGCCCGCCGGCAGCTTGGCGACACCTTCGCCGTGGAATCTGCGGGCACGACGTACCTGTTCACCTTCAGCGAGGTTGGGCTCCGCTCGTTCTACGCGGTCGAGGAAAGGGATGCGAGCAAGGGACTTGCTGACTACCGCATGCTCGTACGCAAGCTGCCCGACGAGCTTTTCGTCGAGCGCCGCACGTTCGCGCACGACCTCTTCGGCGCCGAGGAGGTGCAGGGATATCTCGACAATCTCGACTGGGCGATCGACGCGGCGATCGAGGAACTGGGCGACGTCGGATCATTCGACGTGTTCGACTTCGCGCGTCGCCTCGGACATCGCCTCGGGCTTGCGTGTTGGATGGGCCGCGAGGCGCCAATGGCCGACCTCGTTCCCGAGTTCGAAATCCTCGACGGGTCCGAGGCGTTCGTGCACCCCGAGCGGTCGAAGGGCGCGACCAAGGACGACGAGCGCGCAGCACTCGCGCGGGTCGAGGTCGTCATCAGTGCGCTGCTGGCCCGCACCGACCGTCGACCGAGTTTCTTCGACGACATCGCGAGCCGCTGGGAGGACGTCGCCGATCCGGCGCCGGGCATCGCCGGCGACGTGGTCCTCCTACACATCGCGACCATGACCAATCTGTTCGCAGCACTGGCGTGGTCGCTCGCGCAAGCCCTGCTGCATCCGACCGATGCGCCCCTCGAACAATGTGTGTTCGAGGCCGTCCGACTCGGACAGCGTTCGATCATGACGCGCGAGGTGCTGCGACCCTTCGTCTTCGTCGACGGCCAACACGAATATCGCCTCGAGCGCGGAGTTCAGCTGGCAACAATGCTTCCGCTGACGAACTCCGAGCGGCTCGGTATCGACTACGCACCGCGCCGCTGGAGCGATCGATCCTTGCACCGCGACGTGACCGTGACGACCTTCGGGCACGGGCCGCACCGCTGTCCCGCCCAACGATTCTCGATGACCGCCATAGTCCGTACCGTCGCCCGCCTGACGTCGACCTACACCATGACCCCCGAGTTCGGCGAGGTCCTGCCTATGCGCACCCAAATCGGAGGAGTCGCCCGCAGCGCAGAACCCTGCGTCGTCTCCTACCGCCGAACACCGTGACAGCTAGGAGGCGGGCGGGATGTTTTGGTTTATGTGGAACAGGTTGTCCGGGTCGTAGGTGCGTTTGACTTCGGTGAGTCGCGTGTAGTTCTGGCGGTAGTTGTCCTGGATGCGGGCTTGGTCGTCGTCGGCCATGAAGTTGACGTAGCCGCCGGCTTCGGAGTGAGGGGCGAGCGCCTGGTAGTAGTCGCGTACCCATTGGATGCGTTCGGTGTCGTGGGCCGGGTCCTGCCACGCGCACACGATCACTGGGGCGAAGGTCGCGTCTCGATAGGCAAACGCAGTGTCGGTGGCGCCGACGCGGTGACACGCACCATTGATCGGGTACAGGTGCATCGTGGCACTCACTTCGGGGACCTTCGGGCCGTGCTGGAGGTGCGCTTCGATGGCGGCGTCGGTGAGTTCGTTGACGAAGAGGCCCTTCCAGTAGCTGCGGATGCCTTTGGGGAAGATCGGATCGAACGCGGCGTTGAGCGCGGGGTAGGGCATCGGGCCGACCATCTCGGCGACGACGGGTGCGAGGTCCCGGAAGGGCTTCATCGCAGTCTCGCCTTCGTCGAGTGGACCCGCCCAGTGCACGACCGCGAGGCAGAACGTGTCGCCGTGGCGGTTGGCGGGGATGAACTCCAACGGTGGTGCGATCTGAAACGCGGGGAACGCGCCATAGGCCTCGGGCGCGTTCGGGATGAACTCGCGGAAGAACCGCAACAGGGTCCCTGCGTGTTCGAGCTCGTAGAAGAAGAGGCCGACGTAGACGTCGTCGATTGGATGGAGCTGGAACTCGAACGAGGTGACAACCCCGAAGTTGCCGCCACCTCCTCGGATCGCCCAGAACAGGTCCGCGTTGTCAGTCGCGCTGGCGTTGCGTACCTTCCCGTCGGCGGTCACCACTTCGGCCGAGACCAGGTTGTCGATCGACAGTCCGTAGCCGCGGGTCAGATAGCCGATGCCGCCGCCCAAGGTCAGGCCACCGATGCCGGTGGTGGAGATGACCCCACCGGTGGTCGCCAACCCGTAGGCGTGGGTGGCGTAGTTGAAGTCCCCCCAGGTGGCACCGCCTCCGGCACGGGCTGTGCGCGCCCGTGGGTCGACATGGACTCCTCGCATCAACGACAAGTCGAGGACGACACCGTCGTCGTTGGTTCCGAACCCGGGTGCGCTGTGTCCGCCGCCGCGTACCGACAGATCCAAGCCTGTGTCGCGGGCGAAGTTCACGCCGGCAATGACATCGGCGACCTGCTCGGCTTGGATGATGACCCGCGGGCGCCGATCGAACATGCCGTTGTGGACGGCGCGGAGTTCGTCGTAACCCGGATCCTCCGCCGTGACGATTGGTGCCCGGACTTGCTCACGAAGCTGATCGATCGTTGGCGTGGTCATGTTGATCTCCCCTCGTGCTCCGACGGGACCGCCTCACAGCCCCCTTGGAGTTACGGCTTCTCAACGGTTCTCGCGCGATGCGTTGGACCGCACCGAGCAGGTCGAGCCGGCCCAAGCGCTGGGCCGTCGGGATCTCGCCGCGATGCGTGCCCCGCACGATCGCAGCACCTTGGCCGATCGGACAGGTCGATTTGACTTGGACGAGTGTCTTATGCGAATGACCACCAGTCAAGCGGGGGCCGCCGACCCGAATCTCACCTTCGCCGCTCGTTCCGACGTCCCTACGAAAGGAAACGATCCGATGAACCCGAACAAGGCGCTATGGGAGAAGGGCGATTTCACTCGCATTGCGGAGAGCATGCGGGACAGCGGCGAGGCGCTCGTCAATGATTTGGGGATAACCAGCGGGCTCGAGGTCTTGGATCTCGGATGCGGCGATGGAACGACGGCATTGCCGGCTGCGCGACTCGGTGGCGACGTGTTGGGTGTTGACGTCGCCCGCAATTTGGTCGACGCCGGGAACCGCCGCGCCCAGGCCGAGGGGTTGACGAAATGCCGGTTCCAGGAGGGCGACGCGTGCGACCTGCACGAGTTGCGCGACGACTCGTTCGACCTCGTCGTGAGCATCTTCGGAGCGATGTTCGCACCCAAGCCGTTCGACGTGGCCAAGGAAATGGTGCGCGTGACCCGGTCCGGCGGTCGGATCGTCATGGGCAACTGGATTCCGAACGATCCGACGCTCGTCGCGCAGATCTTGAAGATCAGCGGCGCGTACTCGCCGGCCCCGCCGGAGGGTTTCGTCAGCCCCATGACGTGGGGGGTCGAAACCAATGTCATCGAACGCTTTGCGGGCGCGGGCGTACCGGAAGAGAAGATCTCCTTCGCCCGAGACACGTACAGATTCGTCTACCCGGCGCCGCCGTCCGAGCTCCTTGCTGCGTTCCGCGCGTATTACGGGCCGACGATGAACGCCTTCGAAGCTGCGGAAGCGAACGGTCGCACCGCGGATCTGCAGAACGAGCTGGAAGCGCTCTTCAACAGCCAGAACGTGAGCCCGAACGACGAAGCCACGTCCATCCCCGCAACGTTCCTCCGGGTGACGGTCGCTCTATGAGGTCGTGACAAACATCGGAGCACGGTCGCCGAGCCCGGGGCCGCGGCGACCGTGCTTCGGCGTCTACGGCTCGAAGTCGTAGGTCACGGTGCCGTTGACCCCACCGACGCCGACCGCCGCGCTCAGCGAGTCGACGTTGCCGGTGAATCCGCCTGTCCAGCCGCTCCCGGCCTTGAGCCAGATCCCGCCGGCGATCGGTTGTCCGCCAAACTGTCCGGTGATCGGGCGGATCGCCGCGTTGGGATACGCCGCGAGCAGCTGCGCGAACGAGCACGGGCTCCCCTGGGTACATGTCTGTCCGACGTTGACCCCGCCGACGATCGCGTTGCCGGTCTGCCACCAACCCGACGGCGCGGTGAGCGGGTTCCAGGTCTGCCAGGTCTCGCTCGTTATCGCCGCCGCTCCCGCGAGTTCGGGTTCGAACACGGCGCGGCCCTGGAACGCCGTGCTGCCATCGGTCGCGTCGTAGTCGGCGTCGAGTTGCAGCGTCGTCGCGTGGGGCCCGACGGCCGCTTGGTAGGTCTTGTAGGACAAGAAGTTGAGGTGGTCGAGCCGGGTGCCGGCGAAGAGGCCGTTCACCAACGCTTCGCCACCTGTCGAGTCGATCGTGAGCTTCGCGCTTCCCGAGCCGTCCGAGCCGTTCGGGCCACTGACGAAGGCGCCACTGCCGTTCGCCGTTTCCTGCGTGAAGGCGAACCCGCGCGAGGCTGCGTCCGCCTGGTTGATGACCTGGTTCCCGTCACCGGGCTCGAAGTTCGTTTCGATGTTGTTGCCACCGATCCCGACGATCACGTTGTCGGTCGCGCCCACGAACCCTCCGGTCACCGGACCGCCGGCGCGGACAAGGAACGCGCCCGCCACGCTGTTTACCGTGGGACGGACGCGCGCGTTCGGGTAGTCGGCCATCAGCGTCGACCAGGTGCAGAACGTGGTCTGGTCGCAGGGTGGGTTCGCTTGGGTGGCGTCGCCGACGATCGGACGGAACGAAGAGCCACCGCTGGCCGACGAGTACCACGAAGCGTTCGTGTCCATCGTGTTCCAGGTTTGCCACACGTGTGGCAAGACGGCTTGGGATGCTGACGGCACGTACACGAGCCGGCCCTGGTAGGCGGTGGACGAGTCGGTGGAGTCGTAGTCGACGTCGAACTGCAGGTACAAGGTCTCGTTCGGCGATCCGGAGAACGCCTGGTATGTCGAGTACGTCAAGTTGGTGAACGTGGAGAGCTGCCTCCCGGTGAAGAGGCCCGTCTGGACGTTCTCGCGTCCGGTTCCGTCGATCGTCAACAGCGCGCTGCCGCGACCGGCCGGAGGAGTGCCCGGCCCGTTCACGAAGTACCCGCTGCTGTTGGAGCCGCTGGGCCCCTCGCTGTGGAAGGACCAGCCGTTCGGCGCCGTCGGTGTAACTACCACCTTGCATCCGGCCAAGGCCGCGACGAGCGCGACGACCATGCCGACCAAGAACAGCTTGCGCATAAGGACTCCCCGAGCAACATGGACCTGAGAATCGGCCCGCCTTCGCAGAGGCCTACACCCGTCCGCGTCACAGCACAAGCAGCCAAGGAGCAGCGGTCCTTGTTACCGACGACCGCGCCCACGTTGACGAGACGCAGCGTTCACCGTTAGGTCCGTGGATGTACGGACGACGCCAGCCGAAGATCAGTGTTGGGGACTGATCGCCGGATCTCGCGGCGCAGGTGGCGTTTGCAACCCGGTCGCGTCGGTCGTCATCAGCGCTTCGGCCGCCTCGGGGGTCAGCGGCTGCGCGTAGTAGAAGCCCTGCACGAGCGCCGCGCCGAGCTGTTCGAGCCGGTTGGCTTGGTCGCGGCTCTCGACGCCCTCGGCGATCGTCTGCAGGTCCAGGGTGTCGGCCATGCTGAGGATCGCCTTGATGAGGCCTCGCGCCTCTTTGTCGGAAGCGACGCCGTCGATGAACACCTTGTCGATCTTGACGATGTCGACCGGGAGCGCGCGCAGATAGTTGAGCGACGAGTAGCCGGTCCCGAAGTCGTCGATGGCGAGGCGGACCCCGAGTGCCTTGAGCTGGTGCAGACGGTCGATCGCAGCGTCGCTGTTGTCCATCAGGACGGTCTCGGTGATTTCGAGGGTGAGGGTGCGCGGAGCGAGGCCGGAGTCGCGCAGAGCCGCGGCGACGTCGGCGACGAGGTGGGGATCGCGCAGCTGGCGCGCCGAGAGGTTGACCGCGATCGTCAGGTCGCGCGTCAGGTGCCGTTGTTGCCAATCGCGGGCCTGGCGGATCGCCCGATCGAGGACCCAGCGCCCGATGTCGACGATGAGTCCGGTCTCTTCCGCGAGCGGGATGAACTCCAACGGTCCGAGCAGCCCACGGCGCGGATGTTGCCAGCGTATGAGTGCCTCGAACCCGTTGATCCGGCCGGTCGCGAGCTCGATGGTGGGTTGGTAGCGCACGACGAACTCGTCGCGTCCCAGCGCGCGGCGCAGATCGGCTTCGAGCTCCAGGCGGTCGAGTGCAGCGTTGTGCAGGGCCGGTTCGAACCGGCGCACGCACGCTTTGCCGTCGCGCTTGGCGAGGTACATGGCCATGTCGGCGTTTCGGATCAGCTCGTCGGGTCCATCGCCGGGCCGGTTGAGCGTGACGCCCGCACTCGCGGTCACGACGAGACTCTTGCCCGCCAGCTCGAACGGTTCCGCGAGAGAGCGGAGGATCCGGTCGGCTTGAGCGCCGAGACGATCGATGGTCGGCGCGTCTTCGAGCAGGATCGCGAACTCGTCTCCGCCGAGCCGCGCGACCGTGTCGCCCGGCCGCACTGCGTTGCGGAGGCGGTCACCGGCCGCGACCAGGAGCGCGTCGCCGACGGTGTGACCGAGGCTGTCATTCACCGTCTTGAAACCGTCGAGGTCGAGAACGATCACGCCGATAGCGCTGTCGTTGCGTGCCTGACGCGCGAGTGCATGCTCCAACCGGTTCGCGAACAGCGAGCGGTTCGCGAGATCGGTGAGCGCGTCGTGGAATGCCCGGTGGCGTAGCTCCCGTTCGAGTCCGTTGCGCTCCGTGACATCTTGGATCGCGCTGAGCATCGCGGCGCGACCCTGGAACTCGACGCGATGCGCGGTCACGTCGGCGTCGATCACCCGGCCGTCCTTCAGAACGTGCCGCCACGCCAACGGACTGTGGTGCAATGCAGGCGCGACCGCGACCTCATCGAGAAACGCTCGCACGTCGTCGGCGGGTCGTATCTCAGTGACGCGCATCGTCAAGAACTCGCCACGGGTGTAGCCGTAGTGCTCGATCGCCGCCGCGTTCACCTCGAGAAACCGGTAGTCCTCCAAGTCGAAGACCCACATGGGCTGCGGGTTCTCCAAGAACAACTTGGCGAAGCTGGCTTCCCGCTCGCGCAACGAACGCTGCGTCCGGCCGAGCCGATCCGAGACCCATGCGGTCGCTTCTCCGAGCAACACGCCTGACGGCAACACGTACACGATCGACCAGACCGCGACCGCGTTCCAGTGGTTCCCGGCGCCGAGCGGGACCAGATACGCGGCCGCCGCCAGCGGCAGAACCTTCGCCGACGTACCTCTCGGGTGGACCAGCCCGATCCAGCCGAAGGTGACGAAGAAGAACGGCGCGTACCGAAATCCGTCGGCCGCCGCGAAGAAGTTGTACGTGCCGATCAGCGCGAACGTGGGCAGGAGGAGCAGCAACGACGACGCCCGCGGCCACCGTTGCCACGGCAACACCCAGATGACCGCGCCGGCGAAGAGCGTGACGCCGGCAATTGCGAGGAGCGCACCCCGGTTGGCGTCGGGCGCCGAGGGCACGAGCGGCACCGCGATCGCGACAAGACTCCCACACAACACGTACAAAACTGCCGACAGTCGCCCGCCAAACTGTCCATTCGTCCCGACCTCCACGAAGAACTCATCGGACGGCGCCCGGGGAGACTTGACGGACCAAAGGCCAGGTCAAGATCGCATCTGAGAGAACCCAGACCCCCTCGGGGTTCTGGCGGGTTGACCTCGACGCCAAGCCTTCCCGAAGGGCGCTAGTTTCAGGAGCTTGCGGCCGTTCACTGGATATCAAGGGTGGCGGATCGGTGCCGACCGACGTGCACGAGGGCTGAGCGATCGTGCCGACACAGCCGGGTGACGCCCGCCGCGTCGGAACCGATGTAGTACATCGTTTGCGCCGTACCGCCGCCGTCCGCGTCGCCGATCTGCTGCAACGCGATCCGGATCGGATGGCCAAGGCCATCGAGCTCGGTCTCGTCCGGCGCGAGTGGCTGGACCGCCCGGCCGATGAGCAATTCACAGCCGCGCGACCCATGGATGTACTCGAACGACTGCTCGAGCGCACAGTCGAACAACGACCTTCGACGCTGGCCGCGCTCGGATTGTCGACGATCCAGGTGTTGTCGGCCGGCGCGGAAGACGGGGCGGACGAAGGGATGCTCGACGTCTTGACGGTCGCGTTCACCGACCTCGAAGGCTTCACGAGCTTCACGGCCGAGCACGGCGACCACGAAGCGAGCCAGCTGCTCGCCCGTCACCAGCGAACTGTCGGACCGATCGTGCGCAGCCGAGGAGGTCGCACCGTGAAATCCCTCGGCGATGGGCTCCTCTTGACGTTCGCGAGTCCGGAAGCGGCCGTACTAGCCGGACTCGAGCTGCTCGAGGCGCAACCCGAACCACTGCGATTGCGCGTCGGCCTGCACACGGGTGAGGTGCGTGTGCAGCGCGACCACGACGTCGTAGGCCATGTAGTCAACATCGCCGCCCGCGTCACCGAGGTCGCGCCCGGCGACGCCATACTCGCAACGACCGCGATTCGCGATGAGGTCGGCGACCTTCCCGGCGTGACGTTCGGACGAGCGCGTCGGCGGACACTCAAGGGGATCGGCGAGCCCGTACGCGTGTGCGCAGTTCGACGATCCTGAGGAGTTGGTCCAACCGGCGGGCTCGGGGGGCGGGCTCGGGGTGCCTATTCGTGCGCAAGGGCGATCGGTTGAACCAATCCCGACTGTCGTCCGTATGGCGCGGTTGGAATTCGACAACGGGAGGTCGTCATGAAGACATTACGGAGAGCCGCCTTCATCGTGGTTGTTGGTGCCGCGCTCGCGATTCCGGCTGCCGCGGCGGGTGCGACGCCCAGCCCGAACGGCCCGGGCCAGCCCGGCGCACCTACCACGACCTGCGGCGACCCGAACTCGGCACTGACACCAGGGGCTTCGGCGTCTGCCCAGGGCTCACCGTTCAACGCGAACGGGACCGCAGGCACGGTCTACGCAGGTAACCCCGGTACGGCGTCGATTGCGCACGCAAACAGCACTCACGCCGTCTCTCAATACGACATCGCCTGTTTCCAGGTCACCCAGCACTGAGAGGCCCGACCCGGGCCACTGCCCCGGCACCGATCGTCAAGCCCCGCCCCGCATCGGTGCCGGGATCGCGGTCGTCTAGCGACGGCCCCGGCGCTGCCGCTGACCCACGAGCGCCGCACCCGCGACGAGCAATGCGGCACCGGCCCACACGAGTTCCGCCGAGTTGCCTCCCGTAAACGGCAAAGGGGCACCTTGGACCGCGGTACTCGGGCCGGCTTGCGTTGAAGCCGAACTCCCTTGGACCGCGGCGGAACTCGAGCCCGTTGGCGCGGCGGCCGACTGCCCTTCGACCGCGACGTCCATCTTGGCCTTCGGCGGATAATTCGCGGCGCCGGCCGTGGAACCCAGGCCGAACACGAGCGAACCGATCAGTACTGCCACCCCCACGAGCATCACGCGCTTCACGTGTCTTGCTTTCCGATCCCTCCGCCGTACCACCCAGCACTTCCCGTTGCGGGCGAATATTCGCACCGATGAGCGGGCAAACCGCGGATGGTGGTTGTCTACGTGGGTGGCCCCGCTGAGAGAGGATGGACGACGTGACCGCGTTGACAGCCCAGCAAGAACAGTTGTGCCGGCAGACCGAGTGGAACTTCTCCGACCTGCGAGCACTGTTCATCAACTGCACCCTCAAACGCTCACCCGAGCTGTCGCACACGCAGGGCCTTGCCGACATCTCGATCGAGATCATGCGCCGCCAAGGCGTCACCGTCGACATCGTCCGGGCGATCGACCACGATGTCGCGACGGGTGTCTGGCCGAACATGACGGATCACGGTTGGGAACGCGACGATTGGCCGGCCATTTTCGAACAGGTCGACGCCGCGCACATCTTGGTGCTGTGCACCCCGATCTGGCTCGGCGAGAAGTCGTCGGTCTGCACCCAAGTCATCGAACGGCTCTACGGCAACAGCCACCTGCTCAACGACGCCGGCCAATACGTCTACTACGGACGAGTGGGCGGCTGTCTCGTGACCGGCAACGAAGACGGGGTCAAGCACTGCGCCATGAATGTCCTGTACTCGCTACAGCACCTGGGCTACGTCATCCCGCCCCAGGCTGATGCCGGCTGGATCGGTGCCGCCGGTCCCGGCCCCTCCTATCTCGACCCGGGATCCGGCGGGCCCAACAATGACTTCACCAACCGCAACACCACGTTCATGACCTGGAACCTGCTGCACCTCGCCCGCATGATCACCGACGCCGGTGGCATCCCAGTCCACGGCAACCAGCGCTCCGAGTGGGACGCCGGCTGCCGCTTCGATTTTCCCAATCCCGAGCACCGCTGACAGCCCCGCGTTGAGGTAGCCCGGCCACGAGGTTTGCGGCGCGCGTTACGGTGCCGAACGTCGAGGGGATGGCCATGGCTGATAGGTCGGATGTTGTGTCGCTTGGTGGCGGCATCGGCGGCGCGTCGCTTGCCTTCGCGCTTGCGGGCGCAGGCGTCGGAGCGACGGTGCTGGAGGCAAGCACCGAGTACGCGGATCGGGTGCGGGGCGAGAGCATGCAGCCCTGGGGGGTGAAAGAAGCGCGTGACCTCGGGGTGGAACAGGTCTTGTTGGATGCCGGTGCGCACATCACTCCGGTGTGGAAGCAGTATCTGGAGGGTGCGGGCGACGTCGGTGACATCCCGATGGCGATGATGATCCCCGACATGCCGGATCACTGAACCTTCGTCATCCGGACGCGTGCCAGGCCCTCCTCGACGCTGCGGCCGACGCCGGTGCGACGGTCGTGCGGGGCGTGCATGACGTCGTGCTCGCGGTCGGGGACTCGCCGACGGTGACGTACGCCACGAACGGTCAGACGACCGAACTGCGGACCACGCTGGTCGTCGGCGCGGACGGGCGCGCGTCGACCGTACGAAAGCAAGCCGGCATCACCTTGGACCGTCAACAGCCGATCAGCTACATCGAGGGGCTTCTCGTCGACGGTCTCGACGGAACGCAAGACCCGCTTCGTCATGCTGATCGCATTGCCGAATGGTCATGCGGCTGATGTGGTCGCGGACGCGCTCGCCGCGAAGATCGTCGAGCTCCCCGCGCAGTTGCGTCGCTCGCTCACGTGGGATCAAGGCAAAGA
>JBBQGQ010000011.1:0-116398 GCA_038323195.1 Acidimicrobiia bacterium | reverse complement strand
CGTCGGCGATCTCGGCGGTGAGCGAGACGTTCTTCGGGCCTTCGGCCGCGATGTAGATCGGCAGGTCGGCGCGCAACGGATGCGTGATCGACTTCAGGGGTTTGCCGAAGCCGGTGCCGCCGTGCAACGGCAACTGGTAGCGCTCGCCGTCGAACACGACCGGCGCCTCGCGCGCGAGCACCTGACGCACGATGTCGACGTATTCGCGCGTGCGCGCGAGCGGCTTGCGGTAGTCGTCGCCGTACCAACCTTCGGCCACTTGTGGACCCGACGCACCCAGGCCGAGCACGAACCGGCCGCCCGAGAGATGATCGAGCGTCAGCGCCGCCATCGCCATGGCGGTCGGCGTGCGGGCGGAGATCTGGCAGATCGACGTACCGAGCTTGATGCGCGTTGTCTGCGCGCCCCACCACGCCAACGGCGTCAACGCGTCCGAGCCGTATGCCTCGGCGGTCCAGCACGAGTCGAAACCGAGCCGCTCGGCCTCGGCCAACGCGACGGGCACGCCCGCGGGTGGCTGCGCGCCCCAGTAACCGATCGTGTAACCGAGCTTCAGTTGGTGCTGCATACCTCGCAGCCTACGAGGACCGACGCGCGCACGTCGCCGTCGACGCAGAGCCAGGCCGCGAAGCCGTCGTCGGTGTCGGCGACGGCGACGTCGACCGCGTCGGCGAGGTCGAGACCGGTCCGGAACTCGATCTCGGCGCGGCGAACTCGCGGGCGGCCGCGTCGCGCGAGCTCCTCTTCGACCGCGGCCCAGTACGCCGCGTTGTTGACGTGGCCGACCACGTCGACATCGGTCGCGCGCAGCGGCCAGGGACGGTGCCGCGCGTCGGGAGGCGGCGCCCGATGCCGGAGCCGCGCCGACACCTTTCGACCCGCGGCAGTCGCCCCCCACACCGCGTCGAAATCCGGCGGCAAGGGTATGGGCACTCCGCGCTCCGGATCGGTGTGCACCCAGATCGCAACCGCCTCCGCGCACAATCGGTCGCCGACATACAGGTGAGTGGTTCGCTCCGCCCACCGCGCGCCGACCCCGCTGCACCACGTCCGCGCGGTGACCTCCGCGCGAAATCGCGGCGTGAACGCGATGTCGATCGCCAGGCGGCGCAGGATCCACAGGCCCATTCCATCGATCGGCGCGCTCGACGCGTCGAAGTCGGAGACGTCTTGCACGATGCGGGCCAACGCGTCGAGTCGAGCGCGGGCGTCGGGTCCGACATCGTCGAGTCCGACGTGCCGGCCGATGCTGGTGACGCGTCGTTCGCCCACGAGGCGAAACCTAGCGGGGCGCTAACTTCACGCTCGTGACGACCGCCGAGCCCGAGATGCACGAACCCGAGGTACAAGAACCCGAGGTACCGGCGGAGGGCTTTCGTCAACACCGGTTCACGCCGCCTCCCGGCGCCACCACCGTGCTCCTCGTCCGCCACGGCGAGTCGGCGCCGGCGCATCCCGATCGCCCGTTCCCGACCCGCGACGGTCACGGCGACCCCGCGCTCGACCCGGTCGGCGCGCAGCAGTCCGAGCTGCTCGCGCAACGCCTGCAGCACGAACCCATCGCCGCGATCTACGTCACGTCGCTCCAACGAACGCACCAGACCGCCGCGCCGCTCGCCGCACGCGCCGGGCTGACACCGGTCGAAGAGCCCGACCTGCGCGAGGTGTTCCTCGGCGACTGGGAAGAAGGCGAGTTCCGGCGCCGCGCGGCCCGGCGCGACCCGATCTTCGAGCAGATCTTCGTGCAGGAACGTTGGGACGTCATCCCCGGATCCGAGCCGCACGACGAGTTCGACGCGCGGGTCTGGCGAGGGTTTCAACGCATCGTGGCCGCACATCCGGATCAGCGCGTCGTCGTCGTGTCGCACGGCGGAGTTATCGGTCAGCTGCTCCACCGCGTCACGGGTGCGCGACGGTTCGCGTTCGCGGGCGCCGACAATGCGTCGATCAGCGAGGTCGTCGCCGAGAAGGAGCGCATCATCCTGCGTCGTTACAACGACGTCGCGCACCTTCTGCCACTCCTGCAAGAGCAGTGACCAGCGCGTCGTAGTCGGTGCCGGTTCTGCGCACGCGCGGCGGCAACTCGAGCTGCACCCCGCCCTTCGAAGCACGGTTCACCGGGTTTGCGGGATGCAGGCCGCGCAGATGCCGGGGCATCGCATCGAGATCGGCGATCCAACGATATTGCGGGAGCGCCCGCGTCAACGCGCCCGCGAGCTCGGCCGCGAGCTCTCGGTTCGTGCCACCGAGCAGCGCGGTCGTCCAACGATCGTCGGCGTCGCGCACGCCGCCGAAGCCGTGCACCGAGATGACGATGTCGATGCCGGCGAGAAAGGCGCGCAGGCCGTCGGAGAGCGCGGGGTCGTAGCGATGCGACGGGACGTGCCAGTGCAGGTCGTCGGGCTGGACGACCGCGTAGAACGACGCGCCCGCGGCGTCGGCGGCCGCCTCCGCGATCTCCGCGGTTCCTTGCTCGAGTCCGCCGTGCAACGCACAGAGCCCGAAGCGCGAACCCGCGACCATCCGTTCCTCGACTCCGACCGTCGCGAGCAGCTCGTCAAGCACGGGAACCTCGTTCAGCGGTTGACGAGCAATTCCTTGTACGGCGTGTCCTTCGCGGGCCCCGGCTCCTTCGGCAGGCCGAGCACGCGTTCGCCGAGAATGTTGCGCTGGACCTGATCGGTCCCGCCGTAGATCGACGGACCCGGCGAGAACAGGGTCACCTCTTGCACCATGCCCCCGCCCGGCGTGTCGGTTCCCATCACCATGCCGTACGGGCCGATGATCTCGTGGCCGACCTCGCGCTGGAGCCGGAGGAGATCGCTCATCATCAACTTCGCGATGTTCGGCTCGCCGCCCGTGCGCTGATTCGGCGACTTGGCGCGCAACGACGAGAACCGGCCGATCTGTTGCATCGTGTACAACTTCGCAAGCTTCTGGCGGATCGTGGGGTCGGTGTTCTTGCCGAGCTCCCGCGCGAGCTTCACGAGGCGTTGCGCGGCCGCAACACCTCCTCCGCCGGTACCGCCCGTACGCACCTTGCCCACGTGGTCGCCGGCCCGGCTCTCGAGCTGTCCGGCGATCGGACCCGGGAACGCGTTGCCCGCCGCGCCGGAGCCGCCGGTTCCGAGTCCGGCGCGCTCGGCCATGAGCGTCGTGTTCGCGGCGGCCCAACCGTTGTTCAGCCCGCCGATGATGTCGTCGTCGTGCACGCGCGCCCCGTCGATGAAGACTTCATTGAAGAGTGCTCGGCCGGTCATCTCCCGCAGTGGTCGGATCTCGACACCCGGTTGGCGCATGTCGAACTTGAAGTAGGTGATGCCCTTGTGCTTGGGAAGCTCGGGTGCCGTACGGGCGATGAGCATGCCGAGGTTCGTCAACTGTGCAGTCGACGTCCACACCTTCTGGCCCGTGACGATCCACTCGTCGCCGTCCTTCGCCGCCTTGGTAGAGAGACTGGCCAGATCGGAACCGGCCCCCGGCTCCGAGAAGAGCTGACACCACGCGTCCTGCCCGTTCAGGATCCGCAGCAGGTCCTCTTGCTTCTGACGCTCGTTGCCGTGCGCGACGATCGTCGGCGCGGTGAGCAGGTATCCGAGGCCGGCGGGCGGCCCGATCGCACCGTGCTCCGCGATTGCCTCGTTCACCACGAGCGCGAGATCGCGCGTCCAACCCTTGCCCCACGTGTCCTCGGGGAACGTCGGTGCCGCGTAGCCGGACCGGGCGAGGACGTCCCACCACTCTCCGACCGTCAGATCGGCGTTCCAGTTCTCCTCGAGCCACGCCTTGATCTCGGCGCGCACGTCTTCCTGCGAAGGCAGCATCATGGCCGTGAGGTTACCGTTCGGCCGTGACTGTCGACATGTCCGACGAGGAGCGCCGGGCGTTCCTGAGCGCGGGAACCCGCACGGCCAAGCTGGCGGTGATCCGGCGGAGCGGGGCCCCGCACGTGGTCCCGATCTGGTTCGTGCTCGACGGCGACGACGTGATGTTCACGACCGGTGTCGACACAGTCAAGGGAAAGGCCATAAGTCGCGGCGACAACCGCGTCGCGTTGTGCGTCGACGACGACCGCCCTCCCTTCTCGTTCGTCACCATCGAAGGCGTCGCTCGCATCGGCCGCGACCTCGACGAGATATTGGTGTGGGCGACACGCCTCGGAGCGCGATACATGGGCGCGGAACGCGCGGAGGAGTTCGGCCGCCGCAACGCGGTACCCGGCGAGCTGCTCGTGCGGGTCGCGGCGACGAGCGTCATCGCAAAGGCGCGCATCAGCGACTGACCGGTTCAGCCGAGCAGATCCAGCAACTTCTCCGGCGGCCGGGCGATCACTGCCCGATCGCCGACGAACACGACCGGCCGCTCCATGACCTCCGGATGCTGCAACAGCACCTCGATCACCTGGGCGCGCGTCTGCACGTCGGCCTTGGACAGACCCGCGGCCTTGAACTTGGCGTCGCCGGTACGGACGAGAGCGATCGGATCGTCGGCGATCGAGTCGAGGATGCGCTCGAGGGTCGCACGGTCGGGAGGCGCGTCGAGGTAGCGCACGACCTGCGCGCCGAGCCCCCGCTCCTCGAGAATTGCAAGCGCGCCGCGCGACTTGCTGCACGACGGGTTGTGGAAGATCTGCACCGGTTCCATGGAAGCCGAACCTAGCAACCGCAGGTACTCCGCGCGCCCAACGTCGACCGCACCGAGCGAGCGCAGATGAGGCGTCGTCCACTGGACGTCGAAAAGGGTGACGCCATCGAGGCGCAAGAGCTCGACGGTCGCCCAGCACGCGACCTTGGACGCGTCGGTGAGCCGATGGAACATCGATTCACCCGCGAAGAACCGGCCGATGCGCACTCCGTACAAGCCACCGACAAGCTCGCCGTCCCGCCACGTCTCGACGGAGTGCGCCCACCCCAATTCGTGTAAGCGCGTGTACGCATCGACGAACGACGCGTCGATCCATCCGTGCGGACGGCGCGCGTCGGCGCAGCCCAGCATCACGTCGACGAAAGCCGTGTTCACGTGCACTTCGAAACGGTCGATTGCGCGTCGCAACGACCCGCTGCGATGAAAGCCGTCGAGCGGCATGATCCCGCGGGGATCGGGCGACCACCACGCGAGCATTCGATCTGCGTACATGGGAAAGAGGCCGCGCCGGTACGCGGCGAGCAAGGTGCCCGGCTCCAGATCGGCACCGACGGCGACGATGCCGTCCGCGCCAACCTCGGAACCCGCGGAGTCGGCCTTCGGGAAGTCCCAGACACACGAAGGGGGCTCGACCGGCATGGCACGCGATCTCCGACTCCGGCCTCGGCTACGCCAGCAACGCGCGCGCGATCTGTCCGACCTGGATTTCGTCGGTGCCGGCGTAGATCTGCAACACCTTGGCGTCTCGCGCCAGCTGCTCGACCTCGTATTCGGCCATGTAGCCGTTGCCACCGAACAGCTGCACCGCCTCGAGGGCAACCTCCGTGGCCGCGCCCGCCGAGTAGAGCTTCATCGCCGAAGCTTCGGAAAGCGTCATCGGCTTGCCGGCTTGAGACGACTCGAGCACTCGGAACACGAGATTCTCGACGTTGAGTCTCGCGACCTCCATCTTGGCGAGCTTCAGCTGGATCAGCTGGTACTCCCCGATCGGCCGGCCGAATTGCTGACGCTCCTTGGCGTAGTCGACGCACTTCTCGAGGCAACGCTCGATGATGCCCAGAGCCATCGCCGCGACGCCCGATCGCTCGATGATGAACGTCGCCTTGCTGGCCTCCCGACCCCCGCTGCCGCGGAAGGCTTCCTCGTCCTCGCCGAGCAGGCGGTCGCGGCCGACCCGCACGTCGTCGAGGAAGAGCATCCCCGTCGGCGACGAGTGCAGACCCATCTTGCGCAGCGGCTTCGACTGCTCGAGCCCGGGCATGCCCTTGTCGAGCACGAACTGCAGCACCGTTCGCTCGGCCGGCGGGTTGCCTTCGTCGAGCTTGCAGATGAAGACGATCGTGTCGGCATGCGGACCATTGGTGATGAACGTCTTCGACCCGTTGAGCAAGTACTCCTCGCCGTCACGTCGTGCGGTGGCGGCCATCTGTCCGAACGCGTCGGAGCCGGAGTTCGGCTCGGTGATTGCCCACGCGCCGATCTTGTCGAGCGTCAGGAGGTCACGCGCCCAGCGCTTGCGCTGCGCGATCGTGCCCCGCGAGTTGATGGCGGTCGCGGTGAGACCGACCGACACGCCCAGCGCGGTGACCATGCCGGGCGAGCACTTGCAGAGCTCGATGATCGGCAACAGCGTGTAACCCCCACCGCGCGACTCTTCGCGCGAGCGGGACGGAGCGCCGTCCGGCACCTCGGACACCGAATTCGTGCCCGCCGCCTCCTCGGCCGCGATGCGCTTGTCGAAAGCATCGGCCGCCAGTTGACCCATGCCGAACGTGGTGTACAGCTTGCGCAACAGGTCGTAGGGCGGGAGGTCGCCGTGCTCGAGCTCCTCGCGGTGCGGTCGGATCTCGTTGTCGACGAACTGGCGGACCGCGTCGCGCACCATCTGCAACTCTTCGGGCCATTCGAACATGCTCGGATCGTACGGGACGGAGTCGTCACAAACCCCCCGGACCCGCTCGCAGGAGCGGGACTCCGTGCCCGGCTCGGGGTTCAGTCGGGTGGCGATTATGCCGATGCTCTTCCTACGGGGAACAGGTCCAGGGAGGGATCGCATGGATGCCGCCGGTGTCATCAGCGTGGGGCGAACGTTGCCGATCGACGGCGCGCTCTTGGACGACGTGATGTTGCGGCTCCGCCGCGATTCCGTCACGCCTGCGCTGTGCTGGACGCTCGGAAGGCTCGGCGGCGCGGAGGTCGACGCCCGCTTCACCTCTACCGGACCGTCCTGGACGACCGAGGCCCGGCTGTGGAACCACGCCGGCCGGGCCGTGACCGCGGCGACGCTGCACCTCGAGGCCACCGGCGCCGACGAGGTGCGCCTGACGCTCGAACCGGTCATTCCGGCGGCGCGGGCACGGGACTTCCAGAAGTGGGAGCTGTTGGATCTCGCCCAGGCCGCGGTCGACGAGCTCGCCGAAGAGCTCCTCTGGCACGCGACGCGAGCCGGCGTCGCGCACCACAGTTGACCCTCGGTTGACCTGCGGCTGAGCGGTTCACCCCCGCGCCGCAGCCGCCCCGAATTCATCTTCCCGTCTCACATCGGCCGCGCGCCCGAAACGCGAGTCCGCCAGGATGACGATGCACTGCTCGGGCCGTCCGCCGCAGTCCCCCCGGGGCGGGCGGCCCGAGGCGGTTGCACCAATCAGCGCAGTTGGACCGTGTCGGGCGCGATCGGTGCGGGGAGCAGGGTCTCGCCCATCAGGAACTCGTCTACGGCGGCGGCGCACGACCGTCCCTCGGCGATGGCCCAGACGATGAGGCTCTGACCGCGGCCCATGTCGCCGCATACGAACACGTTCGCGAGGTTGGTGCGAAAGGCCGCGTCCCGATCCACGGTGCCGCGTTCGTTGACGTCGACGCCCAGCTGTTCGAGCAGCCCCGGTCGTTGCGGACCGACGAAACCCATCGCGAGCAACACGAGCTCGCAGGGCAACTCGAAATCGGAGCCCTCGATGCGCTCGAAGGTCATCCGCCCGTCGACCGTGACCTGCTCGACCTGGTGCGCGCGCAGCGCGCGCAGATTGCCGTCGTCGTCGCCGAGGAAGCACTCGGTGTTCACCGCGTACACGCGCTCGCCGCCCTCCTCGTGCGCGGACGACACCCGGTAGATCATCGGGTAGGTCGGCCACGGCATCGACTCGACGCGCTCGTCGGGCGGACGGGGAAGGATCTCGAACTGGTGTATCTCGATCGCACCCTGACGGATCGTGGTGCCGAGGCAGTCGGCTCCGGTGTCGCCTCCGCCGATGATGACGACCCGCTTGCCGTACGCCGAGATCGGCGCCTCGTCGAGATCGCCCTGCTGCACACGGTTCCCCCACGGCAGGTACTCCATCGCCTGGTACACGCCCGACAGCTCGCGGCCGGGCACTGGAAGATCGCGCCACGCAGTCGCGCCACCCGCGAGGACCACGGCGTCGAACTGCTCGAGGTCGCCGACCGGAACGTTCTCGCCGACGTTCGCGTTCGTCTGGAACTGCGTCCCTTCCGCCTCCATCTGCGCGATCCGGCGGTCGAGGTGACGCTTCTCCATCTTGAACTCGGGAATGCCGTAGCGCAGCAGCCCGCCGACGCGATCGGCCCGCTCGAACACCATGACGTCGTGGCCGGCGCGCGTCAGCTGCTGCGCGGCCGCCAACCCGGCCGGTCCGCTACCGACGACGGCCGCGCGCTTGCCCGTCTTCTTCTCCACCAGCACCGGCCGCACGAAGCCCTCGTCCCACGCGCGGTCCGAGATCGAGACCTCGATCTGCTTGATCGCGACCGCCGGCTCGTTGATCCCGAGCACACACGCGGCCTCGCACGGCGCCGGGCACAACCTTCCCGTGAACTCCGGGAAGTTGTTCGTGGCGTGAAGGCGCTCCGACGCGGCCTCCCAGCGGTCGCGGTATACGAGATCGTTCCACTCGGGGATGAGGTTCCCGAGCGGGCAGCCCGTGTGACAGAACGGGATGCCGCAATCCATGCAGCGCGCACCCTGCACGCGCACCTTCTCGGCCGGGAAGTCCTCGTAGACCTCCTGCCAGTCGGCGATCCGCACCGGGATGGGCCGCCGCCGCGGCAGCTCCCGATCATGCTTCATGAACCCCGAAGTCTCACCCACGAGCGGCCGCCATTACTGCCTCGTCGACGTCGACGCCGCGTTCGACGGCGTCGCGTTGTGCTTCGAGCACACGCTTGTAGTCCTTGGGGAAGATCTTGGTGAACTGGCGGACGTTCTTCCACCAGTCGGAGAGCAGGCGTTCCGCGACTGCCGAGCCGGTCATCTCCAGGTGCATGGTGATGACGCCGCGCAGCCAATCGACGTCCTCGTCGTCGTCGAGGACGTCGAGATCGACCATCTCGCGGTTGACGCGCAAGAACAGCGACCGATCCGGATCGAGCACGAACGCATAGCCGCCGCTCATCCCGGCCGCGAAGTTCCGTCCGGTCGCGCCGAGCACCACGGCGCGCCCACCGGTCATGTACTCGCAACCGTGGTCGCCGACACCTTCGACCACCGCGGTCGCGCCCGAGTTGCGCACGCAGAACCGCTCGCCCACGAGGCCGCGAATGAAGGCGTACCCACCAGTGGCCCCGTAGAGGATGACGTTGCCCGCGATGATGTTCTCCTCGGCGACGAACTTCGCGGTGCGCGCCGGGCGCACCACCAGCGTGCCGCCCGACAGGCCCTTGCCGAGGTAGTCGTTGGCGTCGCCCTCGAGTCGGAGCACCATGCCGCGCGGCACGAACGCGCCGAAGCTCTGACCGGCCGAACCTTGGAACGAGAGGTCGATCGTTCCGTCGGGCAGCCCCTCACCCCCGAAGCGCCGGGTGAGCTCCGAGCCGAGCATCGTGCCGACCGTGCGGTTCGTGTTGCGGATGGCGTACGACTTGCGGACCTGACCCTCGCCGGTCTCGAGCACCTCGCGCGCGTCCGCGATCAGTTGCCGGTCGAGCGCCTTGTCGAGCCCGTGATCCTGCGGCTTCGAACAGAACAGCGTCTGGTCGTACTTGTTTACGGGCGCCGCGAGCATCGGCGAGAGGTCGAGCCCGCGTGCCTTCCAGTGATCGACGGCCCGGTGGACGTCCAGCAACTCGACTCGGCCGATCGCCTCTTCGATCGAACGGAAACCCAACGCCGCAAGATGCTCGCGCACCTCTTCGGCGATGAACTCGAAGAAGTTGACGACGAACTCGGGCTTGCCCGAGAACTTCTTGCGCAGCTCCGGATTCTGGGTCGCGACTCCGACCGGGCACGTGTCGAGGTGGCAAACCCGCATCATGATGCAACCGCTCACGACCAACGGCGCGGTGGCGAAGCCGAACTCCTCGGCACCGAGGAGCGCCGCGATCACGACGTCGCGGCCCGTCTTCAGCTGCCCGTCGACCTGCACGACGATCCGGTCGCGCAACCCGTTGAGCAACAGCGTTTGCTGCGTCTCCGCGAGTCCGAGCTCCCACGGCACGCCGGCGTGCTTGATCGAGGTGAGTCGCGCGGCGCCGGTGCCGCCGTCGTGACCCGAGATCAGCACGACGTCGGCGTGCGCCTTCGATACGCCCGCCGCCACCGTCCCGACCCCGACTTCCGCGACCAGCTTCACGTGCACGCGGGCACGGTCGTTCGCGTTCTTCAGATCGTGGATCAGCTGTTTGAGATCTTCGATCGAGTAGATGTCGTGGTGCGGCGGCGGCGAGATGAGCCCGACTCCGGGGGTCGAGTGCCGAGTCTTCGCGATCCACGGATACACCTTGTGGCCCGGGAGCTCGCCGCCCTCGCCCGGCTTCGCGCCCTGCGCCATCTTGATCTGCAGGTCGTCGGCGTTCACGAGGTACTCGCTTGTCACTCCGAAGCGCCCGGACGCGACCTGCTTGATCGCGCTGCGGCGCAAGTCGCCGTTGGCGTCGCGCACGAACCGGTCGGGGTCCTCGCCGCCTTCGCCGGTGTTGGAACGCCCGCCGAGACGGTTCATCGCGATGGCGATGTTCTCGTGTGCTTCCTTGGAGATCGAGCCGTAGCTCATCGCGCCGCTCGAGAAGCGCTTCACGATCGAGGCGACCGGTTCGACCTCGTCGATCGGCACGGGCGCGCGGGCGCCGGTGCGCAGCTCGAAGAGTCCCCGCAAGGTCGCGATGCGGCGCGACTGCTCGTCGACGAGCTTCGTGTACTGCTTGAACACGTCGTAACGACCCGAGCGGGTCGAGTGCTGGAGCTTGAAGACCGTCTCGGGATTGAAGAGGTGGTACTCCCCTTCACGGCGCCACTGGTACTCGCCGCCCACGGTCAGCTCGCGGTGCGCAAGCTCCTCGGGCCGGTCGGGATACGCGATGTTGTGACGCCGGGCGACCTCCTCGGCGATCACGTCGAGGTCGATGCCCTCGATGCGCGACGCGGTTCCGGTGAAGTATTCGTCGACGAGCGTCCTCTGCAGGCCGACTGCCTCGAAGATCTGCGCGCCCGTATAGGACGCGACCGTGGAGATCCCCATCTTCGACATCACCTTGAGGATGCCCTTGCCCGCGGCCTTGACGTAGTTCTTCACCGCCTTGCGCTCCGTGAGCCCGCTCAGCCCGCCTTCGCGACACAAGTCGCGGATCGTGTCGAACGCGAGATACGGGTTGATGCCGCCGGCGCCGTAACCCAACAGCAACGCGAAATGGTGCACCTCGCGTGCCTCGCCCGTCTCGACGACGAGCCCGACCTGCGTGCGCGTCTTCTCGCGCACGAGGTGATGGTGAACCGCCGAGGTGATGAGCAGCGCCGGGATGGGCGCGTTCTCCGCGTCGGCGTAACGATCGGAGAGGATCACGAGGTTCGCGCCGCTCGCGATCGCCTCGCTGACTTGGGTGCGCACACTGTCGATGGCCATGCGCAGACCCTCGCCGCCCTCGGCGACCGAGTAATGGCAGTACACCGAGAAGGGCGTGAACCCCGGCACGGCGGAGTCGGTGTCGTCGATGTAACGCAGCTTGGCCAACTCCTCGTTGGTGAGGATCGGCGTCGGGCACACGATCTGCCGGCACGATTCCGGCGTCGGGTCGAGCAGGTTGCCCTCGGGTCCGAGCGCGGAGTTGAGCGACGTGACGAGCGCCTCGAAGTTGGCGTCGAGCGGGGGGTTCGTGACCTGCGCGAACAGCTGCTTGAAGTACTCGTAGAGCATGCGGGGCCGGTCGGACAGCACGGGAACCGGCGTGTCGGTGCCCAGCGAGCCGAGCGACTCGACGGCGTTGCGCGCCATCGGGCCGATGATCAGGCGCAGGTCTTCCTCGGTGTACCCGAACATCCGCTGTTGCTGCACCGCCGAGCTGTGCTGGGGCACGAGCGGGAACTGCGGCGGCAGCTCGTCGAGATGCACCAGCCCGGCGTCGAGCCACGCCTGGTACGGGTGCTGCGCCGCGAGATCGGCCTTGATCTCCTCGTCGGGGATGATGCGACCCTGCGCGGTGTCGACGAGGAAGATCTTGCCGGGCTCCAACCGTCCTTTCTTTACGATCTTCGCCGGATCGATGTCGAGCACGCCGACCTCGCTCGCCATGATCACGCGGTCGTCGTCGGTGACCCAGTAGCGCGACGGCCGCAGGCCGTTGCGATCGAGGACCGCGCCGACGACGGTGCCGTCGCTGAACGCGATCGAGGCCGGACCGTCCCACGGCTCCATCAGTGCCGCGTGGTAGCGGTAGAACGCCTTACGCGGCGCGTCCATGCTCTCGTGGTTCTCCCACGCTTCGGGGATCATCATCAAGATCGCGTGGTGGAGCGGTCGGCCGGCGAGGTTGAGCAGCTCGAGCGCCTCGTCGAAGCGAGCGGTGTCGGACGCCGCGGGCGTGCAGATGGGGAAGGCGCGCTCGAGATCGCCCGGGAGCACTGTGCTCGCCATCACGCCCTCGCGGGCGCGCATCCAGTTCTCGTTGCCCTGAACGGTATTGATCTCGCCGTTGTGCGCGAGCATCCGGTACGGGTGCGCGAGGGGCCAGCTCGGGAACGTGTTCGTGCTGAAGCGCGAGTGCACGAGCGCGAGCGCGCTCTCGAAGCGCGGGTCGCGGAGGTCGGGGTAGAACTCGCCGAGCTGGTCGGGCGTGAGCATGCCCTTGTACACGACCACGCGCCCGCTGAGCGACGCGAAGTACGCCTCGGTCTCGTGCTCGATGCGCTTGCGGGCGAGGTAGACGTGGCGTTCGAGCTCGTCGCCGGCGAGGCCGTTCTTCGCGACGAATACCTGCACGAAGGCGGGCATCAGTTCGCGCGACGACGCGCCCGGGCGGGCCGCGTCGACCGGCACCGTCCGCCAGCCGAGCAGCGTGAAGCCTTCGTCGGCGAGCACCTTGGCCACCGCGTCGGTGGTGGCGTCGACGCGGTCGGCCGGGACGAACGCGATGCCCGTGGCGTAGGCGCCCGACGAAGGGAGCTCGAAGCCGACCGTCGCGCGACAGAAGCCGTCGGGCATCTGCACCAGGATCCCCGCGCCGTCGCCGGTGTCGGGTTCCGCGCCCGCCGCGCCGCGGTGGTTCAGGCAGCAGACGGCCGTGAGCGCCTGGTCGACGATCGCGTGGCTCTTGCGGCCCCGGATGTCGACGACGAAGCCGACGCCGCACGAGTCGTGCTCGAATCGGGGGTCGTAGAGCGGGGGTAGCTCGCGATCGGCCACTGCGGTGTCGTCCTCGTTTCAGGCGGTCAGCTCCGGTGGGATCTGGCCGCCGCGGGACGACATTGGCCCGTGGCGGAGCACAACGATTCTAGCGGGGGGTGACGAGCGCCGGGTCGAACAAAACCGGAGCGCAGGAGACGTCGGGCGGGAGCGGCTACTGGTCGGATCGGGCGTCCTCGGCGCCGGGATCGTCCGCTCGTACCTTCAGGCCGAGTGCCTGAGCGAGCGCGGGAGCGAAGCCGACGAGCTGGTCGGCACCGATCGTCGCGCCGGCGAGGGACCCGACGCCGCGCAGACCGTCGAGTCGGGAGCGCCGCAGGTCGACTCCGGAGCATCTGACGTTCGAGAAGTCGGCGCCGGCGAGATCACTGCCGTCGAACACCACATCCTCGAGCTGCGCGCCGATGAGCTCGGCCCGCCCGAGAGAACAGGCGTCGAAGCGGACGCGTTGCAGCCGGGCCAGGCGGAGATTCGCGTCTTCCATCCGGCAATCGACGAACGAGACCTCGCGCAGCATCGACTGCGGTAGCTCGATCGCCGAGGCCCGGCAGTCGACGAGCTTCACCCGTTGCCACACCGACTCCGCGAAGTCGCAGCCCGACAGGTCGCAGCGCACGAGCTCGACGTCGACGAGGCGCGCGCGTTCGAACTGCACGCCGGCGTGGCGGGCGCCGACGACCCGGAGCCCGTGGGCCTCACCGTCCTCGTCGAGCTCGAGCGCCGCGGCCGGCACCTGGTCGTGAGAGTTGTCGGGGGTAATCACGTCGGGGATGCTCGCACGTCGGGCTATCCTCGACCTCGATGTCGTGATCCGGCCGCCTTCCGAGCCTCTCGTCCACCGCTCGACCGCAGGTGTCGCCGTGTCTCCTTTCGTGTCCCCGCCGGGATCAGCATCGTTCGCATCCCTCGTCGCCCGTGACCTCACGAAGTCGTACGGGCCACGGGTCGTGCTCGATCACGTCTCGTGCACGGTCGGACCGATGCACCGGGTCGGCGTGATCGCTCCCAACGGGACCGGCAAGTCGACGCTGCTCAGGATCCTGGCCGGCCTCGACGCGCCCGATTCGGGAACCGTCACCCGCACTCCGCCGGCGGCGACCGTGGGCTACCTCCCGCAAGCGCCCGAACGGCGCGCGGGCGAAACCGCGCGCGCGTACCTCGCGCGCCGTACCGGCGTGACGCGCGCCGAGCAGGCGCTGGACCGGGCATCGGTCGCGCTCGCCGAGCAGCGCCCCGGCACGGACGACACCTACGCCGAGGCGCTCGAGCGCTATCTCGCCCTCGGCGCGGCCGACTTCGACGCCCGGCTCGGCGTGGTGTGTGACGACCTCGGTCTCCCGACCCGCGTGCTCGATCTCGACATGCCTTCGTTGTCGGGTGGACAGGCCGCGCGCGTGAGCCTCGCCGCGATCGTGCTGGCCCGCTTCGACGTGTTCCTGCTCGACGAGCCCACCAACGACCTCGACTTCGGCGGCCTCGAGCGATTGGAACACTTCCTGCACGACGAGCTGACCGGCGGCGCCGTCATCGTCTCGCACGATCGCGCGTTCCTCGACCGCACGATCACATCGGTCCTCGAGCTCGACGAGCACCTGCACTCCGCGACCGAGTACGCCGGTGGATGGCAGTCGTATCTCGACGAGCACGCGACCGCCCGGCGTCACGCCGAAGAGGAGTACGCCGACTACCGCGCCCAGCGCGGCGAGTTGCTCGACCGGGCGCAGCGCCAGCGCCAATGGTCGGTGCAGGGCAAGGCGAGGTTGAAGAAGTCGGGTGAGAACGACAAGAACATCCGCGAGTTCCGGCGCAACAGCAGCGAGCACGTCGCGGCGAAGGCCAAGATCACCGATCGCGCGCTCGCCCGGCTCGAGGCGAACGCGGTCGCCAAGCCGTGGGCCGGCTGGGATCTGCGCATGGAGATCGCGGCCGCGCCCCGCAGCGGCACAATCGTCGCGCGTCTTGCCGGAGCGATCGTACGCAGGGGCGACTTCGTCCTCGGTCCGATCGACCTCCAGATCGAGTACGGCGAACGGGTCGCGATCGTCGGCGCGAACGGGAGCGGCAAGACGACGCTGCTCGACGCCTTCTTCGGACGGCGACCGCTCGACGCCGGCGAACGATGGCTCGGTCCGGGCGTGATCGTCGGCGAGCTCGACCAGGCCCGCGCCGCGTTCTCCGGAGATGCTCCACTCCTCGCCCGCTTCGAGGCCGCGAGCGCGCTGGGCCCGAGCCCGGCGCGGTCGCTGCTCGCGAAGTTCGGTCTGGGCGCCGAGCACGTCGCCCGGCCGGCCGACTCGCTCTCGCCCGGCGAGCGAACGCGGGCGTCGCTCGCGCTGCTCGGCGCCAAGGGCGTCAACTGCCTCGTGTTCGACGAGCCGACGAACCATCTCGACCTGCCCGCGATCGAGCAGCTCGAGTCCGCGCTCGACAGCTACGCGGGGACGTTGCTCCTCGTGACCCACGACCGCGCGCTGCTCGACGCGGTCTCGATGACGCGACGGATCGAGATCGAAGGCGGACGGATCACGGTCGACATGCCGATCGGCTGAGGGACGCGGCGTAGAACGCGATCGCGGCGGCAGTCGCGACATTGAGCGAATCGGTACCCGGCTGCATCGGGATCCGCACGAGCCGGTCGGCACCGCCGAGCCACGCGTCGGAGAGACCCGGCCCTTCCGCGCCGAAGACGAGCGCGGCTCGCTCGGGCCAGTCGACGGCGTCGATCGGCGTAGCGTCGGCAGAGGGCGTGAACGCGAACGTCAAGAGGCCCGCGCGCCGCACCTCGTCGAGCGACGCGATCCGCGTCCACGGCAGCCGCAGGACGTGTCCGATCGACACCCGTACGCACCGCCGATAAAGGGGGTCGGAACACTCCGGGTCGAGCAGCACCGCGTCGACACCGAGGGCGGCTGCGCTCCGGAACAGGACGCCGAGATTCTCGTGGTCGTTGACCTTCTCGAGGACGGCGACGCGCTGCGCCGGGCGCAGTACCGACCCGGCTGCCGGCAGCGGCCAGCGATCGGCCGCGGCGACCGCGCCGCGGTGCAGACGGAATCCGACGACCCGGTGCAGTACGGCCTCCGGGGCCACGTACACCGGCGCCTGGAGGTGGGCGAGCGCGAACGCCTCCGCCAGTGCCTCGTACTGCGCGGGCGTGACGAGCACCGACCGCACCCGCCGTCCCGATCCGAGGAGCCGCCGCACCACGAGCGGTGACTCGGCAATAAAGAACCCGCGGTCGGCCTCGACCCGCCGGCGGACCTCGGGATCGGCGAGATCGACGTAGTCGGCCAGGCGCGGGTCGGCGGGATCCGAGACGAGGACCGGCGAACTCACCCGCCAACCTTGGCACGGCGAGGCCCGGGCGAGCGGGGCCGGAGCCGAAAAAACCTTTAGAAATGGGCCTGAGATCCACGCATCGGCGCAGGGAACGTGTAACGATGCACCCCGCACTTCCCAACATCGCAGTTCCCGATATCGCATGCCAACACCGCATGGAGGAGACCAGTGAACCGCAGCCAGCTGCTGAACGAGCTCGCCGCACGCAACGAGTGGACCCGCCGACAGGCCGACGAGTTCTTGACGTCGTTCACCGATCTGATCACTGCGACGGTGTCGACCGGTGAAGACGTCGCGATCTCCGGCTTCGCGAAGTTCCGTCGCATCGACCGTCCCGCGCGCCTGGCACGCAACCCCGCCACCGGCGAGACGGTGAAGGTCGCGGCCAAGCGGGTCGCACGCATCACACCGCTCAAGGCGTTCAAGGACGCGGTGCTCTCGGGCCGCAAGTCAGCCGCGAAGAAGGCACCGGCGAGGAAGACGGCCGCCAAGAAGGCACCGGCCCGAAAGACCGCCGCCAAGAAGGCACCGGCCCGGAAGACTGCAGCCCGGAAGGCTCCCGCCAAGAAGAAGGCGACCAAGCGCCGCTGAGATACCGCTTCGCGGTCATCAAATTTGACGAGCCCGGGCCCCGCGCCCGGGCTCGCTCGCGCGTACGCTCGGCCGGGTGGGCGACGCGCTGCACGAGGTCGAGTTGTTGCGCGTGCGGTTGCCGCTCGTCACCCCCTTCCGGACGGCGCGGGTCACGACCACCGCGAAGGAGGCACTCCTGCTCCGGGTCCGCACGGCCGCGGGTATCGGCTGGGCCGAGTGCACCGCGCAGTCGACGCCCGCATACGACGGCGAAACCATCGACGACGCGCGGCTCGCGCTGCGCGACCACCTGCTCCCCCGAGCGTTCGCCGGCGCGAGCCTCGACGACGTCCGAGGGCACACCGCCGCGCGTGCCGCGCTCGAATGCGCCTTGATCGACGCCCGGCTACGCGCCGAGGGGGTGGCGCTGGCGGTCTGGCTCGGCGCCGGCCGTGCGGCCGTCGATGCCGGAGTTGCCGTCGGCCTGCTCGACGACCTCGACACGCTGCGCCGCGCCGTCGCCGCCTACGCCTCGGCCGGGTACCGCCGCATCAAGTGCAAGATCGAACCCGGTCATGACGTCGACGTGCTCGCCGCGGCCCGCGCGGAGCTCGGCCCCGGCTCCGAAGTGGAGCTCGCCGCCGACGCGAACGGGAGCTACGGACCCGACGCGGCCCTCCACCTGTTCGAACGGATCGGCGACCTCGCGCTGCAGTGCGTCGAGCAGCCCTGTGCACCGGAGGCCCTGGCCGAGCATGTTCGCCTCGTGCAGCACGTCAGCACGCCGATCTGTCTCGACGAGACGATCACGAGCGTCGCGGTGGCGAACGACGCGATCGACCGGCGCGCGTGCGACGCGATCGCGATCAAGGTCGGGAGGCTCGGGATCGGCGAAGCGTTGCGGGTACACGACGCATGCGTGCGCGGCGCGATCGACGCACTGCCCGGCGGTATGTTGGAGACGGGCATCGGACGCGCCGCGTTGCTCGCCGTCGCGGCCTTGCCGGGATGCACGCGCACCGGCGACTGCTCGGCGTCGGAGCGTTACTTCGGGGTCGACGGTGACCTCACCGAGCCGTTCGTCATCGACGACGGCCGGCTGCGCGTCCCGACCGGTCCGGGCCTCGGAGTCGAGCCCATCCCCGAGCGGTTGTCGCGTTACACGGTCGCGCGCGAGCGCGTCACGGCAAGGGGTTGACCGAGCCGATCGTCGTCAGGGCTTCGGTCGCTTCGCGGCGAGGCCGGGGCGCACCATCACGATCGAGTCCTCGGGGTGGTCCGGGTCGAGGCGCAATACGATCGGATCGGTGAAGGGTTCCCCGCCGGCCCAGTCCTCGACGATCGCCGGCGTCTCGTCCTTGGGCGGTTCGAGCACGTCGCGCAACCCGAGCAATCCCGCGGCGAGCGCGGTGCCGATCGAGGTCCGCCGAAACCGCTCGATCGGCGCCGGGTCGGCGTGGGCCGCCACTGCGCCGTCGGCATCGTCGGGCTGCTCGTCCGTGTAGTCCTCTTCGTCGTCGAGCACGACCTCACGGTACCCGCCCGCGACCGCTACCTTGGCGCGCGTGGCGAACGTGCGTTCGGGTCCGAGTCGTCTGAGTTGGCAGCCGACCCTGCTCGGCGATCCCGGCGCGCCACCCGCGCTCGACCCGATGTTTCGCGGCGCCCGGCACATCGCGCTCGACGAGACGGCGTGGGTCGATCACGTCGCGGGTTGGGTGCACGGCGCGGACACGTTGTTCGAACACGTCGTCGCGCACGCGCCGTGGGAGCACCGTACGGTCCGGATGTACGACCGCATGGTCGAAGAGCCCCGGCTGACGGCGTGGTACGGACGGACGCTCAGCGACCCGAGCGTCCCCGCGATCCTCGCGGAGATCGCCGCGGCCTTGCGCACGCGCTACGAGCGCGCGTTCGACAGCGTCGGCGGCGCGTTGTACCGCGACGGTCGCGACAGCGTCGCCTGGCACGGTGACCGCATCGATCCCGCGATCGTCGAGCCCGTCGTCGCGATCGTCTCGCTCGGATCGGGGCGCACACTCCGCATGCGACCCCGCGAGCAGCGCGGTCACCAGGGACGCTCGCGCCCATTCCGATTGCTCCCCGGCGATCTGTTCGTGATGGGCGGATCGACCCAGACCACGTGGCAGCACTCGGTTCCGAAAGTCGGCCCCGCCGGTGCCCGCGTCAGCCTGCAGTTCCGCCATTCGAGGTAGCGAGCGGCGCGAGCGCAACCCGTTGCAGCCGCACGCCGACCTCGGCTCGATCGACGGCGAGCGCGGCCACGCGATCCGCACCCAGGTCGAGCGCGCACCTTCGCCACCCCTCCACCTGCGGCGGCACCTCTCTCAGCGGAGTTGCGATACCGGTACCGAGCGCCTTCACGTATGCCTCCTTCTCGGTCCACGCGCGCAGGAACGCGCGGAGTCGGTCGTCGGCGTCGTCGAGGGCGAGCCACGACGCGTGCTCCTCGTCGTTCAGCACACGCGCCGCGAGCGCGTCCAGATGCCCGCGTGGCCTGACCTCCTCGACATCGACGCCGACGCGCACGTCGCCGTCGGCGACGGCAAGCACCCCGAACGCACCGGAATGGCTGAGACTGAACGAGATCGCCGCGCCGCCGGTGACGGTCGGGCGACCGTGGGTCGCGTGCCCGCAGTGCGCACAGCGGCGCGAGATCGGTACCCGGGCCGGATCCAGGTCGAGCGCGTCGGCCAGGACGATCCGGGTCGCGGCGCGCCCGACGCGGATCAGCGTCCGCGCGTCGCGCTCGTCCGGCGCGAGGAACGCGTCGAGGCGTTCGACGACGTCCGTCGGTTGGTCGAGATCGAAGGTGAACACGCGCACGTCGAGACCGGTCACGGGGCGCGCAGCCGCTGTTCGATCGCGTCGACCTTGCCGTGCAGCGCGTCGGTCACTCCGGGTCGATGGTCGATCTTGATGACCACGCTGACTCGCGGTGCGGTCTCCGCGACGGTCATGACACACGTCTTGATCAGGGCCATGACCTCGTCCCACTCACCTTCGACGTTCGTGAACATGGCGTTGGTCTCGTTCGGGAGTCCGCTGTCGCGCACGAGGCGGACGGCCTCCGCGACGGGCTCGCTCACCGCAATGCCGATCCCGAGTGGCGTGATGGAGAACGCAGCGATCATCCATAGATGATCGCGCCGACCGCCGCGTGGTACAGCTTCGGGATGCTGATCGTCGCCTCCGACGCACACCGAGCCCACCACCCCCGCGAGCCGTTCCTCGACGCCGGGCGGCGCATCGACCCGCCCGAGATTCCCGAACGCGTCGACCGGATCCTCGGCGGGATCGCCGACGCGGGGCTCGGACCGGCCCAGGCCCCCCGCCCCTTCGGCGCCGCGCCCATCACGAGGGTGCACTCACCCGAGTACCTGCAGTTCCTCCAGCACGCGCACGCGCGTTGGCGCGATGCGACGGGCCTGGACGAGTCGTCCGAAGCCGCCGGGTACGCCCGTGCAATCCGCGATCAGCCCCACGTCGAGCTCGAGCACATCATCGCTCAGCTCGGCTGGTACTCCCACGACACCGACCCGATCCTCGCGGGGACGTACACGGCGGCGGCGGGCGCGGTCGACGTCACGCTCACCGCGTGGGAAGCCGTCGCCGACGGCCGCGAACACTCCGCCTACGCGTTGGCCCGACCACCGGGCCATCACGCGGCGGTCGATTCGTTCGCGGGATACTGCTATCTCAACAACGCCGCGATCGCCGCGCAGGCGTGGACCGATCGCGGCGCACGCGTTGCGATCCTCGACGTCGACTACCACCATGGCAACGGCACCCAGCAGATCTTCTACGACCGCGACGACGTGCTGTGCGTCTCGCTCCATGCCGATCCCGCGTTCGAGTATCCGTTCTTCCTCGGCTTCGCGAACGAGCGCGGTTGGGGCGCGGGCGAGGACTGCAACCGCAACTTTCCGATGCCGGCGGGCACCGAGTGGGACACGTACGCGCCCGCGCTGTCGGCCGCGCTCGCGATCGTGCGCAAGTTCGGTCCGGACGCGGTGATCGTGTCGCTCGGCGTCGACACCGCGCTCGAGGATCCCGACACGTTCCGACTCGTCGCCGACGACTATCCGCGCATCGGCACCGCGATCGCGGCGATCGATCGTCCGACGCTCGTGGTGCAAGAAGGCGGCTACTGCCTCGACGTGCTCGGCCGCAACGTCGCGGGCGTGCTCGGCGAGCTGGCGTGACTACTCACCGAGCGAGTCGGTGCGAATCGTGAAGAAGGGTGCGGCGAGCAGGGTCGTGATGTCGGGAGCCGGCTCCCACCCGTAGCTCGTCATCTCCTCCGCGGTGCGCCGGCCCGTGGTGGCGCGCAGCAGCTCGAAGCGCGGGGCGCGGACGGTCACCTCCGGCTTCCCCGTACCGGCCACTTCGTCTCCTCGCTCGGTGACGAAGCGGATGGCGGGTGCGCCCCCCTGCGTCCGTACGCCCACGAGCCAGTCCCAACTCAGCTCCATCGCATGGCTGTCGCGCGCGCCGGGACACGCAAGAGCCTGCCGCACGTCGTGCTCGTGCGTCACCGCGTCGAACAGCGCCTGACCGGCGATCACCTCGGGCGCGGCGACGAGGAGCTCCTCGAACTCGGGACCGTACTGCCCCCATTCGTCGAGCAGCTCCGCAACCGGGAGGTCACGGCGCTTCTCGACCTGCGCGGCCGTCCACGGATCACTTGCGACGCCATCGAGCCGGCCGTGCACGACGTCGTCGGTCACGCCGATCATGTGGGCGAGCACATCGCGGACGCGCCAGCCCGGAGTCGCCGGCGCGGGTTGCTCGAGCCCCGACGGGTCGACGTCGTCGACGAGGTCGGCCACGCGTCCTCGCAGCTCGGCGTAGGCCGTCGCGTGTTGCTCAGTCATCGGGAGCACCTTTCTCTCGAAGGGAGCGCGCACTCGAGAACATTGCGAGCACGAGCGCCCATACTGCCCCGACGAGCAGCACTCCGGTCGAGTACGACTTGGCGAAGGGGCCGGCGACGAGCACCCCGAACGGCACCGTCCCGCCGAAGACCATGATCCACAGCGCCATCACCCGGCCGCGCTGGTCGTCACGGAGCTCCTTTTGCAGGATCGTCGACAGGCACGTGACCACGAGGAAGTACATGTAGCCGAGTAGCCCGACGCTGACGAAGGCGGCAGGAGCGTTTCGGGCGAGCGCGAAGGCCGCGAGCGCGACGGCGAAGGCGACGAAACCCGGCCGGAGCAACGCGACCTTCGAACGTTGCGCGAAGAAGCTCCCGACCGTGAACGCACCGAGCGCCGCGCCCAGGCCGAAGGTCGCGTACAGCAGCGCGTACACGCCCTTCGACATGTGGAGGTTGTAGGTCGCGACGACCGGCATGATGCCGACGAACGCCAGCGAGAAGAACGAGAACGTGAACAGCGTCACCAGGACATAGCTGATGACCGGATCGGCGCGCGCGATCCGCACTCCGGAGAGCAGGCGATGCTCGGTGCGACCGGCATCGCCGGCGTTGGCGAAGCGCGGGTAGCGGGCCCACACGAGCCCGGCAACCGCGAAGAGGTACGTGACCGCGTTGATGGCGAAGACCGGGCCCGCCTCGAGCTTGGCGAAGATGAGCCCGCCGATCGCGGGTCCGATCACCCGCGAGAGATTCATCTGCACCGACGTGAGGGCGACGGCACCGGTGAGGTCCTCGCGCGGGACGAGCGTCGGAAGGATCGCGCTCAGGCCGGGCGCGCCCAGCGCGTTCGCGATACCGATGGCGAAGACGATGATCACGATCGCGAGGTGCGAGGGATGCGACGTCCACGCGACGAGCGCGAGCCCGAACGACAGCACTCCCTGCAGGATCTGCAGACTGACGAGCAACCGCCGCCGGTCGACCCGATCCGCGAGGAGACCACCCATCATCGACAAGAAGAGCAACGGACCGAGCTGGCCGAAGAACAGCAGCCCGACGAAGAATCCGCTGTGGGTCAGCTGCAACGCGTACTCGCCGAGGATGACATTCTGCATCCACGTGCCGATGTTGGACGAGAAGGTGCCGATGTACACGATGCGAAAATCGCGGTGCCGGAGCGCGGCCGCCGCGGTACCCCGCTGGTACGCGATGTCGCCGTCGACGAGCGCGTCTTCGACGTCCTCGAGCTCGGAGCCCCCCGGCGACGACGGCATGCTGGTGCACCATATCGACGGCGCCCCCGCCGCCCGGATGTGATCCGCCGACGCCCGTCGGTCAGAAGACGGGAACGGTTCCGATGACGTGCTCGTCCTCCAACCGCGCGAGCTCGTCGTCGTCGATGCCGAGCTCGGCACGGAGCACCTCCGCCGTGTGTTGTCCAAGGGTCGGCGCGGGCGCGGTCCACACGCGCTCGGGTCCGCCCGAGAGGCGCACCGGCCACGTCGGGTAGTACTGCTTCCCGACGAGCGGATTGTCGACTGCCTCGAAGAAGCCGCGGGCGCGCATCTGCGGATCGTCGAGGGTCGCGTAACCGGGCACCATCGCGGCCGCGGCGATGCCCTCCGCGAGTGCGTCGCGCGCGGCGGCGGCCGGCGTGCGGGTGGCGCACCACGCGGCGCGCTCCTCGGGCGTCCTCGGGTCGCGTGCGCGATCGATCGCGACCCACGCGTCGTCGCCGAGACACGCGTAGACCCCGTCCGCGCCGCGCCGACCGAGCAGCGTTCCGTCGATCGCGTAGCGGATCACCTGCTCCGCGGTCACGGCCGTCGCGACCTCTACGAGCGGTACCTCGACGAGCTGACCTTCTCCCGTGTGCGCTCGGTGCTCCAGTGCGGCGACAACCGCCAAGGCCGCGTGCGCGCCGACCATCGGATCGACCGGACCACCCGGGATGATCGGGGGCCCGTCGTCGTAGCCGGTGACCCACGCCATGCCGGTGAGCTGTTCCATCGTCTGGGCGAATCCCCCGCGGCCACGCCACGGACCGTCCAGCCCGAAGGCAGGCATGCGCAGCATGATCGCCTCGGGATTCAGCGCGTGCACGGCCGGCCAGTCGAGACCGAATCGTTCGAGAACCTGGGGAGTGAAGTTCTCGGCGACGACGTCGTAGCGCGCCACGAGGCGCTGGGCGATCGCGAGACCATCGGGATGGCCGAGGTCGAGGGTGATGCCTCGCTTGGCGAGGTTGCACGCGTGGAACAGCGCCGACTTCTCGTAGAAGCGCGGGTCGTCGTGCGGGCGAACCGCGGCGCTGAACCGGATCCCGTCCGGCCGTTGCACCGCTTCGACCTTCACGACGTCGGCACCCATCGACGACAACCACGCGGTCGCGAACGGGCCCGCCCAGAACGCGGTGAAGTCGAGCACCCGGATACCGGCGAGCGGACGATCCCCGGGCACCGGCTCGGTCGACGCCGGCGCCGGATGCCGCCGGGGCGACCAACTCCCGGATGCGATTCCCGGGGGGCTCAGCTCGCGGTCGGCGACGCCGTGGAAGCGGAACGGCGCGCGCGGCCGGATCCACGATTCGCCCGGTTGGCGAACGAAGACGTGGCGCGCCGCGAGCTGTTCGTTGCGAGGCAATTCGGCGCCGTTGCCGACGATCGCGGCCGGGACGCGCGCTTCCACGCACGCGGCGACCACGTCGTCGGCGGTGTGCGCGCGCGTGTACGCGTGGATCGCGCCGTTGACCTCCTCCGCCCGTCGGAAGCGCCCGATCATCGTGCCGAGCTCGTCGTCGTCGGCCTGGTCCGGACGCCCGATGACGCGCGCCAGCGCCTGCCACTGCTGCACCGTCACGGTGGTGATCCCGACGAACCGGCCGTCGCCCGCGGGCTCGTTGCCCGGGATCATCACCCACCGGAACGACTGCTCGCGCCCGCCGGGAAAGCGCGCCATGAGCGTCGGCGTCGTGACGTACGTCAGCTGTATCGCCTCGAGCATCGACGCGTCGACTGTCTCCGCACGTCCGGTGCGCGACACCCGCCGCCACGCGGTCACCGCGCCCAGCGCCGCGAACGCGCCGACGATGTACTCCCCGAGCCGTCCGCCGACTGTCAACGGCGGGAGGTGCATGTGACCGTGCGCAGACAGACTCCCGCTCCGGGCTTGCAGCACCTCCTCCGGAAGATCGAGTCCGTCGTCGGGCCCGCCGTGACCCACGGCGGTGATCGAGACGGTGACGAGCGGCTGCGGAGGCGCCTTCGGCACGCTCGCCGACTCGCCCAGCACCACGATGTCGGCCGCCGCGAGCCACGGATCGAGATCGGCGGCGTAGCACTGCGAGGTGCGCAGGTAGGCGAACAGCGGATCGTCGCCGGCCGGTGTGCCGAACACGACGTCGGCTCCGAGATCGGCAAGCAGCTTGGTGCAATACGCGCCGGCCAGGCCATCCGTGCAGTCGACGACTCGCAGCCCGTCGTAGATCACGTGAGCGTGAACATCGGGACGACCACCGACCGGCCGGGAACCGTCGTGAACTCGAGCGGCCGAAACGTCACCGTCACGGCCGCATCGGCGACGAGCTCGTCGGGCGCGGCACCGACGACGTAAGTGCAAAGCCGGACGGCCGGATCCTCCGCGAGCGCGACGAGCGCGGTGACGAACGGCACGCGATCTTCGAACGCCGGGAGGAACGCGCGGCGGACGAACGCCCACGAGAAGAGGGTGCCCCGGCCCGACACTGCGGTCCAGGAGAGCGGACCACCGTCGCGGGGACACGCCCCCTGCGGGTACCACACGTACGCACCGCAGGTGTCGCAACGCGTGATCACGAGCTCACCGCGTGCCGCGCCCGCGAAGAACGACGCGGTCAGGGGGTCGTCGGCGTCCGGGAGCGGGAAGTCGTCACGCTTGATCGCCACGGCCGCCGATCACCGATCCTTCGTGAGCACGAGCGTGCTCGCCATGTGTCCCGTGTAGCCGCCGTAGACCGCGACCTCGCAGCTCGGCACCTGCGCGGCGGCGACCCCGCGGAGCTGCTTCACGCATTCGACCACGTGCGCGATCCCGAGGACGTACGCATGCGACAGCAGGCCGCCGTGCGTGTTGAACGCCAGCTTGCCGGAGTCGTGGAACAGCGTGTCGCCCTCGACGAAGCGGCCGGCCTCGCCCTTCGGGCAGAACCCCATGTCCTCGATCTGCATGAGGCTCACCACGGTGAACGGGTCGTACACGGTGAGCACGTCGACGTCGGCCGGCGAGCATCCGGCCATCGCGAAGGCGCGGGGTGCGGAGAACACCTGGGGCGTGCTGGTGAACGCCCGCTGCTGCGACCAATGCCCACCGCTCGCCGAGTACCCCTCCCCGACACCCGCGACGACTGCAGGCGCGCGCGGCAGGTCCCGGGCGCGCTCGAGACTCGTCGTGACGTAGGCCGCGCCCCCGTCGGAGATCAGGCACGAGTCGAGGAGCCGCAACGGATCGGCGAGATACGGAGCTGCCAGGTAGTCGTCGATCGTCATCGGCCGTCCGTGCATCACGGCGCCGGGATGGAGGTTGGCGTGGCGACGGCACGCCACCGCGATCGCGCCGAACTGTTCCGGAAGCGTTGCGAACTCGATCATGTGCCGGCGCATGATCGAGGCGAAGTACACCGGCTGCGGGAACCAACCGAACGGCACCTCGAGGTTCTGTTTCAGCGATTGCGCGGCGTGCACCTCGCCCGGACCGCCCGTCATCGACGCGCGCTGCGTGGCCCACGCGACCGGGAAGACGTTGAGCACGTGACGGGCCTTGCCTTCCCGAATCGCGCGCGCCGCGAGATACGGCGCGGTCGCGGCCCAGGCCATGCCGCCTCCCCACGGCGAGGTCCACATCTCGTGCGAAGTACCGAAATGCTCGTGGAATGCGTCGACATCGAAGTCGGCGAACGCGCCCGACCACGTGATCCCGTCGATCTCCTCGGGCCTCAGCCCCGCGTCCGCGATCGCGCGCGCCGCAGCCTCGGCACCGATCTCACGGGCCGTCCGACCGGAGGCCTTCGTGTATGCCGTCTCGCCGATGCCGGCGATGGCGGCCTGGCCGCGCACGTCGTCGAGCTCGGTCGCGTGACCCCAGTCGGCGATTTCGGTCACGAGTGCGGAACGTATCAGCCGCTCGACAGCGCGGGCACGGGTGGGCGACCACGACGACGCCACGGGGCGTCACGTCGTCGTCGCGCAGCATCGCGATGTGCAATGCCACTCGGGCCTGTTCGGCGAGGACCTCGAGCTCGACGCTGCGGAAGTCGATCTCGCCGAGCAGCACGGGCGCGAGCGCCTCGTCGAGCGCACCGCCGTCCCGCACGATCGACCGTAGCGAGACACCGGTGAGCCGCGTCGCGTCCTCGCCCACCAGCGCGGCGTACGCCTTGCTGCACGCCACGTGGCGCAGCTCCAGATCGAGCGCGGCAACGACGGGCTCCGGCACGAGGCGATCTCCGGTCGAGGCCTTGGGATCGCCGGAGCTCATCGACTCGACCAGCGCGTCGAAGCAGTCGACATCGAACGAGAGGGAACCGAGAGCCGCGACCATCGCGCGCCGCATCTCCCACGCCGCCGTCCAGCAGCGCGCGCTCGTCGGCCCGTGCCACACGGCCCGCGATCGACTGGACGAACGCGAGGTCGTCGTGCGCGTAGGGCCGCCCGGGAACGCCGCGAGTCACGAGCAGCGCACCGGTCGCGCCGACCGGCGCGCAGACCGCGCTGTAGCAACCGGAGAGCTGGAGATGCTCGTGGAGCTGTGGATGAAGACGGCGGCGGAGTTCGCGCTGCGGCACCTGCGCAATACAGATGAGCTCGCCGGTGGTCACGGCACGGCGAACGAGCTTTGTCGACGGGCGCGGATCGCGTCCCAGAGTGGATGCCGCGACCTCCGAGACCGGATCGCGGTGAGCCGCGTACACGACGACCATCAAATCGGCGGGAGAATCGGCGGGCGAGCGCCGGTATACGAAGGCGGTATCCCCGAGATGCTCGGAGATGACGCGCGCCGGGCCCGAACCCTCCGGCATCCGCTCGGTCGCCGCGCGCTGGGCCTGCAGCCGCGCGACCGCGGCTTCCGAGACCTCGTACGCGGCGCCGACCTTGACCGCGACGAGCTGACCGCTCCGCATCCAGCGGTACGCGGTCTGGTAGTGCACACCCAGCCGGAGCGCCGCCGTCTTCAGGTTCACGAGGTGAGATCTTCCAGACGCATCGCGGGGTCATTCTCGCGGGCCGGCGGCCGGGCCCGCGGTCAGGCGGCACTTCGCGAACGCGAGCCGCCGGATCTGACCATTCCGGCGGGGCCGGGCTACCTTCGCATCTCGTTCCAAGGAGGCGCGCATGACGATGCCGACCGATATCGGCGTGATCGACCTGATGATCGCTCCGCCCTTTCGCGCCGGCGCGCGGACGTACCAATTCCTGCGGGCCAACCTCCGCGACCGCGAATCGCTCGACGAATTCGAGTTCCCCGCGCAGTACATGTTCAAGGACGTGCCCCATCCCGAAGCGGGCGACGACTCCGTGCGGTTCCTCCTCCAGCAGATGGACCGCTTCGGCATCGAAAAGGGCATGCTCGGCGTGTCGTTCTCGGAGGAACGCAGCGCCGACTCGCTGCGAGGGGTGCGCGAGCATCCCGATCGGTTCTTCGGGAGCCTCGAGGTCGACCCGAACCGCGGCATGGACGCGGTGCGCGACCTGCAGCGCGCGGTCGAAGAGCTCGGCGTAAAGGCGGCAACCGCGTTTCCGGCCGGACTCCACCCGCAGGTGCCGATCAACGACGCGAAGTTCTATCCGATCTACGCCAAGTGCATCGAGCTCGACATCCCGATCTGCGTGTGCGCGGGCGTTCCCGGGCCGCGCGTGCCGTTCGCTCCGCAGTACGTCGGACTCATCGACGAGGTCTGCTGGTACTTCCCCGAGCTGAAGTTCGTGACCCGTCACGGTTGTGAGCCTTGGGCCGACCTCGCGGTGAAGCTGCTGCTGAAGTGGCCGAACCTCTACTACTCGACGTCGGCATTCGCGCCCCGCTACTACCCCGAGGCCGTCGTGAAGTTCGCGAACACGCGCGGTGCCGACAAAGTGATGTACGCGGGCTACTACCCCATGGGACTGTCGCTCGACCGCATCTTCAAGGAGATGCCCGACGTGCCGTTCCGCGACCACGTATGGCCCAAGTTCCTGCGGGAGAACGCCGAACGCGTCTTCAAGCTCAAGTGAGACGACAGCGTAGCGACCGGATAGGAGCGGAGCGTGGAGTCGACCCAGAAAACGTGACCGAGAGGACGGCATTCGAGTCCGCACGGGCCGGTGGGGTAGTCGACACGGCAGTCGGCTTTCCGAAGTCGCGGGCGGACATGTTCGAGTTCTACGAGTTCATACGCAAGGGCAGCCACGACTCGGCTACCAAGGAAGGTGAGCTCGAGTTCCCGGCGGGCTACATGTTCAAGAACGTGCCGAAATGGGAGTCGACCGATATGGGCGACCCGGTCGAGATGCTCTTCCTCGAGCACCAGCGGCACGGCATCACCCAGGCGATCGTCGGCGTCGAGGACGAGATCGGTCGCCGCGCGGTACGAGACCTCCCCGACCATTTCTTCGCGAGCATCGGCATCGACCCGAACGCCGGCATGGACGCGGTGCGCAAGATCGACTGGTACGCGAGCGAGTTCGACCTGAAGGCAGTGGGCGCGTTCCCCGCCGGGCTCTACCCGCAGGTCGCGCTCAACGACAAGATGTTCTACCCGATCTACGCGAAGTGCATCGAGGCCAACGTCGCGTTCTGCTCGACGGCCGGCGTCCCCGGACCTCGACTTCAATTCGCGCCGCAGGAAGTGGCACTCATCGACGAGGTGTGCTGGTACTTCCCGGAGCTGAAGTTCGTCACGCGTCACGGCTGCGAACCGTGGACCGCACTCGCGGTGAAGCTGCTCCTCAAGTGGCCGAACCTGTACTACTCGACTACTGCGTTCGCGCCGAAGTACTACCCGAAGGACATCATCGATTTCGGGAACACGCGCGGCGCCGACAAAGTGATCTTCTCGGGCTACTTCCCGGCAGGTCTCACCTACGAGCGCATTTTCAACGAGCTCCCCGCCGTGCCGCTGCGCGACCGCGTTTGGCCCAAGTTCCTGCGCGAGAACGCGCAACGAGTGTTCAAGCTTCCGGAGAAGAATCGTGGGTAAACAAGCGTTCGAGAAGGCACGCGCCGACGTCGGCGTCATCGACACGATGATCGGCTTTCCCGCACCGCGCGAGGAGCAGGCCAAGCACTACGACTTCATCCGTAAGCAGACGCACGACTCCGACAGCCAGGAGTGGGAGTTTCCCGCGCAGTACATGTTCAAAGGGGTGCCGCACTACGACCGCGTCGACGATCCGGTCGAGATGCTGATGGACAAGATGAACCAGCACGGCATCACCAAAGCCCTCACGGGGATGGCCGTCGACGGCAACCCGAAGATCGCGCTCGAGCGCTATCCCGACCGGTTCGTCGCGTCGACCAACACCGATCCGAACCAGGGCATGGACGCGGTGCGCAAGCTCGAGCACGACGTGCGCGTGCTCGGTGCTCGGGCCACCAACTGCTGGGGTACCGGACTCATCCCGCAAGTACCGCTGAACGACAAGAAGATGTACCCGATCTATGCGAAGTGCATCGATCTCGACATCCCGATCTTCGTCTACGCGGGCGTCCCGGGGCCGCGCATCCGCTTCGCTCCTCAGGAAGTCGCGCTGCTCGACGAGGTGTGCTGGTTCTTTCCCGAGCTGAAGATTGTCACGCGCCACGGCGGCGAACCGTGGACACAGTTGATGGTGAAGCTCCTCCTCAAATGGCCGAACCTCTACTACTCCACCTCCGCATTCGCACCCAAGCACTACAACCGCGACATCATCGACTTCGCGAACACGCGGGGTGCCGACAAGGTCATCTACGCCGGTTACTACCCGATGGGTCTCGACATCGACCGGATCTTCGCCGAACTGCCGCACGTGCCGTTCCGCGACCACGTGTGGCCCAGGTTCCTGTACGAGAACGCCGCGCGCGTTTTGAAGCTGTAACCGACCGCGGACAGGAGGAGCATGGGGCCGCTCGCCGGCATCAAGGTGATCGAGCTGCCGAACATCGGGCCGGTGCAGTTTGCCGGCATGCTGCTTTCCGACCTGGGCGCCGAGGTGCTCCGTGTCGATCGGGCGACCGACGTCGCGACTGGCCGTTCCGTCGCAGGAGGAACTGCCTCTCCGTACGCGGTGATCGACCGGGGCCGCCACAGCATCGGCGTCGACCTCAAGCACCCCGGTGGTGCCGAGATCGTGCTGCGCTTGTGCGAGCGCGCCGACGTGCTGCTCGAAGGCTTCCGTCCCGGCGTCGCCGAGCGGCTCGGCGTCGGCCCCCAGCCCTGCCGGGCGCGCAATGATCGTCTCGTATACGCGCGGATGACGGGCTGGGGGCAGAGCGGTCCACTCGCGGGTGACGTCGGGCACGACGTCAACTACCTGTCGATCGCGGGCGTGCTCTGGCATCTCGGACCGGCCGGACACGCGCCCGTACCGCCCATCAATCTCCTGGCCGACTTCGGCGGGGGCGGCTCACTCGTCGTGATGGGGATCCTCGCCGCGCTGGTCGAGCGCGGCGGATCGGGCGCCGGCCAGGTGGTCGACGCGGCGATGGTCGACGGCAGCGCGCAACTCATGAGCATCTTCTGGGGCATCGACGCAATGGGCGGTTGGGGCCCGCGCGGCACCAACCTGCTGGACGGCGGCGCCCACTTCTACAACGTGTACGAGACGGCGGATGGCGGCTACGTCTCCCTCGCGGCCTACGAGCCGAAGTTCTACGCCAACCTACTGCGGTTGATCGGCCCGCTCGGCTTCGTCGACCTCGAACCGGCGCGACAAATGGACATGACCCAGTGGCCGCCGCTGACGAACCGCCTGGCGACACTGTTCCGTACCAAGACGCGCGACGAATGGGTCGAGTTCTTCGCGGGTACCGAAGTGTGCTTCGCGCCCGTGCTGCCGATGTCGGAGGCGCGTGCACATCCGCACAACATTGCCCGTGAGATGTTCGTCGACGTCGAAGGCGCGCCCCAACCCGCGCCGGCACCGCGATTCAGCCGCACCTCGACGGTAGTGCAGGGCGCACCGGTGAAGCCCGGCGCGCACACCGACACCGCACTCGCCGAGTGGGGATTCGACCCGCCTGAGGTCGCCCAGCTGAGAACCGACGGCGCGATCGCGTAACGTCCTGGTTCGGCGGAGGTGGGACGCGATCTGGTTTCGTTCCTCACCGCGCCGTCGCCGGCCACATCGGCCGTGCCGGCCAAGCCGGCCGCGGTGGAGGTTGGGGCGGAGGAGGTTGCGTCGGGAGGTCGGCCGTGCGACGAGGCGCGATCATCTGGTCGACCGGCAGCGCGAGCACGATGCCCACTACCGCCACGACCGACAAGACGACGTGTACGTGCACCGACTGGTGGCCGAGATACGTGAAGGCGGCGAACGCCGAGGTAGGCCAGATGTACAGCCAGGTACGCCCCGTTCCGTACGCGATCGCGAGCGGTAACGGCCAGCACAGGTACTGGACACCGAAGCCGGCGGTCGTGGCGAGGAAGGCCAGCAGGATCGCGAGCATGAAGACCCCCGGTTCGGCGCGTTGCCACAGCCAGAGAATCGCCAACAAGGCCAGTACGAAGAGCCCTTCGCCGATGCGCTGCTCGCGCGCCTGCAACGACCCGGTGTAGCCGACGATCTCCCGATGAGTGACGATCCGCACGACGCCGGACCAGCCCCAGGTTCCGACGAACGAGCGGTAGCCGAGAATGAGGCGCGCGTCATCGCCCAGTCGGGCGCGGAGGAACAGGGACGACGTCACGAAGAATGTGACGGGCAGCGCGACCATCGCGGCGAGGACTGCCGGCCATCGGACCCGACGCGTCCCGCGCAAGACGGCGAGTGCGAACACGGCGGGCCATGTCTTGATCACGATCCCGAGCCCGACGAGCGCGCTCGCGGCGAAGGAGGCGCGCCGCCGAAGGCAAACCAGCGCGAGCAAGCAGCACGACAACGCGATGGGATCGATCTGACCGTGCCATCCTGCGACCAACAACGCAAGCGGGCTCACTGCGTATTGGAACGCGCGCAGCCGTTTCTTCGACAGGGCGAGGGTCGCGACGAGGACCGTGTTGAGACCCTCGGCGACGATTACCGGGATCTTGTCGGTGGTCTCCCACGGCAGGTGCAGATGCAGGAGCGCCGACCAGAGGTACGGCATGGCCGGCAAGAAGTTCCACTGATACGGGAGCGCGGCAGCGAGCGGATCCTTGCCGTGGGCGGCGAAGCTCGCGACGCTGTGGAAGTTTGCCCTCACGTCGACCGGCGTGTGTCCGAAGGCGACGATGGCGACGAGCATCCGGAGCCCGACCGCGACACCGATGGAGACGACGAGGGCGGGCGACCAGCGCCGCAGCGTGGCGACGACAGTGACGGCGGTGCAGCCGCCCAGGATGAGCATCATCGACGTGACCGTCGACATCGTCACGACCGGAGCCCGCGCTGCACCGACGCATTCTTACCGCCCGAGTTTGGGTGGACCGTGATCAGGTCGTCGGCGACGACGGTGTGGTCGTCGTCGTCGCATGCGTCGTCGAAGTGACAGCGCCGACCGTCGTCGACGGCGCCGACGGTCGCGTCGTCGGTGATGGCGTCGGCCTCGCCGGCGGAGGTACGCGGCGCGGCGCGGTCGAGGCAATCGTGGTCGACAACGCGGGGGGCATCGTCGCGGCGGGGTTCGGAGCGGTGAGGTTCGGCGCGGCGCTCGTGGTGGTGACGGCCGCGCCCGACCCGGCCCGAGCCGCGTGAACCGTGGTTGGCGTATCGGTCGTCGACGCGGCCGGGGACGAAATCGTGACCACCGGGGCCGGGTGTGACGATCTCTCGTGGCTTGCAACATTCAACGGCCGCGATCCTCCGGGCGGACCGCCGGCCATGAGTGCGCCGACGCACAAGGCGGCGAGACCCAGTAGACCCCCGCAGCCACACCAAGCCAGCCGCGCGCGCTGCTGCCCGCGGGATCGCTCCATCGAGCAGTCATCGGCGAATTTTCGCCCGACTTGACCGTTTCAGTCGGGGGTGACGGTGTCGGCCGCTCGCCAGCAGTACCACGCGACGAGTGAGCGGTACGGCTTGAACCGGTCACCCTCGGGCGCAAGCTGCTTCGGGCTCGGCATCGCGTCGAGCCGGTACATGCGCGCAAAGCCGCTCCGCACCCCGAAGTCGAGGACCGGCCACACGTCGAGCCGTCCCAGCTGGAACATCAAGAACATGTGCGCGGTCCACTCGCCGATGCCACGGACGAGGACCAGCTCGCGGACGACCTCTTCGTCGCGGAGCCGCGCGACCCGGTCGAGCTCGACGAGGCCATCTTCGGTCTTCGCGGCCAGATCGCGGATCGACGTCGCCTTGGCCGTCGACAGACCGACCGACCGCAGAGTCTCGAACGGAACCGCCAGCACGACTTCGGGCGTCGGCGGGCCGTCGAAGAGGGCCTCGAACCTCCCGTGGATCGCCTCCGCCGCCCGGCCCGCCAGCTGTTGGTAGCAGATCATCCGCGCGAGCTCGGCGAAGTGCGATCGGCGCGGGCGCCGCCGATGGAGCTCGGGGACACCGTGCCGGCGCACCATGCGCGCGAGCACACGATCGCGACGCGCGAGCTCGCGCGCGCCAGCCTCTACCGCCGCCTTGGTCGCCATTGCCGGTCAGTCTGCCGGATCGGGATACACCAAGAGCGCGTCGGGATCGATCGAGAGCCGCACGTGGCTGCCGACGACGGGCGCGTCCCGCGGCGCGACGACGACGGTCAAGGGTGGGCCTGATCCGGAGACAGCCGCGAGCTCGACGCGCGTGCCGGTGAACATCGCGCGAACCACGGTCGCGTCGATCGGACCCACCTCGTCGATCCGGGCCCCGTCCGGTCGCACGACCGCTTCGACCGCGCCCGGCGCGGTTTCGGCCCGGGCCTCGATCGGCCCCCACGGCGTGTGCACCTGACCGTCGCGCACCTCGGCCGCGACGATCGGCCCGAAGCCGAAGAACGCGGCCGTCCATGCGTCAACCGGCGCGCGCCAGACCTCGGCGGACGCGCCGACCTGCACGACGCGTCCGTCGCGCATGATCGCGACGCGCGTCGCGATCGCGAACGCCTCCTCGTGGTCGTGCGTGACGTACAGCGCCGAGAGCGCGGCCCGATCGAGGATCGCCCGGATCTCGGTCAGCAGGCGCCGCCGCCACACCCGGTCGAGCGCTCCGAGTGGCTCGTCGAGCATGAGGAGTCGCGGCGAGACCGCGAGGGCGCGCGCGAGGGCCACGCGCTGCTGTTCGCCGCCGGAGAGCGAGGCCACGCTGCGGGCGCGTCGACCGGCGAGCCCGACCAGCTCGAGCACCTCGTCGACTCGCCGCGACCGCGCCGCCCGATCGCTCGACGTCATCCGCAGTCCGAACTCGACGTTGCCGGCGACGTCTCGGTGCGGGAACAGCGCGTACTCCTGGAACATCAGCCCGAAGTGCCGCTCGTGCGCGGCGACGCCGGCCAGATCGGCGCCGTTCCAGCGAATGCTCCCCTCGTCGAGGCGCTGCAGCCCGGCGACCGCGCGCAGCAGTGTCGTCTTGCCCGACCCGCTCGGCCCGAGCACCGCGATCGTCTCGCCCGGCTCGAGCGCGAGGTCGACGTGATCGAGGGCGCGGTGATCGCCGAACTGCACGACCGCCTGCTCGATCTCCAGCACCTAGAGCTCTCCGAGCTCGCGCACGCGGACGCGTTCGATCGCGAGCACGACCACCGCGGTCAAGACCATGAGGATCACCGACATCGCGAGCGCCTGGTCGAAGTTGATCTGGCCGGGCCGGGCGAGGAAGCGCTGGATCGCGATCGGCACGGTCGGCCAGTCGGGGCGGGCGATGAACAGGGTCGCCCCGAACTCGCCCAATGACACCGCCGCGCAAAAGCCCGCCGCAACAACGAACGCACGCGCCACGATGGGGAGGTCGACCTCGCGCCACACGCGCCGCGGCCCCGCGCCGAGCATCGTCGCCGCGTCGCGAAGGCGCGTATCGATACTCCGCAACACGGGCACGACCGATCGCACGACGAATGGGATCGCGACCACCGCGTGCGCGATCGGCACCAGCAGCGGGGATGTCGCGAGACCGCTCGGCGCGTGCTCGAACGCGATCAGGAAGCCGAACCCGACGGTCACCGCCGACGTCCCGAGCGGGAGCATGAGGAACGCGTCCATCGTGCGCGTCGCCCGACCCGGCCGGGCCGCGATGGCAACCGATGCCAATCCACCGACGACGAGCGCGATCGCGGTGGCGATGGCGGCGAACTCGACCGAGTTGCGCACGGCGGCCCAGGGCGAGACGAACAGTGTGCTCGTCGACGCGCTCGTTCCGAGGGCGCGGTACGAGCCGACGCTCCAGTGTCCGCCGCTGTGCAGCGACCGCCACACCAGCACGGCGAGCGGTCCGCCGAGGAACAGCGTCGTGCAACCCAGGATCCCGCCGACCACCAGCTTCTCGCGGCCGACGGGCCGGCGAGACCCGTCCGCGGCGCCGACCAGCCGCTGTGCAACCGCGCGCCGTTCCTGGGCGCGCGCGAGTACGAGCGCCACCGCCAGGACCGCGACAATCTGCACGAGCGCGAGCGCGGCGGCCGTCCGGAGATCGGCCACGTCGATCGCCTGTCGGTAGATCTCGACCTCGAGGGTCGCGTGCGCGGGGCCGGCGAGCAACAACGCGACTCCGAACGACGTGAAGGTGAACAGGAACACGATCGAGGCGGCGGCCAGGATCGACGGCGCGAGCAACGGCAAGGTCACGTGCCGGAACGTGCGCCACCACGACGCGCCGAGCATCCGGGCCGCTTCCTCGCGACGCGGGTCGAGGTTCGCCCAGAACCCCCCGACGGTACGGACTACCACCGCAACGTTGAAGAACACGTGCGCGACCAGCATGGGCGCGACACCCGGTCGCCAATGCAGGAACGACAGCGGGCCGCCCGGACCCAGCAACGCGAGGAAGGCCGTTGCGACCACGACCGTCGGCAGCACGAACGGCACGGTGACGAACGCCCGGAACAACCGTCGGCCGGGAAACCGGAAGCGCGCCACGACGTACGCGGCGGGCAGGCCGGCAACGAGCGTCAGGACCGTCGACAACACCGCCTGCCACAATGTGAACCACGCCACCCGCCGCAAGAAGGGGTCGGTGGCGACGTCGACGAGCGCGCCGGCGCGCAGGGAGTGGCCGAAGATCGCCACCAGCGGCCAGCCGAAGAAAACCGCGAGGAAACCGACGGGAATCGCGATCTGGGTGAACCGCGCAGCGCGACCGACGCGCATCAGTGCACCACGAGGTCGGTCCACTCCTTGATCCAGTCGTTGCGCTTCGCGGCGATCGTCGCCGGATCCATCGACAGGGGATGCGCCGGACTCACCGCCAACTTCCCGAACACCGCCGGCACTGTCGCGCCGGAGACGATCGGATTCACGTACATCTGGAGCGGCATGTCCTCTTGGAATCGCCTCGACAGCAGGAAATCGACGAGGGCCTCGGCCCCGGCCACGTTGTGCGCGCCGTGCAGGACGCCCGCGAATTCCATCTGGCGGAAGCACGTGGACCCGACGACGGCAACCCTCGGCGTGTCCCGGTGCGGGCGCGAACCGACGACGTCGGCCGCCGGATCGGAACCGTACGAGACGACGATCGGGCGGTCGCCATGCCCGTCGCCCGCGGTGAAGTCGGTCTCGTAGGCGGTGGTCCAGTCGTCGTCGACCCGCACCCCGTTGTGCCGCAGCGCGCTCCAGTAGCCGTTCCAGCCGTTCACCCCCTCCGCCGCGATCGTCGCGAGCAGGAAGACGAGACCCGGCGACGACGTCGACGCGTCCTCGACCACGGTGAGGTTCTTGTAGCGCGGGTCGATCAAGTCGGCGAGATGCTTGGGCGCCGGTGGCCGGCCGTCGTGGCCGAACCACGAGCTGTCGTAGTCGACACACACATTGCTCTCGTCGATCGGCGTCACTCGATGCTGCGCGTCGACCTGGAGCGCCGCCGGCACCGTGGCCAGTCCGTGGGCGACGTACGGATCGAAGATCCCCGCCTCGAGCGCGCGCGTCAGGAACGTGTTGTCGACACCGAACAAGGCGTCGGCGACGGGGTGGCTCTTGCGCAGAATCGCTTCGTTGACCATCACGCCCGCGTCGCCCGGCTGGACCAGCTTGACCTTGTAGCCGGTCTGCTCGGTGAAATCGGCGAGCACGGCGGGAGACGCCGCGAAGGAGCTGTGCGTGAGCAGAACGACGGTCGTGATGTGGGGCCGAATCGTCGACGACGGCGTCACCGATGGCGCCACGTGTTTGGCGCCGGAGCTACACGCCGCCGCGAGCAAGAGCGCGGCCCCGATCGCGACGGGCACGCGTTTCACAGTGCACCTCCGAAGGCTTGGATCACGAGCAACGTTCCGTGGTCGAGCTCGACCGATCCCCGTTCGCCGACGAGCACGTTGCTCACGCCCCGGGTCGTTCCGGGCCGGAGGGTCCCGCCCTGGAGCGGGTACTGCAGGCCGCTCGTCGTGATCCCGGACGCGTCGCCGCCCGTTGCGATCAGCGTGACGAGCGACCCCGGCGCGCCGGTGATCTCGTACGGAGGTCGACCGCCCTGCGCCACGACGACGTACGCGTCCCCGATCCGGGCATCGAGCTCGAGGTCGGCGAATCGCGCCGCGCCGAGCAACGCGACGTTGGCCAGGAAGTGATCGAGCCGGCCCCCCGCACCGCCGACAACCGTGATCCGCTGCACACCCCGATCGCGGGCCAGGTCGAAGGCAAGCTCGAGGTCGGTGGCGTCCTTGTCGGCCCGGTGACGCTCGACGACCGCACCCGCGGCGCGGGCGCGTTCGACCGCGGCGGGGTCGGCCGAATCGAGATCGCCGACGACATAGTCGACGTGCAATCCGAGCAGCTCACCTTGATGCAGACCCGAGTCGGCGGCAACAACGACGGCCCCGTCGGGCAACAGCGTACGCAGACGGGGCTCGACGGGGTCGCCTCCCGCGAGCACGATGGCGGCGCGTGTCATGCGCGTCCCTCCCTCCGCCGGTATTACCCGGAGCAGGTTCAAGGGGTCGGTGGCAGGGCGCGTTGTGCGCATGCCACCCTCTCAGCCCGGTATCCCCCGAGCTCCCCGTGGGTGTCTTGTCGCGGGGAGCCTAGCCCGAGCGAGCCGCAGTCACTTTGAAGCGATCAGCGCGACCGTCTGCCCGCCGACGGTCGCGGGGAAGCCGAGCGTCTTGGCATCACCGAAGGCGACGATGTTGCCGTTCCCGGTCGCGATCCAATATCCGCCGCCGTCGGGCGTAACGAGCATGCGCATCGCGCCGAAGTAGTTCCGGCAGCCGCCGGTGTCGCCGTGGCCGCGGGCGTCGCCGAAGGCGTATATGTGTCCGTCGAGCGTCATCATCCAGTAGCCGTTGCCGGTCGCGGTGCGTTGCATCGACACGACGGGGTACGACAGCCTCGTTCCGCCGAGCGATCCGAAGAACCGGGCGTCGCCGTAGGCGAAGATGCCGCCGTCGGAGGCGAACAGCCAATAGCCGTTGCCGCTCAGGGAGCGCTCCATGCCGACGACGGGCTTGTTGAGATGCGAGCCGCCCATGGAACCGAAGAAGCGCGCGTTGCCGAACGAGAAGATCCCGCCGTCGTCCGCGACGAGCCAGTAGCCGCCGTTGTTCGTCGTGCGCTCCATGCCGTTCAGGGGCTTGTTGAGGCGCCATCCGCCGGTCGAGCCGAAGAAGCGCGCGCCGCCGTAGGAGAAGATCCCGCCGTCGCGAGCCAGGAGCCAGTAGCCGCTCCCGCCCGAGAGGGACTCGCCGCCCGTGAGCGGCGCGTTCAACGCGATGTTGCGCGTATCACCGAACCATCTGGCGTCGCCGAGCGGGTGGACGACCGAGTCGCTCGTGACGTCCCAGTAGCCCGTGCCCGAGGTCGCGCCCGCGACCTGGGGTGCATACGCGATGCATGCGCCGGCCATGCCGCTCTCGACGAGCGCTTGTGAGTACATCTGAATGATGCGCAGGCCGTAACCGTCGGCCGACGCCCAGATCAGCTTGCCGCACGGACAGTTGTGCCCGCCGAAGTACTCCCACAGCGGCGCCTGCCCGGCCCGGTCCGACGGCGCGGAGATGAGCCGACCCGAAGCCGTCAGCGCGGAGGGATCGGCGTAGCTGCGAAGGAGTTGGATCTGCTCGAGGACCCCGTTGTGGGGGGATCCCATGCAGCGGCTCGGTGTCGAGTCGCCGTGCGCGCAGGTCGTGAGGCCCGGACGTCCGTCGAACGCGTTGATCCCGGCGTAGTTGTATGCGTCGGGCGGAATCTGCGAACCCACGAAACCGAGCCAGCCGGTCTCGAGTTGCGATTGCACGAATGCGATGTCGCCGCGCACGCCCTCGGCGTTGCCGTCGTCGATGAACACTTGCGCCAGCGCGGCGACATCGCCGGCCGGGTGCCCGTCGAACGCGGGAATTTGGGGCGTGGCCCCGGTGTGGCGGAAGTACCACGCCGCGAGCTGGCCGGCGTTCAGCAGGCTCGGTCCCATCACCGGTGTGTGCGTCGTCGTGTCGGCCGCGGCGTCGCCGGCGGTCGCGACCGATGCCGCAAGGGGCGCGACGGCGAAGAGGAACGCAACGAGCGCGGCAACGAAATGGAGGCGGCGGGGGTTCATCGCGACATACCGATCGGTCGTCGGACCCGCATCTCGGGCGGGAATGGACCGATTCACCGTAGACCAAAGCGACCGCGCGGATGACGCGCGCGCTCGACGGGGGCCCGAAGGCCGGAAATGGAACCCGTTTCACTCCCCGAGGCCCACTCCCCGACGCGACCCTCGAGGCCGAGGCGAGAAGGCGGCCCGCCGCTAGCTCAGCAGCAGCTCCGCCGCGGCCGTGAGGTCCTCGTCCACCCGGTCGGGACCGTCGACACCGCACACCCAGCCGTTCAGGGACGAGAGCCACACCTGCATCAAGATGCGCGCGATCCGCACCTCGCTCGGGGTTGCCGCCCGGCGTTCGGGTGCATGGATCGCGCTCGTGATGATGCCCGTCATGATCTCGGTGACGCGCCGGACGATGTCGGCGTTCTCGATCTGCGCCGTCCCGAAGGAACGCACCATCGCGGTCGTGACGTCGGGATACTCGCGCAGTGCTCGGTTCGCGCCCCGAAGCACCGAGACGACGCGCGCCGCGGCCGTTTCCTCGCGTGGCGGGTGCACGTCGAGATACGCACGCAGGTCGGATTGCTGTTCGGCCATGGCCTCGAGCAGCAACCGCTCCTTCGACGCGAAGTACCGGTAGACGGTGCCGAGCGCGACGTCCGCGGCCGCGGCCACGTCGCGCATCTGCACCGCGTCGAAGCCACCCTCCGCGGCCAGCCGGAGTGTCGCATCGAGAACGCGCCGCCGGCGGGCCGCCTGACTGCGCGCCAGGGCCCCCTCGGCCGCAGGTTCGGGGTGCTCGGCGCGGATCACGACCAGAATTGGAACACGTTCTGATTTTGAGGGCAAGCAGGCTGATTTTGAGGGCAAGCAGGCTGATTTTGAGGACAAGCAGGCTGATCTCGGAGGCAAGGAGGCTGGTTTCCGCGCGGGCGGCCGATTTTCGCCGAGGTTCGCCAGGTGGAACGCTCCGGCCATGGAGCTGCTCGAGCTGGCCGACAAATTGTTCACGGGCGAACTGCCGATCGAGGCCCACCACCCCTTCGCATCGAGCGGCGAGATGGCGGAGGTACAGCCCGGCCTCGCGTTCGTCGACGCGTTTGCCAACTCGGCCGCAGTCGACACCAGTGACGGGCTCGTCGTCGTCGACACGAGCGGCGTCTTCCATGCGAAGCCGGTGCACGACACCATCCGTTCGTGGTCGAGCCGCCCACTGCACACCGCGGTGTTCACCCATGGTCACATCGACCACGTGTTCGGCGTCGACATCTACGAGGAGGAGGCGCGAACCAACGGCTGGCCCGCGCCGCGCGTGATCGCACACCGCGCGATCGCCGATCGGTTCGAGCGATACCGGATGACGGCGGGATACAACGCGGTGATCAACCAACGCCAGTTCAAGGCGCCCGGTCTCCGTTGGCCGACCGAATACCGCCTGCCCGACGAGACCTACACCGACACGCTCTCGCTCCGCGTGGGCGACGAGACGTTCGAGCTCTACCACGACCGCGGCGAGACCGACGACGCAACCTGGGTGTGGTCACCGGGCCGCAAGGTCCTGTTCGCGGGCGACATGTTCATCTGGGCCTCGCCGAACTGCGGCAATCCGCAGAAGGCCCAACGCTACGCCCGCGACTGGGCGATCGCGTTTCGCAAGATGGTCGCGCTGGAACCCGACATCCTCCTCCCGGGGCACGGCCTGCCGATCGTCGGCGCCGACCGCGTGCGGCGCGCGCTGACCGAGGGCGCGGAGCTCCTCGAGTCACTCGTCGGCCAAACGCTCGCGCTGATGAACGAAGGGGCACGGCTCGATGACATCGTGCAGACCGTCCGTGCTCCCGAGCATCTTCTCGAGCGCCCGTATCTGCACGCGGTCTACGACGAGCCCGAATTCGTGGTGCGCAACCTCTGGCGCCTCTACGGCGGCTGGTACGACGGCGACCCCTCGCAGCTCAAGCCCGCGCCGGCCGGAGTGCTCGCGCGCGAGATCGCCGATCTCGCCGGTGGCGCAGCCCGGCTCGCGGCGCGCGCACTCGAGGTCGCGGCCGCGGGCGACCTGCGGCTCGCCGGCCATCTGGCGGAGCTGGCCGCGCAAGCCGCGCCGGACGACACGGGTGTGCACGCCGCTCGGGCCGAGGTGTTCGGGGCGCGCGCGAACAAGGAGGCGTCGACGATGTCGAAGGGCATCTTCTCGTGGGCCGAGCACGAATCCCTCGCACGAGCAAAGGCGCCCAAGTGAAGATCGAAGGGGCCAAGATCCTCGTGACCGGCGCGTCGTCGGGTATCGGCGCGGCGCTCGCGCCGATCCTCGCGGAACGGGGGGCGACGGTGGGAATCGTCGCCCGACGCGCCGACCGCCTGGCCGAAGTGCTCGAGCGGTGCCGTGCGTTCGCACCAGCTTCACGTTCATGGGCCGCCGACCTCGGCGATCTCGAACGGGCCGCGCAGGTCGCGCTCGAGGCCTGGGACGCGCTCGGCGGTCTCGACGTGCTCGTCAACAACGCCGCGATCCCCAAGCGCACCCGCGTCACCGATCTCACCCCGCGCGACGTACAGCACGTGATGGACGTCGACTTCCACTCGCCCGTCCGCATGGGGCTGGCGGTACTGCCGCGCATGATCGAGCGGGGGCGCGGGCAGATCATGTTCGTGTCGAGCATGGGTGGTCGCATCCCGATCGCGAACGAAGCCGCGTACAACGCGGCGAAGTACGCGATGTGCGGGTTCGCGGAGGCGATGGTGCTCGACCTCGCGGGAACGCCGGTCGAGGTGAAGCTCGTACTTCCCGGCCCGATCGAAACCGAGATCTGGGATCAGCCCGACAACGTGCCGGCGCTCATCGACGTCGACAAGGTTCCCGCCACGGACTGCGCGGCCGGCATCGCCGACGCCATCGCCGGCGATGGCTTCGAGTACTACATACCGCCGGTGTTCCCCGGCGGCATCGATGCCAAAGCGATCGCGGTCGGAAAGACCGAACACTGCGACCAGTACCTGCGCGGCATGGCCGACTTCGCCAGCGAACTTCGGAAACACGAACTTCGGAAACACGAGCTTCGGGAGAAGGCGCTTCCGTGAACGAGGTCCGTGACAACCGGGATCGTTCCCGCTACGAGCTCTTCGTCGACGGCGAGGTCGCGGGGTTCGTGCAATACAGCATGCGGGGCGGCCGGCTCATCCTCGTGCACACCGAGATCGACGAAGCCCGCGCGGGCCACGGCCTCGCCAGCATCCTCGTCTCGGGCGTGCTCGACGACGTGCGCCGTCGCGGTCTGCGCATCGTGCCGATCTGTCCCTTCGTCGAGGGCTACATCGAACGCCATCCGGAGTACGATGATCTCGTCGACCACGAGATGTTCGACAAGCTGAACACCGAGAGATGAAGGGCCGGGGAACCGCGGTACGACCGGTCAGCCCTGCGCGAGCGAGTGGCGCCGGAAGAACTCCACCACGAGCTTCGGAACCTCGGGCGGCGGCTCGTGCCCACCGGCGTAGATGTACGTCTCGAGCTCGATGTTCCCGCGCCCCTTTTCCGACCGGAGATCGCCGTTGACCGTCGCTGCGTTCGGGTCGACTCCGAGCTTGTGCTCGGCCAGCGGGATGCTGCGCTGCTGGTTGGCGTAGGGGACGATCGGGTCGCTCTTGCCCATCGACATGAACATCGAGCGCACCGGGTCGCCGGCGAGCAGCCGAGCCGAAGGCTGCGACGACATGTTCGCAGTCGCGGCGATCGCGCCGCCGCGCTGATTCAACAGCAGGGACACGAAGGCGGAGCCATTCGAGTGACCCATGAGATAGATGCGGTCGCCGTCGACCGGCAGGTTGGACCGCAGCGCGGCGAGCATCGCGTCGTAGAACGCGATGTCACGATCGCCGCTCTCTCCGAGGGTCGTCTGCCACCCCGTCTGGACGCCCGCGGGATCGGTGACGCCCTTGTGACCGACGAGTCCGTCGGGGTACACGACGATCGCGTCGGGCCACAACCCCTCGATGTCGAATCTGCGCTCGATGTTCGGGCCGCTGCCACCGTGACCGTGGAACACGAAGACGAGCGGCACGGGGTGCGACAGCGCGTTCGGAACGACAACCACTGCCGTGCGCGGTACACCTTGGACTTGGTACGACATGACGTGCCGTCCGGGTGCGTAGTCGCGATTTGCCACCGCCGCCGCCGTGGGAACGCTCGTCGACGACGTGGGAGCGGTCGCCGGTGCCGAAGGTGCCGTCGTCGATGCCGAAGATGATGGTATGGACACCGCCGAACCTGACGTGCCGCCGGCCGAGCAGCCGGCCGCCAGCGCGCCGAGGGCGACGACGAAACCGACCAGGGCGCCGGGACGTACACGCGTCATGGCTCATTGTGTGCCCAGCCGTGTTCCCACCGTGTGACGCAGTGGTCAGGGGTGTGTGAGGTTCGCGGCGCGCGTGTCCGCGCAACGTCAGCGAGCAGAGCTGCTCACCGCGGCGACCTCGACCGGGATCCCGCTGAACACCGCGTTGCCCGAGAGCGGGTCGAAGAGGTCGGATCGGGCGAGCACGTTCGAATTCGCGCCGGCGTGACGGTTCGCGGTCGTCATCTGGCTGCCCTCGGCATCATGACCCCATCCGTGCGGGATGCTCACGACGCCGGGCATCACCGCGTCGGTGACCTCCGCCGGGAGCACGATCTCGCCCGACGCGGAGCTCACGCGCACGTCGGCGCCGTCGCCGAAGCCGAGACGGGCCGCGTCGTCGGGGTGCACGTGAACCGTGCAGCGCGTCTTGCCCTTCACCAACACCTGCAAGTTGTGCATCCACGAGTTGTTCGAACGCAGATCGCGCCGGCCGACCAGCACCAGCGGCCCGCCGGAACTCGCCAACGGCCGATCGAGTATCGACTGCAGGCGCGCGACGTCGGCCACACACGCCTCGGGCGCGAGCTCGATCATGCCCGAAGGTGTGCGTAGCACCTCCGGGATGCGCGGTCGTAGGGGGCCGAAATCGACTCCGTGCGGGTTGGCCTCGAGTACCGCGAGCGAAAGGCCCTCGGGATCGGCACCGAACCCGTCGCCGTACGGGCCGGTGCGCAACATGAGATCGAGGACGCGCTCGGGCCCTCTTCGGGTCGCGAGCGTCTTCATCAGCTCGTCGGCCTCGCGGCCTTCGACGCTCGAGCCTCGCCGGGCGACCGCCTTGGCCACCAGGCCGGACACGATGAGATCGTCGAGCGCGTCGACGTCGGCGTGCGCGCCCTGTCCGCCGACGATGCCTGCGAGCCGCAACATCGAACGCCACTCGGGAACCTCGCCCGGCTCCAGCTCGACGATCGGCGGCGAGTAGTTCGCCACGTTGCGGATCGCGAGGTTGTACAGCGCGAGGTCGTAGTGGCCGCGGGCAAGTTCCGGCTCCGGTGGGAGGATCACGTTCGCGTGGCGCGTCGTCTCGTTGACGTAGATGTCGAGGCTCACCATGAAGTCGAGGGTCGCGAGCGCGCGCCCGATCCGATCGGAGTTCGGTGCCGACACGGCGGGATTGCCCGCGACGGTCACCAGCGCACGCACCTGGTCGTCTCCGGGCGTCTCGATCTCCTCGGCGAGACAAACGACGGGGAGCTCGCCGAAGTACTCCGGCAACCCGCGCACGCGCGAAGTCCGCCGGCCGAAGGTGACACCCCTCCCCTTCCCTGCGCCGTCGATGGAACCCGTGGCGGTCGCGGCCCGGGTGAACATCGCGCCACCGGGCCGGTCGAGGTTGCCGGTACATACATTGATCACGTCGACGAGCCACGACGCGAGCGTCCCGAACTCCTGGGTGCAGGTGCCGATCCGCCCGTAGACCGCCGCGGTCGGAGCCGAGACGAGCTCCCGGGCGATGCGACGGATGATCGCGGCATCGATGCCGCACACCGGTGCGACCGTTTCGGGCGCGAACGACACCGACAGGCGACGGACGTCTTCGACACCGTTCACGTGGGCTGCGACGTCGCCGAGATCGACGAGACCCTCGGCGAAGAGCACGTGCACGATCGCGAACAGGAACAGCGCATCGGTCGCTGGGCGGATCGGGAGGTGTTCGTCGGCCTCCTCGGCCGTCTTGGTGCGGCGCGGGTCGACCACCACGAGCTTGCCGCCGCGTGCGCGCAACGCGCGCAGGCGACCGGGAAGATCGGGCGCGGTCATCAGCGAGCCGTTGGACGCGTAGGGGTTCGCGCCGAGCACCAACAGGTAGTCGGTGCGATCGACGTCGGCGATCGGAATCGTGAGGGCCCCACCGAACATGAGCCCGGCCGAGACCTGCTTCGGCATCTGGTCGACGGTGCTCGCCGAATAGACGTTCTTCGTGCGCGCGGCCTGCAGCAACGCGCGGTTGTAGACGAGGCCGGCGAGATTGTGCGCACTCGGGTTGCCGAGATAGATCGCGAGCGCGTCGGGGCCGTACTGCTCGCGGATCGGCGCGAGTCCGGCATCGATCACCTCGAACGCCTCGTCCCACGAAACCTCGTGGAAGGTGTCGCCCCGGCGCACGAGGGGCCGGCGGATTCGATCGGGATCCGACTCGAGCTGCTTCAGCGCGGTGCCCTTCGGGCAGAGGTATCCGTGACTGAAGACGTCTTCGCGGTCACCGCGCACGAGCGTGATGGCCCGCCCGTCGAGATGCAGCTCGAGCCCACACGTCGCCTCGCAGAGATGGCACGTGCGGTACTCGGTACGCGTCGTTGCTCCGCTGGTGGTCATGAACAGAGGGTACGACCGAATCAGGCGGTCGCGTGAGGGTCGGGTGGCTGCTCGGTCGGGCCGCCCGCGCCGCCAAGTAGGTTCAAGCTACGGATTAACGCAGGGCTCGCCCGCGACCGCAGGAGACACGATCGTGACCGAAACCGATCCGATGCTGTTCGACCCGATGCAGGACGGCGTACCGGCCGATCCGTACCCGCTCTACGACCGGCTGCGGCGCGAGGATCCAGTGCATCGCAGCAGCACCGGTCGCCTGCTGCTGACGCGCTATGCGGATTGCTGGTCGGTGCTGCGCGACCCGGCCATGAGCAGCGCGCAACGGCCGGCCACCGGCGACTCCGACGTCGCGCAACTGCTCGCTGCCTATCTGTCCAACCTCATGCTGTTCAACGATCCGCCAGATCACACCCGGCTCCGCGGACTGGTGAACAAGGCGTTCACGCCGCGGGTGATCGAGCGCCTCCGGCCCCGGATCACCGCGCTCGTGGACGAGCTGCTCGACGTCGCCGCCGACGAGGGCCGCATCGACGTCATCGCCGGGCTCGGTCGACCGCTTCCAGTCACCGTCATCGCGGAGATGCTGGGAGTGCCGGCCGAGGATCAGGGTGTCTTCCGGGGATGGTCGGAGGCGCTGGCGCACACCGTCGATCCCGAGATGGACGCCGACACCGCGGGCCGCGCCGCTTCCGCCGGACTCGAGTTCATGGCCTACTTCACGGCCATGGCCGAGGAACGGCGCCAGCGCCCCGAGGACGATTTGTTGAGCGCGCTCGTCGCCGCCGAGGACGACGGCGACCGGCTGACGACCGATGAGCTCGTGACCAACTGCATCCTGTTGCTGATCGCCGGCCACGAGACGACCACCAACCTCATCGGCAACGGCACCCTGTCCCTGCTCCGGAACCCCGCCGAGCTGGCGCGCTGGCGGTCGGATCCCGCGCTCGCAAAGACCGCGGTCGAAGAGCTGTTGCGCTACGACAGCCCGGTGCACCTGACCGGCCGCACGGCAATGCAAGACGCCACCGTCGGCGAGGCCGAGGTGAAGACGGGCGAGCAGCTCATCCTCCTCCTCGCCGCCGCCAACCGTGACCCGGCCGAGTTCACCGACCCGGCCGTCCTCGACATCGGCCGCGTCGAGAACCGCCACCTCTCGTTCAGCAGCGGTCCGCATTTCTGCCTCGGCGCGGCCCTCGCCCGCACCGAGGGCCAGATCGCGTTGTCAGCCCTCGTCACCCGCTTTCCTCACCTGGAGCTGGCCGTCGACGAGCTCGAATGGAACCCGACGACCACGCTGCGCGGGTTGCGGGCCCTCCCGATCTCCGTGTGACCGAGCGGGGCGTCTTCGCGCGTACGCAGCTAGGGGAAGGGGAACCAGCGAGGAAGGCGCAGCACGCCGAGGTCGCCGGTGGCGAGGACTCCGCCGCCGAGGGGATCGCGCCCGTACATCCAGGCGGCGACGTCGCAGCCCCATCCGCTGGCCTCGCCGTCGGCCGGGCCGGCATCGTCGCGATCGACGACCCTTACGTGCGCGCCGCGTAGCTCGACATGCCACACACGATCGTGATCGGTCGACACGACTCGATAGTCGACGTCGACGAGCGGCCGCGTGGTTGCGGCTCGCTGTGCGAACGACGCGAAGATCTCGTCGAGCGCGCCGGCGACGAATCCGACGGGCCAATCCGACGATTCGTAGCCCAGGTCGAGGTCGACGTGGTGCACCTCGACCTCGCGTCTCCGCATCCACACGAACTCGCGCATCGTGCGCGAGACCGAAGCGCGGCCGACGCGGTCCCAGCCCGCCGCCGGAAGCCCGTGCCAGGCCTCGACCAGGCGGTCATGGGCACCGCGCAGGTCGGCGCGCAGAACGGCGGGTCTCGCCGCCCGTCCCGCCGCGATCGCCTCGGCGCGCGCCTCCACGCTCCGGTACATCGCGCCCACTTCGTTGCGAGCGGCGGCTTCGACCATCGCGCGCAGGCCGTCGGCGTTGCGCGCGAGGTGTGTGATCACCTCGGCGCGCGTCCAGCCCGGCAGCCGCGACGGCGCGGCCGCCTGATCGTCGGTCAGATCGTCGACCGCCCGCAGGACCTGTCGCGTCGCGCGGCAGACTGCCTCGATCTCCGTGGCCGGGCTCCGCACGCCCCGAGCGTAGGCGGCGTCGCTCGATCGTCTCTCTTCCGTCCGACCGGCGCTCCGCGGTTCGAGTGGCCGTGCTCGGTTCGAGCGGCCCCGGACGGGCCGTCGCCCTCGTAGGGTGTCGTCTCCATGGAGGACCGTGTCTACTTCCGCCAGTTGCTCGCCGGACGCGACTTTGCGCGTGACGACCAGATCGCACGGCAGATGGTCAACTTCGTGTACCTGATCGGTGACCGCGAGACCGGCGACGCCGTCGCCGTCGATCCCGCGTACGGGCCGGGCGAGCTCGTCGAGGTGCTCGCCGCCGACGGGATGCGGCTCGCGGGCGTCCTCGTCACGCACTACCACCCTGATCATGTGGGCGGCGACCTGGGCGGCTGGTCGATCGCCGGGATCGCCGAGCTGCTCGCCCTCCCCGGCGTGAACGCGAAGCTGCACGTGCATGCGGACGAGGCTCGGGGCGTCAAGCGCGTCACCGGCTGCTCCGACTCCGACCTCGCGCCGCACGCGTCGGGCGACGTCGTCGACGTCGGCGCGATCCCGATCACACTCATCCACACGCCCGGGCACACACCCGGCTCGCAGTGCTTCTTCGTCGACGGGAAGCTGGTGAGCGGCGACACGCTGTTCCTCGACAGCTGCGGCCGCACCGATCTTCCGGGCGGCGATCCCGAGGCGCTGTACGAGAGCCTCACGCAGAAGCTGGCCAACGTCCCGGACGACGCGGTGTTGTACCCGGGCCACATGTACTCGCCCGAGCCCAACGCCGCGCTCGGCGAGGTCCGGCGCACGAACATCGTGTACCGCCCGCGCACGCGCGAGCAGTGGATGACGATGTTCGGAAACCCCTAGCCGGGATCGCCGGCTCTACCCGGGATCACCTAACTGAGATCAAACGTCACGGGCAGAGCGCGCGGCCCGCGGAACGCGTAGCCCTCGATGACGGCCGCATCGACGCCGTCGGGGTCGAGCCGCAGATTCGGGAGGCGATCGAGGATCTCGTTGAGCCCGACTCGCAACTCCAACCGGGCCAGATGCATGCCCAAGCATTGGTGGGGGCCGGTCCCGAAGGCGAGGTGGTGCTGCACCGGTCGGCCGAGCTTCCACTCGTCGGCATCGTCCCAGCGCGTCTCGTCGCGGTTCGCGGAGCCGGTCAGCACGCCGACCGGCGAGCCGGACGCGATCGGGCATCCGGCCACATCCGTGTCGACCGTCGCGACGCGGCTGACCATCGTCACCGACGTCTCCCACCGCAATGTCTCCTCGATCACCTCGGCGACGAGATCGCGATCGACGTACACCTTCTCCAACTCGGCGGGATGCATGAGCAGCGCGAGCAGCGCGTTCCCCATCACCCGGAACGTCGTCTCGCCGCCGGCGGGCAGCAGCAGCCGCAAGAACCCGTAGATCTTGTCGTCGCTGAGGCGCTCGCCGTCGACCTCGGAGTGGACGAGATCCGAGAGGAAGTCGCCGGTCGACTCCGCCCGCCGGGCCTCCACGAGCGGACGCAGATACTCGACCATCGCCGAGCTCGCCCGGTGCCCGCGCTCGGGCGCGAGCGGGCCGGTGTTGATCTCCTCGGCCCACCGCGCGAACTGCGCGGAGTCCTCGAGGGGCACGCCGGCGATCCCGCAGATCACCTGAACCGGGTACTTCGACGTGACCGTCGCGACGAGGTCGGCGCGTCCGAGCGGCGCGATCGCGTCGAGGAGACGGTTGATCGTCGGCCGCACGAGCGTGTCGTCCCAGCGTTCGAGCTGTGACGCACGGAACGCCTTGGCCACGAGGTTGCGGTACTTGCGGTGCTCGTCGCCGTTCATCGCCAGGATGAGATCGCCCATGAACTGGCCGATGTGGTCGCCGTTGATCGACGACGAGAACGTGTTGTCGTCGCGCAGCACGGAGTCGGCGTCCTTGAAGCCGGTCACCTGGTAGAAGGTGCCCGGACCCATCACGTCGCCGTGCGTGGCCAGCACCGGGCACTCCGACCGGCGGACCTCACCCCAGCTCTCGTACGGCTGCGCCTTCAGCCAGTCGATGCCGGGGCCGGCATCTTCTCGGTCGGAGTCGGCAGCCATGCCCGACACCGTACTCCGAGACGTGTGTGACCTGACGCCCGTGTCAGCCGAGGAAAGTAGCCTTGTCTCATGTCCGCGCAGGCGACCGGGGCGAATCCGTTCGCCGACACCGAAGATCAGGCCGCGCTGCGACAGCTGGCGCGCGACGTCGCCGACCGCGAGCTCGCGCCGATGGCGCGGCACGGCGACGAGACCGAAGAGTTCCCGCAATGGGCGTGGGACGGGATGCGCAAGGCCGAGCTGTTCGGGATCACGATCGGCGAGCGCTGGGGCGGCGCCGGACTCGGCGACGTCGAAGCCTCGATCGTGCTCGAAGAGCTCGCCCGCGCCGACGTGTCGAGCGCGATCCTCGCGCAGCTCATCTTCAACGGCCCGCCGCGCGCCATCGAGCACCTCGGCAACGACACGATGAAGGATCGCTGGCTGCCGATCGCGGCGAGTGGCGAAGGCCTGTTCTGCATCGGCATCAGCGAGACCGAGGCCGGGAGCTCGGTCGGCCACATGCGCGCCCGCCTCCGGCCCGACGGCGACGGCTTCCGCCTCAACGCGTACAAGAACTACGTCACCGGCGGGCACAAGGCCCGCGCCTGCCTGGTGTGGTGCCGCTTTCCCGACAGTGTCGGCACGAAGGGAATCGGCGCGGTGGTCGTCGATCTCGAGGCGCCGGGCGTGACGGTCGCCGGCACACACGTGAAGATGGGGCTGCGGGCGACGAGCGAGGCCGAGTTCGCGTTCGACGACGTGCGAGTCGAGCCCGACGACGTGTTGCTGTGGGCCGACCCCTCGAACCGCGAATCGTTCAAGACGTTGATCTCGCACATCAACCACGAACGCTGCGGCAACGCGGCGATGTGTGTCGGCGCCGCGCAGGGTGCACTCGAGTACGCGGTGAACTACATGAACGAGCGCAAGCTCGGCGACGGAACACTCGCCGATCTGCAGGGTCTGCAGTGGAAGATCGCCGACATGGCCACGCAGCTCGAAGGGGCGCGCCTCCTGCTCCAGCGCGCGGTGCACATGGCCGGACCGCACGGCACGCCGCCCGCGCTCGAAACGGCGATGGCGAAAACCGCGGCGAACCTCGCCGCGAAGTTCGTGTGCGACGAGGCGATCCAGCTCCTTGGCGGCTACGGCTTCTCGCGCGAGTACCCGGTCGAGCGCGTGTACCGCGACATCCGCGGTCTGTGCATCGGCGCGGGCACCGTGGAGATCCAGCGCAACTTCGTCGGCACCAGTGTGCTGCGGGGCGCAACGCCCGCCAGTGACGGCTGGAAGTCACGTCGAGCCTGACTGGCAAAGGTGATCGCCCCGACCTTCGAATCCCCTCGGACAGCCCGCTATCGCCGGACCGGTGGCCCGTGGGATCTCCCGTCACTCGACGTGCTGCTCACGCGCGCCGCCGCGCCCGCCCTTGCCGAGAGGGTCGCGCGTGTCGCCGGTGGGCTGCGAGAACGGGGCGTGGGTCCCGGCGACGCCGTCGCGTGGCAGTCGGCGAACCGCGACGAGATCGCGGTGCTGTACCGGGCGTGCTGGCGGCTCGGCGCGGTCGCGGTACCGGTGCACCACCAGATGGGCCCCGGCGACGTGGCGAGCGCGCTCGACGCCGTCGGGCCGGCGCTGGTCGTCGACGACCTCGAGGCGCTCCCGACCGGCGATCCGATCGACGCGCCGTGCACCGAGGCGAGCCGGCTCGCGGCGGTGTTGTTCACGTCGGGCTCGAGCGGCGCACCGAAAGGCGTGCTGCACACTCAGGCCACGCTCGCGTACAAGGCCGCGCAGATGCGCGACGCGCACGCGCTCGGTCGCGACGACTGCGTCCTGATGCCCGCCCCCGCCGCGCACATCTCCGGTTTGCTCAACGGCGTCACGCTGCCGGGCGTCGTCCCGTTCCGGACGGTGTTCATGGCCCGCTGGGACCCGGAAGCCGCGCTCGCGCTCATCGAACGCGAACGCGTGACCTTCATGGTCGGACCCCCGACCTTCTTCGTCTCGATGATGCAGGCGCCGGGCTTTTCCGGCCGGCGCGTCGAGAGCGTACGGCTCATCTCGAGCGGCGGTGCCGGCGTGGGCGAGGCGTTCGTCGCCGAGGCGTCGCGCGCGTTCGGAGCCCGCGTGAAGCGCACGTACGGCTCCACCGAAGCGCCGACGATCATCACCGACGGGCGGGCGATCGGCGAAGTCGAGCTGCGCGTCGACGACAACGGCGAGCTCCTCGTGCGCGGGCCCGAGGTGTGCGTCGGCTATCTCGATCGTGCGCAGACCGCCGAGGCGTTCACGTCCGACGGCTGGTTCCGCACCGGCGATCTGGCGGCGATCGAGTCCTCGGGCGTGATCGAGATCGTCGGCCGGCTGAAGGACGTCGTCATCCGCGGCGGCGAGAACATCAGCACCGCGGAGATCGAGCAGGTACTGGAGGCCCATCCCGACGTTCGCCACGCGGTCGCGGTCGGCGAGGCCGATCCGTTGATGGGCGAACGCGTCGTCGCGTTCGTCGAGAGCGCACCCGGCTTCGATCTCGACGCGTGCCGGGCCTGGTTCGTGGAACGGGGCATCGCCCGGTTCAAGACCCCGGAGCGAGTCGTCGTCGTCGACGCGATCCCGCTCCTCCCGACGGGCAAACCCGATCGCCCGGCGCTCCGAGCCCGGGTCGCGCAAGCCCGGTGACCGTCACTCCCTACGACCATCACTCCCAAGCAGAGGTGTCGACCCCCATCATCTGGAAGCCCTTGATCACGGCCCGGGGGTTCAGCCTCCCCGGCTTCCAGTGGAAGTTGTACATCCGCTCGTTCGCCACGTTCTGCACGAACAGCTTCGCCTGATCGAGATTCACGAGCACGCCCCTGGTCGCGGTCTGCCGTTCGTAGCGCTCCGCGTGCTCCGCGTCGAGCACGTAGTTCATCGAATCGCACATCCGGCTCATGTCGACATTGTTCCAGTCGTACGGCGAGAGCGAGATGTGCAAGAGGATCCCCGGCGGGGTCAGCGACTGCATCTCGAAGTTCTTCGAGACGAGCGTCACCGGCGTGAAGCAACAGGCACAGTGCGACTCGAGCCGAACGGACTTGTCCTTGAACGGCGGCATGTGCGAGAACGCGATCGCCTCGCTCGCACAACCGACGAAGGAATGGAACTGGTCGTCGATGTAGGCGCGCACTTGCGACGGGAACGACGAGAACGGCGGCGCCTTCAACAGATTGCAGTTCTGCGTGTCCTCGTTGACGACGATGTCGATGCCGAGCTGGAGCTCCTTGTACGCCCCGATGATGCGGCGACGATCGAGCCCGGTGTCCTGGTGCACTTCGAGCAGGGTCGGCCCGCGCCCGTGCTCGCACCAGAACTCGAACACGAACGCACGCACCTGCTTGGCGTTGTCGGAGAACTCGAACTCGGGCACGTTCTGCGGCATGGATCGCAGACTACGCAGCCGCGGGCAACTTCTCGTCGAGGACGACCCGGTCCTGGCCGTCGGTGACCCAGATGCGACGCGCGTCGGCCAGCGGCACGGCGGCGGTCATGACGAGATTCGCCGGCGAAGCCGTGCCGCGGAACGTTCCGGCCGCGATCCGATCGCCGTCGGAGCCCGTGAGCCACAGCCAGTAGTAGTCACCGTCGTGCAGGCCCGATACGTGGAATGCGACCTCGGTTCCCGCCGCGCCCTCGCGGAGGGTCGCGGCTGCGCTGACCCCGGCCTGCGACGCGAACACGACGCGGGTGCCGGGCGACGAGCTGTCGGGCACGACGAGAACGAAGGCGATCACCGCCGCCGCGATCGAGAGTGCAGTGGCGGTGACCGCGGCGACTCGCCGGCGCGTCCGGGCGCGTCGCGCGTCGAGTCGAGCGGTGCGTTCGTCCGAGAGCCGGCCGACGACGTGCTTCCCCAACGCGGGCGGCGGTTGCGCGAGACCGCCGGCATCGCGCGCCGGGTCGGCGAACGGCAGCGCGGCCGCGACCGACGTCAGCTCCCGCAGCTCGGCCCGGCACTCGGCGCAGCCGTCGAGATGGGCGCGCAGCGCGAGCGCTTCGGCCGGATCGGCTCCGCCGAGCGCCACCGCGCCCATCGTGGCGCGCATCTCGCGACACGCGTCAGACATCATCGGACCAGCCCAGTTCCTCGAGCGCCAGCCGCATCGCCTTCAGCGCGTAGTACACGCGGCTCTTGACGGTTCCCACCGGTACGCCGAGCTCTCGCGCGACGTCGTGGTACGGACGGGCCCGGTAGTGGACCTCGACGAGTGCGTCGCGGTGCTCGGCGCTCAGCTTCAGGAGCGCCTCCTCGACCTGCCACGCGATGAGCACGCGCTCGATGTCGTCGTCGAGCACGATCGGCTCGTTCAACCCGCTCTCGGACGCGAGTGCCGGTCGCACCGCGCGCGCCCGGGAAAGATCGATGACGACGTTGCGCACGATGGCGAACAGCCACGTCCGCAAGGAGCCGAGGGCGTCGTCGAAGCGATTCGCGGCCTGCCACGCCCGGACGAAGGTCTCCTGGACTGCCTCTTCGGCGAGGCCGCGGTCGCCGAGTGAGCGCAGCGCGAACCGGTACAGCTCGGGCCCGTGAGCGGCGTACACCGCCCGCACGCCGTCGTCGTTCGCCAGCACGGGCCGCGCTGTGTCCATCACGGTGAGGATACGGTCGCGGAGATGAGCGAGTTCATCGAACCACTCGGGGCCGCCGTCCGTACTGAGGAGGTCCGAAGACCGCAGAAGTGTCCAGGGGGATCCATGCGCCAGTTCCAGGTCCGCGCGCTCGCGACGGTCGCGGTCGCCGCATTCGCTCTTGCTGCGTGCGGGAGCAGTAGCAAGTCCTCGAACTCCCCGGCGACCACCGCCTCGACCACGGCCGCACCCTCCACGACGGCGGCACCCACCCCCACGTCGGCGGCGGCGTCCGCCAACGTCAAGGTCGGAACGACCTCGCTCGGCCAGGTGCTCACCGACGCTCAGGGCCTGACGTTGTACCGCTTCGACAACGACACCACGCCCGGCCAGAGCACGTGCACCGCCGGCGTGTGCGCGACGACGTGGCCGGCGGCAACCGTGACCGGTGCTGCGGTTCCGGGCCCGGGTGTCGACGCCGCGAAGTTGTCGACCTTCAAGCGCCCCGAGGGTACGACGCAGCTCCAGATCGACGGCCACCCGCTCTACCGCTTCGCGGGCGACGCCAAGGCCGGCGACACGAAGGGCCAGGGCATCCTCGGCAAGTGGTTCGCCGCCGGACCCACGGGCGCGAAGGTCGGAGCCTGACTCAGCCGTTCGGAAATCAGCCGTTCGGGAAGAAGAGCGAGACAATCTGCTCGTCGACGACGGGCGCTCCCTCGACGTCGGTCCACCGGGTCTGGAACCAGGTGACTTCCATCGGTCCGCGGCGCGCGGTGCGCGCGACGGGCTGCGACGTGCGCATGCGTCCCTCGAGCACGTCGCCCACGCTCACCTGACGGTGATACGTGAAGTGCTGCTCACCGTGGAGGTAGAGGCCGTCGCGCGAGAAAACCTGTCCGGCGTCGTGTCCCGACGCGGTGTACATCGAGCCGGTGCCGCCCTCGGGTTGCAGGTCGGGGTACGCGCCGGAGTCGGACATCGCGAAGGTGAACGTCGGGGGCACTGGCACATGCTCGAAGCCGGCCTCCCGCGCCGCCCGCTCTGATCGATAGACCGCGCTCGTGTCCTTCACCGCACGCGCGAACAGGGCGACGGGCGCGTGATCGACCCGTATCCGCACCGCCGGGCCCCATTCGTTCCATTCGACGTCGTCGGGTGCGTCGTTCCACTCAGACGACACTTTCACCCGCTTCCACCCGCGGTCGGAGCAACGACGCCAACCGCGTGCGATGCGCCGACGCGTCGCCGAATGCGAGCTGGTCGAGCTGCGCGCGCTTCAAGAAGAAATGGAGGTCGTGTTCCCACGTGAACCCGATACCGCCGTGCACCTGCAACGCCGACGCCATCACCCGCTTCGACGCGTCCGAGCACCAGATCTTCGCCGTCGAGGCCGCGACCGACGCGTCCGCATCGCCCGCGCCGATGCACCACGCGGCCCAATAGACCGTCGACCGCATGCCCTCGACGTCGACCAGCATGTCGGCGCAGCGATGCTTCACTGCCTGGAACGACCCGATCGGTCGCCCGAACTGCACACGGTCCTTCGCATATTCGACTGCGAGATCGAGCGCGCGCGACGCGCTCCCGAGCAGGTCGGCACTCGTGAACGTCGCGCCCCGATCCAGCAGCCGTGTGCGCGCCTCCGCATCGCCGATCCGGCGCGCGGTCGAGCGATCGAAGGGCAGCCAGCCGAGCTCGCGCGTGAGGTCCATCGCCGGCTCGCGGCGGGGCTGCTCGGTCAGCTCCGTCGCGTACACGCCGTCGTCGGCGAGCACGACCGCGACGTCGGCCGAAGGGGCATACGCGACGGGCGCGGCCGCGTCCCACGCGACGCACGCGATCGCGTCACCGGTCAGCAGCCGCTGTACCCAGGCGTCGTCGCCGGCGTGGGCAAAGGCGTCCAGCGCAAGAACCGTCGAAACGAACGGCGCGGGCGCCGCGTGCCGGCCGAGCTCCTCGACCAATACTGCGACTTCGACCGACCCGAGCCCGAGCCCGCCGCCGGCTTCGGGCATCTCGACGCCGAGCCAACCCTGGTCGACCATCGCCCGCCACAGCGCCCGGTCGAATGGGGCATCGGTCGTGGTGTGCGCGCGGACATGCGCCGGCGACGCGAGATCGTCCAGCACGTCGCTCGCGCCCGAGCGCAGCGCCAGCTGATCCTCGCTGAGGTCGAAATCCATGCGGCCCGAGTCTCGCAGGCGGTGTAACGAAGTCGTCAATCTGACGCTTCGTCGCCGGCGCCGGACCGTCGACCCCGCGGGCGATCGGTAGATTGCACGTGGCCCTCGATGAAGGAGCGTCTCATGTCGGAAGCGCCGGCCAAGCTGCTATGGAACGGCAAGGAGATCGAGCTCCCCGTGGTGCGCGGCAGCGAGAACGAGTACGCCATCGACATCTCCAAGCTGCGTGCGCAGACCGGCCTCATCACGCTCGACTACGGCTACGTGAACACCGGCTCGACCGAGTCGGCGATCACGTACGTCGACGGCGACCGAGGCATCCTGCGTTACCGCGGGTACGACATCGACGACCTCGCGGAGCAAGAGCATCCCTCGTTCCTCGAGACCGCGTGGCTCTTGATCTACGGCGAGCTCCCGACCGCGGCGGAACGGGCCGGGTTCAGCAGCCAGATCCGCCAGCACACGCTCGTCCACGAGGACGTGAAGCGCTTCTACTACGGCTTCCCCAAGGACGCACACCCGATGGCGACGACCGCGTCGGTGGTGAACGCGCTCGCCACCTTCTACCAAGACTCCGAAGACCCGCACGATCCCGACCAGGTCCAACTGTCGATCGTGCGATTGATGGCGAAGCTGCCGACGGTCGCGGCCTACTCCTACAAGCAGTCGATCGGTCAGCCGTTCCTCTACCCCGACAACTCGCTCGATCTGATCGAGAACTTCATTCGCATGATGTTCGCCGTGCCGTCCGAGGAATTCGAGGTGTCGCCCACGGTCGTGCACGCGCTGAAGCAGTTGCTCATCTTGCACGCCGACCACGAGCAGAACTGCTCGACCTCTACGGTTCGTATCGTCGGCTCCGCCGAGGCCAACCTCTACGCCTCGATCGCGGCCGGCGTCGACGCGTTGTGGGGGCCGCTTCACGGTGGCGCGAACCAGGCGTGCGTCGAGATGCTCGAGAACATCCGCGACAACGGTGGCGACGTGCATGACGCAGTACGCCGGGCCAAAGACCCTCACGACGACTTCCGTCTCTCGGGCTTCGGTCACCGCGTCTACAAGAACTACGATCCCCGCGCCAAGATCCTGAAGTCGACTGCGGAGCGCGTGCTGAACGAGCTGAAGTCGAAGGACGTGCTGTTCGACATCGCGCTCGAGCTCGAAGAGGTCGCGCTCACCGACGACTACTTCATCGACAAGAAGCTGTACCCCAACGTCGATTTCTACTCCGGGCTCATCTATCGCGCGATGGGTTTCCCGACCGACATGTTCCCCGTGCTCTTTGCAATCGGTCGCCTTCCCGGCTGGATCGCGCACTGGTGGGAGGGCAACGAGAACCCGAAGACGAAGATCGGTCGGCCGAGACAGATCTACACCGGACCGGTCGAGCGCAAGTACGTGCCGATCGATCAGCGCGTCTGAACTACGGTTCGGCGCGCCATGGATCTGCGCGCGACGCCCGCCGAAGCCGCACTGCGCGACGAAGTGCGCGACTGGCTGCGCGCGAACCTCCCGTGGGAGTACGGCAAGGGCCTGCCGCCGCGCTTCGACGACCTCTCCGCCGAGGTCGCGTTCGGTCGCGCCTGGCAGGCGAAGCTCGCGAGCGGGCGGCTCGTCGGCGTCGCCTGGCCCGAGGAGTACGGCGGCCGCGGTGGCGGCCCGGTCGAGCACTACATCGTCACGGAGGAGCTCGCTCGGGCGCGCGCGCCGGAGCTCGTCGGCCGCATCGGCGTGAACCTCGTCGGGCCGACGCTGCTCGCGCACGGCACGAGCGAACAGAAGGCGAAGTGGCTGGCGCACATCCTCGACGCATCCGAGATCTGGTGCCAGCTGTTCAGCGAGCCCGGCGCTGGGAGCGACCTCACCTCGCTCAGCACGCGGGCCACGAAGGTCGACGGCGGATTCGTCGTCAACGGCCAGAAGGTATGGACGAGCTACGCGCAGTTCGCCGACTGGGGATGGTGCCTGGCGCGCACCGACCCGGATGTCGCGAAGAGCAAGGGCATCTCCGCGCTCGTGATCGACATGCACGCGCCGGGCGTCGAAGTGCGTCCACTACGCCAGATCACCGACGAGTCGGAATTCAACGAGGTGTTCTTCTCCGACGTCTTCGTCCCCGACGACCGCCTGGTCGGGCCGCTGAACGAGGGATGGCGCGTCGCGAACTCGACGCTCACGCACGAGCGGGGCGTCAATCCGCGCCAGCTCGTCGCCCATTCGCAGCTCCTCGACGAGCTGTGGCGGCTCGGCCTCGAAAACGATGCGCTCGACGATCCCCGACTCGCGGGCCGCCTGGCCCAGGCGTTCGTCGAAGTCCGCATCTTCCAGCTGCACAACTGGCGCTCGATCTCGCGTACCGCGAAGGGCGCGGAGCCGGGTGCCGTCGGCGGCATCAACAAGCTCTGGTGGAGCGAGATGAGCAAGCGCCTCCACGACACCGCCATGGCGGTCGTGGGCCCGGCCCAACCGCTCTGGCGGGGCGCCGAAGGCAATCCCGGCGACGGCGCCTGGCAGCGATCCTGGCTCTACTACCAGGCGAGCTCGATCTGGGCCGGCACCAACGAGATCCAGCGCAACATGATCGGCGAACGCACGCTCGGCCTGCCCCGCGAGAACAGATGAACCGCACCCGCACCTCGCTCCGTACTACTGGCATGCGCCAACGCATCTTCACCTTCATCGCCGTCGCCGCGCTCGCTCTGGGCCTCGCCGCCTGCGGGAGCAGCAGCAAGAAGAGCTCCGCGCCCCCCGCGTCTTCGGGCACCGCTTCGGGCACCGCCCAGATCACGATCGACTCCAGCTTCACGTTCCACGTGACCCCGGTAAAGGCCGGGTCGACGGTGACGGTGAAGAACGACGCCACCGTGACGCACACCGTCACCCAGGACGGCGGCGGCTTCAACGTGTCGATCGATGCGGGGAAGACGGCGACGTTCACCGCCCCCGCGGCCGGCACGTACCCGTTCCACTGCAACATCCACAACTTCATGAAGGGCACGCTCACGGTCACGTGATGCGCGCGCCGCGCCGGGCAACGCCCGTTCGCGGCACTACCAGCCGGTTGTAACGCGCCGGTGACAGGCACTGGGTCAAGGTCACGCGGCCTCACTCGAGCAATTCAACGAGGTGTCGCGCCGTGCGTATCGCGAACTCCTGCGACACGCTCGATGACCAGAAAGACCCACATGTCGCCAGTCCGTCGTGCGCTCGTGATGCTCGTTTCCGTGACCGCGGCCGTCGCAGGCTTCACGCCTGCGATCGGCGCCGCGACGATCACAACGCCCGAGGCCGGTGCGAGCAGCTTGGTGCAATCCAAGGTCGCGGCTCCCGATCAGGGCTACTGGACGGTGGCGAGGGACGGCGGGATCTTCTCCAGCGGCGGAGCCTCGTTCCACGGCTCGACCGGATCCATCGCGCTCAACCGCCCGATCGTCGGCATGGCATCCACCCCGTCGGGCAACGGCTACTGGTTGGTCGCGTCCGACGGCGGCATCTTCTCCTTCGGCGACGCCACGTTCCACGGCTCGACCGGATCCATCGCACTCAACCGCCCGATCGTCGGCATGGCGTCGACGCCATCCGGCAACGGCTACTGGCTGGTCGCGTCCGACGGCGGCATCTTCTCCTTCGGCGATGCCACGTTCCACGGCTCGACCGGCGGCATCGCGCTCAACCGCCCGATCGTCGGCATGGCGGCAACCCGGTCGGGGAACGGCTACTGGTTCGCGGCCGCCGACGGTGGCGTCTTCGCCTTCGGTGATGCCGAGTCCCTCGGCTCGAGCGGTTCGATGGGTCTCAACCAGGACGTGGTCGGCATCGCCGCCTCGACGCCGCCGCCCCTTCCCGTCGTAGTCCCTCCGGACCCCGCGACCAAGCTGGCGTTCAGCGCGCAGCCGAGCGACTCGACCGGTGGCATGGCCTTCGCGACCCAGCCCGAGGTGACCGTGCAAGATGCTTCCGGTGCCACGGTCGCGACCGACACGAGCTCGGTGACGCTGACGATCACGACACCGGCCGGCGCGCTCCTGAGCTGCACGAACACCACGCCCCGATCGGCGGTTGCGGGAATCGCGACGTTCACCGGCTGCAACATCGATCAGGCCGGCACCTACACGCTGCACGCGTCCGACGGGACGTTGACGCCTGCAACCAGCGCGCCCGTGACCATCACCGTCGGCAATGCCGCACAGCTGAGCTTCACCGCGCAGCCGAGCGGTGCCGCCAGCAGCGTCGTCTTCACCGGGCAGCCCCACGTCGCGGTACAAGACCTCGGCGGCAACACGGTCACGACCACCAACACCGGCACCGTGACGTTGACCATCACCCAGCCTTCGAGTCCGGCCGGTGCGGCCCTGACGTGCACGAACACCGGAATCGCGGTCGCCGCCGGAGTCGCGGTGTTTGCCGGCTGCAAGATCGACCTGTCCGGGAGCTACACCTTGCACGCAGTCGACGGGCTGTTGACGCCTGCGACCAGCACCAGCCTGAGCATCACGGCGGCCGGAGCGACGAAGCTGGCGTTCACCACCTCGCCGAGCCCCTCCACCGGTGGCGTTGCGTTCACAACGCAGCCGGTCGTCAAGGTCGAAGACGTCGCCGGTAACACTGTCACGTCGGACGCGAGCGGCGTGACGTTGACAATCACCACACCCGCCGGCGCGCTGCTGAACTGCACGAACGCCAGCCCGCTGCCCGCAGCTTCCGGAGTGGCGACGTTCACCGGCTGCAAGATCGACCTGGCCGGCACCTACACGCTGCACGCCGTCGACGGAGCGCTGACGACCGCGACCAGTAACAGCTTCGCGATCACCGTCGGCACCGCGGCCAAGATCGGGTTCACGACGTCGCCGAATGCTTCCACCGGCGGCGTCGCTTTCACCGCCCAACCGGTCGTCGCCGTGCAAGACCTCGGCGGCAATACCGTCACGACCACCAACACCGGGACCGTGGCGCTGACGATCACGCAACCGTCGAGTCCGGCCGGCGCGGCCCTCACGTGCACGAACGCCACCGTCGCGGTCTCCTCCGGGGTGGCCGCGTTCGCGGGCTGCAGCATCGACCTGGCCGGCACGTATACGTTGCACGCCGTCGACGGGGCATTGACTACGGCAACCAGCAACGCCTTCAACATCACCGTCGGTCCGGCGGCCGGGATCGGTTTCACGACCTCGCCGAACAGCGCGGTCAGCAGCGTCGCTTTCACCGCCCAACCGGTCGTCGCCGTGCAAGACCTCGGCGGCAACACGGTCACGACCACCAACACCGGGACCGTGGCATTGACGATCACGCAACCGTCGAGTCCGGCCGGCGCGGCCCTCACGTGCACGAACGCCACGGTCACGGTCGCCTCCGGGGTGGCCGCTTTCGCGGGCTGCAAGGTCGACCTGGCCGGCACCTACACACTGCACGCCGTCGACGGGACGTTCACCGCGACGAGCAGCGCCTTCACCATCACCTTCGGCGCCGCCGCGAAACTCGGGTTCACGACGTCGCCGAGCGCTTCCACCGGTGGCGTGGCCTTCACCACTCAACCGGTCGTCGCCGTGCAGGACCTTGCCGGCAACACGGTCACGACCACCAACACCGGGACCGTGGCATTGACGATCACGCAACCGTCGAGTCCGGCCGGCGCGGCCCTCACGTGCACGAACACCACGGTCACGGTCGCCTCTGGGGTGGCCGCGTTCGCGGGCTGCAGCATCGACCTGGCCGGCACGTACACGTTGCACGCCGTCGACGCACCACTGACAACCGCAAGCAGCAATCCGGTGACCATCACGATCGGAAGCGCGGCGAAGCTCGGCTTCACCGCGCAGCCGAGCGGTGCGGCCAGTGGCGTTGTCTTCACGACGCAGCCCCAGGTCGCGGTGCAAGACCTCGGCGGCAATACCGTCACGACCACCAACGCCGGCACCGTGACGTTGACCATCACCCAGCCGTCGTCTCCGGCCGGGGCGGCGCTGACCTGCACGAGCACCGGCGTCGCGGTGAGCGCCGGTGTGGCCGCGTTCGCGGGTTGCAGCATCGACCTGTCGGGCACCTACACCTTGCATGCAGTCGACGGGCTGTTGAGCCCGGCGACCAGCAACAGCCTGAGCATCACGGCGGCCGGAGCGACGAAGCTCGTGTTCACGACCTCGCCGAACGCCTCGACTGGTGGCGTGGCCTCCACGACGCAGCCGGTCGTGACGGTTGAAGACGTCGCCGGGAACACCGTCACGTCGGACGCGAGTGGGGTGACGTTGACGATCACCACACCCAACGGGGCGCTGCTGAGCTGCACGAACATCACCCCGCTCCCCGCGGTCAACGGGGTGGCGGCGTTCACCGGCTGCAAGATCGACCTGGCCGGCACCTACACCCTGCATGCAGCCGACGGAACGCTGACGGCTGCAACCAGCAGCAGCTTCGCCATCACCGTCGGCACCGCGGCCAAGATCGGGTTCACGACCTCGCCGAGCGCTTCGACCGGCGGCGTCGCCTTCACCACCCAACCGGTCGTCGCCATGCAAGACCTCGGCGGCAACACTGTCACGACCACCAACACCACCAACGTGGTGTTGACGATCACCCAGCCCTCGTCTCCGGCCGGGGCGGTCATGACGTGCACGAACTCCACCGTCGGAGTAGCTGCCGGCCTCGCCACGTTCGCCGGCTGCAACATCGACCTGGCCGGCACCTACACGTTGCACGCCGCCGACGGAACCTTCACCGCGACCAGCAACACCGTGGCCATAACGGTCGGTGCCGCAGCGAAGATCGGATTCACGGCCTCCCCGAACGCTTCGACCGGCGGCACGGCGTTCACTAACCAGCCAACCGTTGCGGTACAAGACCTTGGTGGAAACACCGTGACAACTCGCGTAAGCGGGGTGACGTTGACGATCACACAACCCTCGAGTCCGGCTGGCGCGGCGTTGACCTGCACCAACGCCAGCCCACTCCCCACTGTTGCCGGAGTGGCGACGTTCACCGGCTGCAAGATCGACCTGGCCGGCACCTACACGCTGCATGCCGTCGACGGAACGTTCTCGGCAACCAGCAACAGCTTCGGGATCACGGTCGGCACCGCGGCGAAACTTGCGTTCACGACATCGCCGAACAACTCGACCACGAACACAGCGTTCTCAGTCCAGCCAGTAGTCAAAGTGGAGGACCTCGGTGGCAATGTCGTGGTGAGCGACACAAGCTCTGTTGCGTTGACGATCACGACAGCCGCGGGAGCAACTCTGAACTGTTCCAGTGCCAACCCACTGCCGGCAATCAACGGTGTGGCGGCGTTTACTGGCTGCAGTATCGACCTCGCCAATAGTTATACCTTGGGAGCGGCCGACTTGACATTGGCGACCGCCACCAGCGCGGCGTTCACCATCTCGTCCGGCGGGTAGGTCCGAACGACTCAGGCGACACGCGCGACGTATCGACAGATCGCCGCGGCCTCGGCGATCGGGTCGACGTCGCGCAGTCGTGCGCTGCGGAGTGCGCACCACCAGCACGAGGCCACTGCACCCTCGAGCGCGGCCTGGCCGCCGCGGGTCATCGCCTCGTCGACGAAGACCGAGCGCGCGATGGTCTCGACCGCGTCGGGCACCCGCGCGACGTGCAGGCATTCGACACCCAGAGCCACGAGCTCGGGATCGCCGAACCGCTCGATGGCGGCGAGCGGGAACTCGCGAACGATCCCGAAGGCTCCGTCCGGAGGTGGTGCGAGCGCCAGGTAGACGCGCGCGACGGCCGGCGCCGCGCGCACGATGTCGTTCACGCTGACCGCTCCCGTGTCGCAGGTGTCCTCGAGCAGAACCCGCACGCCCTCGTCGTCGCCGCGCAGACACGCGACGACCGGCGCGAGCAACGCGCCGACCGCGCGGGCGGCGTCCGGGAGATCGGGCTGGGGCCGGGTCGACATTTCCTTCCGTTTCGGCACGCGGACACGGTGGGGTGAGCGACATCACGGTGCGCGCCGGCAGAAGAGACCGCCGAAACGGCACCACCGCTACCATCCTTGCGCGTGACCCCCTCCTCCGACGCGGATGCCGCGCCAACGATTCGCTACTCGGTCGAGGGCGCCGTCGCCACGATCACGCTGAACCGCCCGGGCGCGGCAAACGCCCAGAACAGTCGCATGATCGACGAGCTCGACACCGCGTTCGACCGCGCCGATGCCGACGACGCCGTCCGGGTGGTGGTGCTCGCGGCGGAGGGGAAGCACTTCTCGGCCGGTCACGACCTCAAGGAGCTGCTGGCCGGCGAGGAGCACTGGGCGGCGCTGCGGGCAACGCCCGAGGGCAAGCTCCGCCACGAACAGGTCATGTATTTCGACAAGCTCGTGAAGATCCGCGACCTGCGCAAGCCGACCATCGCCGCGGTACAGGGCACGTGCTCCGCGGCCGGACTCATGCTCGCGTGCATGTGCGATCTGATCGTCGCGGCCGACGACGCACGGTTTTCGAATCCCGTGCTGCGCATGTCGGGAGTCGGCGTCGAGCTGTTGGTGGAGCCCTGGGAGCTCGGGCCGCGCAAGGCCAAGGAGTTCCTCTTCTGCGCGCAGGAGTTCGGCGCGGTGGAGGCCGAGCGCTACGGGCTGGTGAACCGAGTGGTGCCGCGCGCCGATCTGCACGAGGTTGCACACGAGCTCGCCGAACAGGTCGCGCTCGTCCCGCCGCTCACCGCCGAGGCCGTGAAGGCGTCGATCAACCACATGGTCGATCTCATGGGCCAGCGCGAGTCGTGGCGCTACCACTTCATGCTCCACCAGTTCGTGTCGAACACCCCCACCGCACTCGCCAAGGTGGAAGCGCGCAAGGCCGGTGGCATCGACGCGGTCAAGAAGGAACAAGGCCGGTCGTGACCGGTCCGCTCGAGGGCCTTCGCGTCCTCGATTTGGGCACGCGCATCGCGGCGCCGTTCTGCGCGGGCCTCCTCGGCGAGCAGGGCGCGGAAGTCATCAAGATCGAGCAACCGCGCAGTGGCGACTTCATGCGCGAGATCGGGCCGTTCGTCGACGGTTACTCGTTGTTCTGGGCCGTCGAGGGGCGCGGCCGCAAGAGCGTGACCCTCGACCTGCGCACCACCGAAGGTCAAGACGTCTTCCGACGGCTCGCGTCAACCGCGGACGTCGTCGTCGAGAACTTCCGTCCGGGCACCCTCGAGCAATGGGGCGTCGATCCTGCCCAGCTCGCCGAGCGACTCGTCACCGTGCGCATCTCGATGTTCGGTCAGGACGGTCCCTACTCGGCGCGGCCGGGGCTCGACCGCGTCGGGATCGGCTATGGCGGTCTGCTGAACCTCACCGGCTATCCCGATCGCCCTCCAGTGCGCGTGGGGGTCACAATTTCTGACTACCTCACCGGCGTGTTCGCCGCGCACGCGGCCGTAGCCGCCTTGTACGCGCGAGACGCGCGGGGAGGTGATGGCGCGGTGATCGATGCCGCGCTCTACGGCTCCGTCCTGCGAATCCTGGAATGGACGCTGCCCGCGTACGACCGGCTCGGCACGGTCCGAGGCCGCGAGGGGAACCGGCTGGCGAACTCCGCGCCCCTCGACAACTACCCGACGCGCGACACCAAGTTCGTATGCATCGTCGCCGGCTCCGACGCCAACTTCGCGCGCCTGTGCAAGGCCATGGACCGGCTCGATCTTCTCGACGACGCGCGGTTCGCCCGGCTCGTCGACCGCGCCGCGCACGGCGATGTGATTAACGGCATCGTGTCGGAGTGGACGGCGACGCTCGACGCGCGCACGATCGAGGAGCGCTGCGTCGCGCACGACGTGCCGGTTGCAACCGCGTACACGTCGGCCGACATCTTCGCCGATCCGCACTTCGAGGCGCGCCGCGACCTGGTGACGGTCGACGATCCCGTGATGGGGCCGGTCCGGCAGCAGGCGCCGTACCCTCGACGTGTGGGCGAGACGCCGATCGCACCCTCGGGTGCACCACGGTTGGGCGAGCACACCGACGAGGTCCTGTCGAACCTCCTCGCGCTGTCGAAGCTAGAGATCGAAGCGCTGCGCGCCAAGGGCATCGTTTGAGCGTGCGACCGATCCACGAGGGGCTGTTCGAATTGGCCGACGACGGCTCGATCGCCCTGATCGGCGGTTACTCGCCGACGAGCGCCAAGTTCCACTTCCCGCTGCTCGACACCTGTCCGTACTCCGGCGCGCGCGACGTGCAGCCGGTCACACTCTCCCGTGACGCGACCCTGTGGGCATGGACCGCGGTGACCGCGGCTCCACCCGGCTATACCGGTCCCGTGCCGTACGGCTTCGGCGTCGTCGAGCTCGTACACGAGCAATTGCGCGTCATCACGCGCTTGCGCGAATCCGATCCCGCCCGGCTCGAGTTCGGCCAACCCCTGACCCTCGTCGCCGATGATCTGCCCGACGGAGTGATGACGTGGGCGTTCGCATAACCGGCGTCGGCATCCACCCGTTCGGGCGGTTCGAGGGCCGGACACCGACCGACATGGGTGTGCACGCTGTGCGCGCCGCGCTCGCCGAGGCCGGCGACCCGCCGTTTCAAGCCGCGTTCTGCGGGACCGCGTACGGCGGCGTCGCGTCGGGACACAAGGTCCTCGGCGCGTTGGCCCTCACCGGCGTGCCGATCGTCGACGTCGAAGCGGGTTGCGCGAGCGGCGGCGCGGCACTGCAGCTCGCGGCCGGCGCGATCCGGGCCGGGCAATACGACTGCGCGCTCGTGTTCGGCGTCGAGAAGATGCCCAAGGGCATCATCCGCTCGTCATTCTTCGAGCCGTGGCGCGAGGAAGCAGGGCTCGCGGCGACACCCGCCTACTTCGCACTGCGGGCGCAGCGGTTGCTGCGGGAGGCGGGCCTCACCAAGCGGCACCTCCTAGAGGTCGTCGTGAAGAACCGGCGCAACGGAGTGCAGAACCCGAACGCCATGTTCCGCAGGGCGGTCTCGGCCGACGAGGTGCTCGCGTCGCGCGTCGTGTGCGAACCGTTGCACTTGTGGATGTTGTGCTCACCGAACGAAGGGGCGGCCGCGCTCGTGCTACAACGCGGCGAGGGCGGCGTTCAACTCGCGGCGGCCCGTCTGCGCTCTCACCTGCCCGGCAGCGTGCTCGGCGAGGCGACGCCGCTCTCGGGGATCGACGACCACGACATCACCCCCCCGTCGACCCTCGCCGCGCGCGACGCATATACCGAGGCCGGGGTCGGTCCCGACGACCTCGATGTCGTCGAATGCCAGGACACTGACGCCGCGCGCGAGCTGCTCGCGTACCAGGAGCTCGAACTGTGCGCGCCCGGCGACCAGGCGAAGTTGCTCGCGCAGCCGCGCATGGTGGTGAATCCGAGCGGCGGACTGCTGTCGAAGGGCGAGCCGCTGGGCGCGTCGGCGCTCGGGCAAGTCGTCGAGATCGTGCTTCAACTCCGCAGCGAGGCGGGACCGCGCCAAGTCGACAACGCGCGCGTCGGGCTTGCGCACACGGTCGGGCGCGGTGCGAACGCCGCGTGCATCATCGTCACTCGCTAGCGCGCCCGGAGGAACCAACCGCGCGGATCCCAGCGGCGGAGCGCCGTCACCTCGTCGGAGGTGGGCTCGGCAAGCACCGGCACCTCATCGGTCGGCGGTTCGAGCTGCCACCCGCACAGAGCGCGCACGTCGTCCAAGGAAACACCGGGCGCGAGCGCGCTCACCTGCAGCACCTCTCCGCGCTTCTCGAACGTAGCGAGGTCGGTGACGAGCGCTTGTACGCACGCTCCAGGTGAGGTGACGTAGGCGCATTCCGCGACGGTGCGCTGCGGGGTCAGCGTGGCGACGATCACGTTCTCGGCGGCGGTGCTCGCGACGTCGTTGCCACCGCCGGAGCCCACCAGGAACGGACGCGGCGGTATCCACGTGGAGTTGATGTTGCCGAAGCGGTCGACCTGCGCCCCGCCGAGACAACCGATCGTCGTCGTGCCCGAGCCGCCGACGATCGCGCCGAGCACCATGTGCGCGTCGGCCAGCATCGTGGCCGTCGGGAAGTTGCGATGGTTCAGCACGAACGGATCACCGACCGTCGCGTCGTAGTCCCACAGACCGATCTCCGCGGTGAGCTTCACGTCGGCGCCCACGGCGCGGGCGAGCTGCACGCCGAGCCACGCCGCGAGATTGGCGACGCCGGCTCCGGCCAGCACCGCGTTCGCACCGGTGGCGACGACGCGCGCGGCAAGGTGACGCGCGCCCCACACGGCGGCACGCTCCCACGCGTTCACCGGCGCGTCGATGTCCGGCGGGTACGCGGCCGCGTCGGCGCGCCACGAGTCGGGATCCGCCTTGGCGCGCAACATCGCGATCCGCTCCGGGCCGAGCCGTTCCAGCCACTGCTCCTGCGACTCGACCTCGAGCACCCAATGGCGGATCCACGCGTCGTAGTCGGCGACATCGGCCCTCGTCGCGGCACGCGCGTCGACCCAGAAGTCGTAGTCCTCGCCGTACCCGTCGACCGGCACGTCGCCGGCGTAGAGCCCGCCCGGGTGCGCACCCATCGGGCACTCCACGACGGCGAGCACACGATGCGCCGGAATCCGCACGAGGTGCGACCACGGCCGGACGTCGTCGACGATCCGTTCGACTGTGACGATCACGCCCCGACGCGCGGCGAGCGCGCCCCACACTCCCTCGAGCAGCGGCGGGTGTACCACCACGTTGCCCTCACGGTCGGCGACGAGTGCGTGCATGAGCGCGACATCGGGGACGAGCGGCGCGAGCAATCCGACCTCACCGAATGGGGTGTCGGTTCGGGCGAACGCCTCGTTCGCTTCCATGGACGAGCCCGCGATCGAGCGGGTCACGATTGCCGGTAGCCCGCGCGCCGCGGCCTCGAGTCGCTGTGAGAACGCCAGGAACGACCAGTGCTCGACCTGTACGTCGCCGCGCTCGTAGGCGCCGGCAAACCACGGGTTGGGGGTGAAATTCGGGAAGGTGTCGCCGGAGTACCCCGTGATCACCTTGCGCACCAACTGTCCCCGGAAGAACAACGCACCGAGGCTGGACAGCGAGAGCATCGCGAGCGTGAACCCAGGGTCGCGTCCCCACCATTGCCGCACGACCTCGCGCGTCGCCGCGGTCCAGCGCGTGTGTCCGACGATGGGATGGAGCATGTCCCCTGCACGCACATGCTGTTCCACCGCCTCGGCGAGCGTCGTGGATTTGTCCGGCATGACCGAAAACTAGCGAGCCCACCGGCCGGTAACCTTTCATCGTGGTTGCGCACGCGCTCACGCCCGATCCCGTCCCCCCGCGCGTCGCCGCGCCGACGGTGTTGCCTACCGGCGGACGGCGGTATCGCGGTCTGTCCGCGGAGGAACGCCGGGCCGATCAGCGGCGGCGACTGGTGCGAGCCGCGATCGAGGAATTCGCCGCCCGCGGCTATCACCACACCTCGGTCGAAGACATCGTTCGAAGTGCCCGCACGAGCCGGACCGCGTTCTACGCGTTCTTCGACAACCGCGAAGACGCGATGTACGGGGCAGTGCAGACCTGCTTGCGGTCGCTGCTCGACGCGATGCGCAGCCGGCTCGACCACGCGTCGCTCGACGACAACCTCACCGAGGTCGGCGTGCGCGCGTACGTCGACTGCCTCGTCGCCGATCCCGCGGCGGCCCGCGTCATCTTGCTCGAAGGCGTAGGAACGTCGCCCGAGGTGAACGCGCTGCGGAGCCGAATCCGTCGCGAGCTCGCCGACCTCATCCGCGACCTCTGGGCGCGCTCCGATCCGCAAGCCGCGGCCAGCGCGCAGGCGGCCGCGATCTCGGTAGGCGTCTTCGGCATCCTCTTCGAGTCGATGGTGCACCTCGCCGAGACGAACCGGCTCGACGAGGCGCCGGCGCACGTCCCCGCGCTCGTGACCGCAATCGATCGGGTGCTGGCGTCGCCTCCGGCCGGGTGAAGCTCGGCATCATCACTCCCGGGCTCACGCTGTTGCCGCGGGCGCACGCGCACTGGGAGGAGACCGCAACCTTCGCCGACGTCATCGCGATCGTGCAGGAAGCCGAGCGGCTCGGTTACCACCACTGCACGTGCAGCGAGCACGTCGCGGTGCCAGTCGACGTCGCCGCCGTCCGCGGCGGCCGCTACTACGACCCGCTCGCGACGTTCGGCGCGCTGGGCGCACACACACGCACGATCCGGCTCGCCGCGCACGTTCTCGTCCTCGCGTACCACCACCCGCTCGAGATCGCGAAGCGCTACGGCACGCTCGATGTCGTCACCGGCGGGCGCGTGACCCTCGGCGTCGGTGTCGGCTCACTGAAGGAGGAGTTCGAGCTCCTCGGGGCGCCGTTCGACGACCGGGGCGCCCGCGCCGACGACGCGATGCGCGCACTGCGCGCCGCGCTTTCACAACCGCGCCCGGAATATCACGGCGACTTCTACGACTTCGAGGGATTCCTCGTCGACCCGTGCGCCGTGCAGCCCCACCTTCCGATATGGGTCGGCGGCCGCACCTACCGGTCGCTGCGCCGGGCGGCCGAGCTCGGCGACGGATGGGCGCCGTTCGGCCTACGCACCGCCGAGCTCGCAACCATGCTCCGGCGGGCGCGCGACACCGAAGCCTGGTCGGCGCGCGCGGACCCGCTCGACGTGATCCTTCAGAACGAGCATCCACTCGATCCGCTCTCCGAGCCCGAGCGGGTCGCCGAGCAGCTCGCCCGCTTCGCCGACATCGGCGCGACCGGCGTCAACGTCCGCTTCGTCCACCATTCCGCCCCGCACTACCGCGACCAACTCGCCGCCCTGGCCATCATCGCCGCCAAGCACCTCTAAAAACGCACCAACAGATGGGCGCGAAACCGGCCGCCGGGACCCAATTTCTGCACCAACAGATGGGCGGGGTTGGGGTTAGAGGCGCTCGATGACGGTTGCGTTGGCTTGGCCGCCGCCTTCGCACATCGTCTGGAAGCCGTAGCGGCCGCCGGTCTGCTCGAGATGGCGCAGCAGGCGCGTCATCAGGGCGACGCCGGACGCACCGAGCGGATGGCCGAGCGCGATCGCGCCGCCGCGCGGGTTGAAGCGATCCATCGGATAGGCGAATTCCTTCTGCCACATCAGGGCGATCGCCGCGAACGCCTCGTTGCACTCGACCGCGTCGAAGTCGTCGACCGACAGTCCCGACCGCTCCATCAGCTTGTAAGTCACCGGGACGGGCGCCGAGAGCACGAGCACGGGATCCTCCGCCGCGACCGCGAAGTGACGGAAGCGGGCGCGCACGGGCAGACCCTGCTGCTCGGCGAAATCGGCCGACGCGATGATCATGGCCGACGCGCCATCGGTCATCTGCGACGAGTTGGCCGCCGTGATGTCGGGGGCGGGTTGCTCGTCGGACACCCATGCCGGCGGGCGCTCGGCCATCTTGGCGAGCGACGCGTCACGGCGGATCCCTTCGTCGGCCTCCAAGATCAAGCCCGTGCGGTCGCCCGTTTCCGGGTCGACAATCGGCACCGGGACGATCTCTCCCGCGAAGAAGCCATTGTCGGTGTTGGCAGCCGCGCGCTGGTGCGACTGGAGCGCGTACTCGTCCATCTCCTCGCGCCCGATCCCCCACTTGTCGGCGAGCACCTGCGCGACCCAGAACTGGATGCCGAGCGTGTTGTTCGTGTGCGTGAGGAACTGGCTGCTGAACGGCCCGACACCGCCGCGCGCATTCGACGACATGGGCGCGCGCGTCATCGACTCGACCCCGCACGCGATGCCGATGTCGTATGCACCCGCGATCACGCCTTGGGCGACGAAGTGTGCGGCCTGCTGGGACGAGCCGCACTGGCGGTCGACGCTCGTGGCGGGAACGCTCCACGGCAACCCCGCGGCGACCCACGCGTTGCGCGTCACGTTGCAGCCCTGCTCGCCCGATTGCGTCACGCATCCACCGACCACGTCGTCGATGCGCTCGGGGTCGACGTCGTTGCGCTCGACGATCGTCCGCAACACCAGCCCCAACAGATCGGTGGGATGCCACCCGGCCAGCGCGCCCTTGCGCTTGCCGAACGCGGTCCGGGCGCAGTCGACGATCACTGCTTCGCGGGTCATAACCTCACTGTATGCGGATCGCGGTTTTGGTGAAGCAGATCCCGAAGTTCGAGGAGATGGAGCTCGGCGCCGACGGGCGGCTGCGGCGCGACGGCATCGATCTCGAGCTCAACCCCTACTGTCGCCGCGCCGTCAGCCAGGCCGTCGAGCTCGCGTCGGCGCGCGCGGGCGCACGCGTCACGGTCGTAACCCTCGGACCACCGACCGCCGAGGACGCGCTGCGCGAGGCGATCGCGTGGGGCACCGAACGCGCGGTCGACATCGACGGTGTGCTCGTCACCGACACGGCATTCGCCGGCTCCGACACGCTCGCGACGGCGCGGGCGCTTGCGGCGGTTCTCGAACGCGAGGGTCCATTCGACCTCGTCCTCGTCGGTCGCAATTCGGTCGACGCCGACACCGGTCAGGTCGGCCCCGAGCTCGCGGAGCTGTGCGACCTCCCGTTCCTCGGTGGCGTGCGGCATCTCGCGATCGACGACACTCTCGTCTCCGCGCGTTGCGAGCACGACGACGGCTGGCTGCAAGCCGAGGTGCACCTACCCGCGATCCTCTCGTGCGCGGAGCGACTCATCGAGCCCGCCAAGGTCGATCCGCCTGAGCGCGCCCAGGTCGCCGCCGGGCGCATCCGCCGCGTGAGCGCCGCCAACCTCGGCCCCGGACCGTGGGGCCAGGCCGCGTCGCCGACCTCGGTCGGACCCGTCAAGGTCATGGCGGTCACCCGCGCTCGGCGCGTTCGACCCGACGCCCCGCTCGTCGAACAAGCCCGCGAAGCCGTCCGCGTGCTGTACGAACGCGGCGCACTGCACCACGTCGCCCCGCCGGTCGAGACCCCGGGCACGGTCGCACACCACCGCGCCGACGAACCCGTGTCGATCGTCGTCGCCGAGCCTGCTCGTGCGCACGACACGCGCGAGCTCCTCGGCGCGGCTGCCGCCCTCACCGCCAACGTGCTGGTCGTCACGTGCGAAGCCCCCGACTCGGACCAGCTGAGCTCCTGGGGCGCCGACGGCGTCGCGCACCTCGACGGCGAGAACGTCGAAGAAGACGTCGCCCGCGCGGTCACGCAGCTCGCGCGTCGAACACAGCCGTGGACGATCCTCACCGGCTCGACGGCGTGGGGCCGCGAAGTCGCGTCGCGCATCGCCGCAAGCCTCGGCGCGGGACTTACGGGTGACGCGGTCGACCTCGAACGCGACGACGACCGGCTCGTCGCGTGGAAGCCGGCGTTCGGCGGGCAGCTCGTCACGGCGATCCGATGCGCGTCGCCGGTCCAGATGGCGACCGTACGGGCGGGCGTGCTGGCGACCCTCGCCCCGCGCGAGCCCGACGAACACCTCACGGCGCGCTCGGAGACGATTCCTCTGCACCCCCGAAATCGCGTCCGCGTCCTCGCCCGCACCCGCGACGACGACCTGGACCTGCTCGCGGAAGCGCACTCCGTCATCGGTGTCGGCATCGGCATCGCACCCGACGCATACGACGATCTCGAACCGTTGCGAATGCTCCTCGGCGCGCAGCTCGGCGCGACCCGCAAGGTCACCGACAGGGGATGGCTCCCGCGTTCGCGTCAGATCGGGATCACGGGCCGCTCGATCGCACCGCGGCTGTACGTCAGCATCGGCGCGAGCGGAAAGTTCAATCACACGGTCGGCCTGCGCGCGGCCGGCACCGTGCTCGCGATCAACGCCGACCGGATGGCGCCGATCTTCGACGCGGCCGACGCGGACATCGTCGGCGACTGGCGTGACGTGCTGCCCGTTCTCGTCGACCAGCTGCGCGCCGCTCGCGCGTGACGCGATCAGGTCGCGGCAGGCTTGGGCGCAGGCGGCCGCCAGAACGTCGCCAGCAACAACGCGGTTCCCCCGACACCGATGACGAGCGCGACGAGCAACCCCCACCAGTGGTGCAGCTGGAAGTCGATCTTGTCGTCGATCGACCACTGACCCGCTCCGAGACACGCGATCGCGAAACACGCGATCGCGAGGTTCAGGACGTACTCGTAGCCCTCACCCGGCCGGAAGATGAAGAACCCGTTCTTGCGGTGGTTGATGATCAGCGCCACGAGCATCACGCCCGAGCACGCGCCGGCGGCGAGCGGCGTGAGCAGACCGACGACGAGACCGGCGCCGGCCGCGAGCTCCGTGCCGCTCGCCAGCCAGGCGTGCAGCACACCCGGCTTCATGCCGAGGCTCTCGAACCACCGACCCGTGCCGGCGATCTTCCCGCCGCGGAACACGTGGTTGTAACCGTGCGCCATCATCGTCCCGCCCACCGCCAACCGCAGCAGCAGCAAGCCGAGGTTCACCTGGTCGAGAGCCATGGGCGCGCACAGTAGTACGGTCGACGCATGGCCACTTCGGATGTCGACGACGGCTACGACCCCTTCGAAGAGTTCAATCGCAGCGCCGGAATCGGCGTGGTCGAAAACCCCTACCCGATGTTCGCGCTCGTACGCCCGCAGCACCCGATGAAACGCGAGGGCGACGACGAAGCCGTCATCGCTCCCAGCGGCTCCGACATCGACTTCATGCCGATCGATCGGAGCGTCGGTGTGTTCACCGCGTACAGCTTCGATGCCGTGCAACAAGTCCTGAAAGACGGCGAGACGTTCTCGTCGAAGGGCTACGCCGACATCATGGGCAAGGTCCTCGGCCACTCCATTCTCGAGATGGACGAGCCCGAGCACCACATCTTCCGCGGGCTGGTACAGCAGGCGTTCAGCCGAAAGGCGATGGACAGTTGGGAGCGCGAGCTCGTGCGTGACGTCGTCGACGAACACATCGACGCGTTCGTCGATCGGCCGTCGAAGCGTGCCGAGCTCGTACGCGAGCTGACGCTCCCGTTCCCGGTGGTCGTGATCGCGCGGCTCCTCGGCCTCCCGCGCGCCGATCTGCCGATGTTCCACCGCCGCGCGGTCGAGGTGATCAGCGCCGGCTTCGAGTTCGAACGCGCCGAGAACGCGTCGCAGGCGTTGTTCGACTACTTCTGCGCGATCATCGCGGAGCGCCGCGTGCATCCCTCCGACGACGTGATCTCGGTGCTCGCGCAGGCCGAGCTCGAGGGAACGCGCCTCACCGACGAGGAGATCTGCTCGTTCTTGCGTCTCCTGCTCCCGGCCGGCGCCGAGACCACCTACCGCTCGTCGTCGAACCTCCTGTTCGGCCTGCTCGCGAATCCGGAACAGCTCGACGCCCTGCGCGCCGACCGCGCCCTGATGCCGCAGGCGATCGAGGAGGGCTTGCGGTGGGAGCCGCCGCTGATCGCGATCATGCGTACCGCGGCCCGCGACGCAGAAGTCGAGGGCGTGTTCGTGCCCGCAGGATCGTTCGTCGCGGTAAACATCGGCTCCGCCAACCACGACGAGAAGGTCTGGGAGAGGCCCGAGGAGTTCGACATCTTCCGGCAGCCGCGCCAACATCTCGCGTTCGCGTGGGGCCCGCACATGTGCCTCGGGCTGCACCTCGCGCGCATGGAGACCCGCGTCGCCCTCACGCAGGTGCTCGACCGCCTTCCCGGTGTCCGCCTCGATCCCGACGCCGAGCCCCCCGCGATCTCGGGCGCGATCTTCCGCGCGCCCGCGGCCCTGCCGGTCGTCTGGGACTGAACCACATGGCGCGCAACGTTCTCGGCGGCGAGCTCGAGCCCTGCAGCTTCGATCCCCTGACCGGGTTCATGCGCGACGGGTGTTGCGACTCGCACGGCGGTGACGTCGGCGTCCACCTCGTGTGTGCCGAAATGACCGAGGCGTTCCTCGCCTTCTCCGTCGAGCAGGGCAACGACCTCGTCACCCCGGTTCCCGAGCACGGCTTCGCGGGTCTGAGGCCCGGCGACCGGTGGTGTGTGTGCGCCCCCCGCTGGGAGGACGCGTACAAGGCCGGCGTCGCGCCGCCGGTCCATCTCGCCGCCACCCACGCGGGTGCCATCGAGTGGTGCTCGATCGAGGCATTGCTGGCGCATTCCGCCGACGCGTGACTGGCGCCGACGCGTGACGGGCCAGCTGCCGCGCCCGTACACTGACGCCGACGTCAGGTTCCAGTTTCCGAGGGGGAACCCATGCAGCTCGAAGACCTCACCCTGGTCAGTGTCGACGACCACGTTGTCGAACCCCCTGATCTGTTTGCCGGCCGCCTGCCGCAGAAGTACGCCGATGTCGCGCCGAAGTTGGTGCGCAAGGAAACCGGCATCGACGTCTGGCAGTTCATGGGCGCCGAGTTGCCCAACATCGGGCTGAACGCGGTCGCGGGCCGCCCGCCCGAGGAGTACGCGATGGACCCGCAGTCGTTCGACGACATGCGAACCGGCTGCTACGACATCCACGACCGCGTCAAGGACATGAACGCCAACGGCCTGCTCGGCTCGATGTGCTTCCCGAGCTTCCCGCAGTTCTGCGGCCAGCTCTTCGCGCGCGCCTCACAGAAGGACGAGCCGCTCGCGGTCGCGCTGGTGCAGGCCTACAACGACTGGCACATCGAGAGCTGGTGCGGTGCATATCCCGGTCGGTTCATTCCGCTCGCGCTGCCGATGATGTGGGACGTCGACAAAATGGCTTCCGAGGTGCGGCGCGTTGCCGACAAGGGCTGCCACGCCGTCACCTTCTCGGAGAATCCGGTTCACCTCGGCTACCCGAGCATCCACTCCGGCCACTGGGACAAGTTCTTTGCAACCTGCGAAGAGGTCGGCACGGTGGTGAACGTGCACATCGGTTCGTCGTCGAAGATGGTGATCACCTCCGACGACGCCCCCATGAGCGTGCTCATCACGCTGTCGCCGATCAACATCGTGCAGGCGGCCGCCGATTTCGTATGGTCCAGCGCGGCGATGAAGTTCCCGAAGCTGAAGTACGCGTTGAGCGAGGGCGGGATCGGGTGGATCCCCTACTTCCGCGAGCGCATCGACTACACGTACGACCGCCATCGCTACTGGACCGGCCAGGACATGGGCGACCGACTGCCGAGCCAGGTGTTCGACGAGCAGGTCATCTGCTGCTGGATCGACGACCCGGTGGGGATCGAGATGCGACACAAGATGAACGTCGACATGATCTGCTGGGAGTGCGACTACCCGCACTCCGACTCGACGTGGCCGCAGTCGCCGGAGCAGTTCATGAAGCAGATGCAAGCCGCGCACTGCTCGTATGCCGAGATCGAGAAGATCTCGCACGCCAACGCCATGCGGCTGTACAACTACGACCCGTTCTCGGTGCTCGGCAAGGAGAACTGCACGGTCGGCGCGCTGCGGCACCAGGCCGAGGGTTGGGACATCAGCATCAAGGCGCGCGGCATCAAGGCGACGGGGGTCGGCGCCGCCGATCTCGCCAAGTTCGCCAAAGCGCCCCGCGACTGAGAACGCCGGGCTCGCAACCGGGTTCCACGGGTCCTGACGCCCTCGCATTTGGACGTTCCGTCCGGCGGACGCGAACAACTGCGCAGCGGGCCAAGAAACACCTCGGACGCGCATCTGCGCTGACGACCTGACGGGCGACACGTCTCCCGGGGTGTCGGACGCGCAGGAGGAACCCATGAACGTCGCACGCCACAGCAAGGCCGCCGCGGCCGCGGTCGCCTTGTTGGCTCTCGGAACCGTCGCCGTGTCAGCCGAGGGCTCGCACCGCCGCGCCCCGGCCGCCGCATCGACGCTGTCCGTCCGCCTGGCGAGCGCCACCCGGGTCGCCGTGGAAGCCGGCGGCGGTGGCTACTGGCTCGTCGCGGCCGACGGAGGCGTGTTCGCCTTCGGCACCGCCCACTACTACGGATCGATGGGCGGCCACCATCTCAACTCGCCGATCACCGGCATCGTTGCGACCGCCGACGGCAAAGGCTATTGGTTGGTCGCCAAGGATGGCGGGGTGTTCAACTTCGGCGACGCCGTCCTCTTGGGCTCCATGGGCGGAACGACCCTCGTCGCGCCCGTGGTCGGTCTCGCCTCGAGCAGCGCCGGAGGTTTGGCCGTTGCCGGACCGCAAGGCCCGGCGGGCGCCAAGGGTCTGACCGGTTCGTCCGGCGCAACCGGTTCCGCGGGAACGACCGGTGCGACCGGGCCGGCAGGCGGACCGAGCGGCCCAACTGGTACGTCGGGATCTACTGGCGCGGCCGGCTCGTCAGGAGCGAGCGGCGCGACGGGCGCTTCGGGATCCGCGGGCGCAACCGGCGCTTCGGGATCTACGGGCGCGAGCGGTTCGACAGGTCAGGCCGGGATCGCCGGACCGACCGGCACCGCCGGACTCATCGGACCGACCGGACCGGCCGGCCCCACAGGCACGACGGGCGCGTCCGGAGCGACGGGAGCTACCGGAGCGACCGGTTCTTCAGGATCTACGGGCGCCACCGGCTCGACCGGTCCGAGCGGGGTCGCCGGACCGACCGGCCCGACCGGGCTCATCGGACCGACCGGACCGGCCGGACCCACAGGCACAACCGGGGCCTCAGGATCTACCGGCGCAACCGGTTCCTCCGGACCGAGCGGGGTCGCCGGACCGACCGGCCCGACCGGGCTCATCGGACCGACCGGACCGGCCGGACCCACGGGCACAACCGGCGCGTCCGGAGCCACCGGACCTACGGGCCCGGTCGCCTCGCCGAGCTACGCGTACATCTACAACCGCACTGCCCAAACAGTGGAGATCGAAGCCGACGTCGTCTTCGACGGCAACGGCCCGCTCTTGGGGTTCTCACACACTGCCGGCACGTCGACAATCACGGTGACCGCGGCCGGCACCTACCTGGTCGACTTCTCCGCCTCTGCCACCGAGGTCGCGCAGTTCGCTCTGAGGGTGAACACTGTCACGGTTCCCGAATCGACGTACGGCTCGGGGGCCGGCACGCAGCAGGACAACGGCCAGGTGATCCTGAGCCTCGCGGCGGGCGACGTCCTGACCTTGCGCAATCACTCGTCTGCTTCAGCCATCACGCTGGCGACCGCCATCGGGGGCACGCAGGCCAACGTCAACGCATCGCTGGTCATCGAGAAGCTCGGCTGACCTCGCGCGACGGGGTCAGCAGGAACGCGAACGTTCGACCTCAGCCAACGGATTGATTGGCCGCTTCGAACTGGGCCAGCGTGCGGGCTACGTCGTACGGCTCTTCCCGGTACGGCGTGCCGGTCCATTCGCTGCGCGGCTTCGCGAAGAAGTCGCCGCCGTAGACATGGATCGCGCCCGCGTAGCTCGTCGTCGGGTTGGTGACCGCGTGGATGGTGGCGTCACCGAGCAGGCACACGTCCCGTGGCCGCAGTGATCGTCCGCCCGACTCGACGATGTCGGGCCCGCGGCGCCGGTAGAAGGCGTTGTCCTCGCCGCCCGTGTAGATGCCGATCGCGGCCCACATTCGGTGGTCGTGGGGTCCGAGGGTCATTCCCGGGGCCCACACGACTTTGATGACCGTCAGCTCGGGCGATACGTGCAATCGCGCGATCTCGGCACGCTCGGGCGGCAACGCAGCCGCGACGTCCGACGGATTCGCGATCGCCTTGGCGAGAACGTCCCGGAGGGCCGGCAAGGGTTCGGATTCCTTGCCGGCCGCGATGCATGCGTTGACGAAAGCGTCGAGGTCGAGCATGTGACCAGCATCGCGCGACCTTCCCGCGTTTACGACGGCCTCCCGCGTTTGCGACGGCGCGAAGCGACGCGGGTCACCCGACCCGGCGCGGGCGGTGCCGGAGCTCGGGAACCAGCCCGCCGTCCTGGAGTGTGCGCAACGCACGCTCCTCTTCGGCGTCGATGACCACAGCCTCTCCCGGCTCGCGCCTCAGGATGAAGCTCACGACGCAGTCGTCGCAGACAGGCGTGGCCGCCATTGCGCAATCGTCGCAATCGATCGTGCGAGTCTTCATGCCGCGAGCATGCCCGGCCGGTGTGACAGCTACGCCCGGACGGTCAAGACCGCTCGTCGTGGAGCTGCTCGGTTTCGGCGGGTTCGATGCCGATCTTGTCGCCCGCCGCGTTGCACCAACGGCAGGTCACCTGCTCGACCCGCTCCTCGAGCACGTCCTCGTCTTCGATCTCGAGATCGCCACCGATCGTGTAGTGGTGGAACGCCCGGGTACGGCGGGTCGCCACGACGTCGAAACGGGTTACGTTCCCGCAGGCCGTGCAGCGATAGCGCGTCGGGCTCACGTTCCGGGAGCCTATCGAGATCGAACATATGTGCGTGCGAACGCCTGTTCGACTACGCTCTCCGATCCGTGGCGCACTCCTCTCCGCTCACGGCCGTGGTGCCCGGTTTCGAACCGGCCGTTCCCGCTCCCCTCGGTACCGCGCGCCAGCAGTCGCTCGCCGACCTCGGGATGCCGCTCGCCGAGACCACCTTCGTCGTGGTCGACCTCGAGACGACCGGCGGCTCGGCCCAGTCCGACGCGATCACCGAGATCGGCGCGCTCAAGCTGCGCGGCGGTGAGTTGCTCGGCCGATTGGAATCGCTCGTCAACCCCGGCGTTCCGATCCCGCCGATGATCACGGTCCTCACCGGCATCACGGAGTCGATGGTGCTCCCGGCGCCACGCGTCGCCGAGATCCTGCCGGCGTTCCTGGAGTTCGCGCGCGACGCCGTGATCGTCGGTCACAACATCCGCTTCGATTGCGCGTTCCTCGACGCCGCACTCGTCGCGCACGGATATCCGCGCCTGTCGAATCGCCGCGTCGACACGCTCGCGATCGCTCGTCGCCTGGTGCGCGACGAGATCCCCAATCTCCGCTTGCACACGCTCGCGCGCCACTTCCGGACGAGCGTCGAGCCGACGCACCGCGCCTATGCCGACGCGGCGGCGACGGCGGAGGTGCTGCACGCGTTGCTCGAACGCGCGGCGAGCTACGGCGTCCTCGGACTCGACGACCTCCTCGCGTTGCCGTCGATGCGCGCGCATCCGTCGGCCGCGAAGTTGGCGCTCACCGCCCGGCTCCCCCGCAAACCCGGCGTCTACATCTTCCGCGATCGCGACGGGCGAGTGCTGTACGTCGGGAAGGCGACGAACCTGCGCACCCGCGTACGCTCCTACTTTGCGTCGGACGACCGCCGCAAGGTTCCGCAGCTGCTGCGCGAGCTCGCGACGATCGACCATCGCGTCTGCGCGAGCGCGTTCGAAGCCGAGATCCGCGAGCTGCGTCTCATCCAGGAACTCCAACCGCGCTTCAATCGGCACGGCAAGTCGACGCGCGCGGCCGCCTACCTGAAGCTGACCGACGAGCGCTTTCCCCGCCTGACCGTCACCCGCACCCCACCGCCCGGCGGTTCGTATCTCGGACCGTTCCATTCGACGGCGACAGCACACATCGTGCGAGAGGCGATCGAGTCGGCCGTACCATTGCGCCGGTGCGCGACCCGAGTTGGTCGACGCGCAGCCATCGTCGCCGGACCACCGTGCGTATCCGCACAACTCGGTGTCGCCGCGTGTCCGTGCCGTGGTCACGTCGCCGAGGAGACCTACGCCGACTTCGTCGGTGCAGTTCGGCGCGCGCTGACGACCGAGCCCGAGGTCGCACTCGAACCGCTCGAGGCGCGGATGCACCGGCTTGCCGAGGCGGAGCGGTTCGAAGAAGCCGCCGCCACCCGCGACCGGCTCGCCGCGCTCGCGCGGGCCCTGCAGCGCCGGCGCACGGTCGCGATGTGGCGAGCCCTCGAGCTGTTGGTCGTCGAGTGCGACGGTCAGCGGGTCGAGATCCGTCGGGGCCTGGTGGCGTGGCCCGGCGACGACGGCACCGACGGTCCCGGCCCGACCTTCGAGCGAACGCCGGGCGCCGACTTCGCCGAGATCATCACCGTCGATCGATGGGTCGCCCGCAACGCCGGCCGCCTTCGGGTGGCCGCCGTCGAGGGTGAGCTCGCCTCGGCGCTGCCCCGCATCGCCGGTCGCGAGGTGGCGCCGCCCAACGCTCGCTGAAGGCGCCCCTGCCCGTGCCTATCTTCTCGGAGGCCTACTCGCCGATCCGGTGAGGTCCCGCGACGAGGGAGGCGCGCCGCCCCGGCCGCGCAGCCGGGCCAGCACGAACACGCCGCCCTGCACGAGCGAGGCGGTCAGCAGTGCGACGAAGGGCAACAAACGCGCGACGGGCCAGAACCGAGAGGTGTCGTTCGCGAGGAAAAGGTCGGAGAGCTGGTTCGACGTGAAGAAGCTGAGCGCGCGCGCGATCACGAAGACGAGAAGGAACGACAACGGGACCGCGACGATCCAGAGCAGGAGCCGCATCCACCACGGCACCTGACCGAGACGCGCAACCGGTCGGCGGAGCGACCTCGGGCTGACTGCGGCGAGTGCCTGCCCGTCTACGGCGGGCGCCGGACGCGTGGCCGTCGGGTCCAACGGCCTCGCGGACTCGTCGGCGGGCGAGGGACGCGCGACCGCGGTCGCGATCGGAACGGGCCGCGCCGGCGCTGGCGCATCACCCGCGGCGGACGCTTCCGCGAGCGGAGCGGCTGCGGGCGCAGCGGCGGGTCGGCCCGGCATCTTCGGAACCTCGAGCACTCGGCCACACGCCCGGCACGGAAACGCCCCGTGGGCGGGAACGCTCGCGAGCGGATGCTTCTCGCCGCAGTCGGGACACTGGAGCACCGGCGCCATAGCTCTAGTCGTCGTCCTTCTCGGCCGCCGCGGCGGCGTTGCTCACGCGCACGAGCGTATCGAGCGCGCGCGCGGCGCGACCGTCATCGATCGCCTCGACCGCAGCTTCGGTACCGGTGGCGAGATCGGGCGCGAGTCCGGCGACGACCAGCGCGGCGGCCGCGTTCAACACGGCGATGTCGCGGTGCGAGCCCTTCTCTCCCCCGAGCACGGCCTCGATCGCCTTGGCGTTGGCGGGGGCGTCGCCACCCATCAGCGTGTCGGCCGAAGCACGCGGGATGCCGAGATCGAGCGGATCGAGCGTGAACGACCGCACCTCGCCGTCGACGAGCTCGTGGACGGTGCTCGTCGTCGCGGTCGTCAGCTCGTCGAGGCCGTCGTCGCCGTGGAACACCATGGCTTGCTCGGCGCCGAGAACACGCAGCGCGCCGAGCATCCGCGTCGCCATCGTCTCGTCGCTCACGCCGACCGCCTGGCGCTTCACGTGGGCGGGGTTCGCGAGCGGCCCGAGGAAGTTGAACGTCGTCGGCACTCCGAGAGCCTTGCGCGCCGGCCCGAGGAATCGCATCGCGGGGTGGTACCGCGGCGCGAGGCAAAAGCCGATGCCGGCCTCGGCGACGCAGCGCGACACGCCGTCGGGACCGAGCTCGATCGCGACACCCAGCGCTTCGAGCACGTCGGCCGAACCGCACTTCGACGACGCGGCGCGGTTGCCGTGCTTGACGACGCGCGCGCCCGCGCCGGCCGCGACCAATGCGGCCATCGTCGACACATTGACGGTGCCCGATCGATCACCGCCCGTGCCGCAGGTATCGATCGCGCCGGCGGCAACGACGACGTGCTCGGCGTAGCGGTGCATCGTGCGCACGAGCGCGGCGAGCTCCTCGACCGATTCGCCCTTCGTCCGCAATGCCACGATGAATCCCGCGGCCTGCACGTCGGCGACCCGACCCTCGAGGATCTCGCCCAGCGCCGCTTCGATCTCCTCGGGTAGCAGCTCCGTGCCGCGCGTCACGCGCGCCAAGATGGGTGTGAGCACCTCGTTCATGCGACTCGTACCGAAGGTCGCACCGCTAGTCCCACCACAGATCATGATCGAGGACGCCGCGAGCGATGAGTCCGAGCTGCACCTGCGAGGTTCCTTCGACGATCGTGAGCTGGCGGGCGTCACGGTAGTAGAGCTCGGTCAGATGATCCTTCATATATCCGGCTGCACCCAGCATCTGTAGCGCCTCGCCCGAGACCTTCACCGCGACCTCGGTCGCGTAGTACTTCGCCATCGACAAGAACGGCACGTACTCCTTTGTGTACTTGCCCGCGTCGGCCATCATCGCGGCTCGGTACGTGAGAAGACGCGCGGCCTCGATCTCGGTGGCGAGCTCCGCGATCTTCCACTGCATGCCCTGCATGTCGGCGATCGTCCGGCCGAACGCGGCGCGCTGCTTCACGTAGTCGACCGCGTACATCAGCGCGCCCTCGGCGAGCCCGATCCCGCGCGCCGCGACGATCGGCCGCATCGAGTTGAGACCGAGCATGGCGAGCCGGAACCCCCCGACCTCGCCGACGACGTTCGCCGCCGGGACGCGCACGTCGTCGAGGACGAGCTCGCCGGTGTCGACACCCCGCACCCCCATCTTGTCGTCGGTGCGGCCGACGGAGACGCCGGGCGCCGATCGTTCGACGATGAAGCACGAGATGTCGTCGTGCTTGCGCGAATCGGCCGGGCCCGTCTTGGCGAACACGCAATACCAGTCGGCTTGCACGACGCCCGACATCCAGCACTTGGTGCCGTTCAAGATCCAGTCGTCGCCGTCGCGAACCGCCTTCGTGCGCATACCGACCACATCGCTGCCGGCCTGTGGCTCCGAGAGCCCGAAGCCGGCGCGCAGCTCGCCGGATGCGATCGGCCGCACGTATTGCTGACGCTGCTCCTCGCTGCCGGCGATGAGCACCGGCCCGGTCGGCAGGCGCGTCAACAGAAGCATCAACGCCGCGGTGTTCGAGTACTTGGCGACCTCTTCGATCGCGAGGGTGAGGCCGAGGATGCCCGCTCCCCCGCCGCCGTACTCCTCGGGGATGACAAGACCGAGGAGACCGGCGTCTCGGAAGACCTCGAAGACGTCGTGCGGGTAGGTGGCGTCGGTGTCGATGGCGCGAGCGCGCGGGGCGATCTTCTCCTGCGCGAGCTTGCGCACGGTCGCCTGGAGCTCGACGAACTCGGGCGCAAGATCGAACGACATCGAGGGGGCAGCCTACCGACGAGGATGCTTTCGCCGATCCGCGTCGGCCTCCCGCCCGGGACCCGACGATTTCCACCTTTCCGGCGGCCTCCCCGTTCCCCCGGTGACGCGACGGCAACGGCAATGCGTGACCATGGGTCGGAACGCTTGGTAGATGACCGCCCCGCGCGCGACCATGCAGGAGCGGCGGGCGGCCGAGGAGGACTGGTGGCGACCACCGAGGATCGCGACGGCAGAGGCCCTCGTCGCGCCCGCATTCTGGTGGTCGGCGGTGTGATCGTCGCGATCCTGGTGCTCGTCGGCGGGATCGCGGTCGCGGCCCGAAACACTGGGTCCGGGACGCGCGTGCGCACCACCGCGCCGTCGATCTTCCCCTCGAAGCCGCTCGTGTCCAAGCGCGTCGCGCCGGCCCGTTCGAAACCGACCCTGCCCCGCGCCAAGCCGGAGGCGACAGTTGCCGCGACGGTGCCGAGCGCGCCGCACACCGCGCTCACCACGCCGCCGGCGGCCGTGATCCCCCCGGCGACACCGCGCATCAGCGTCTCGGTCACCGACCCGCCGACGACGCCCGCGCCACCCAAGCAGTACGGACCGTCGGTGTTGACGTGGACCGCGCCGCGATCGTTCGCGCTTCCCGCGGGCACGAGCAAATTGCTCGCGATCACGGCGCACAACCCCACCGACGGAACGGTGACATTGCCGCATCCGCTGTCGTGCGCGCCCCGCCTCGACCGCAGCGAGATGTGCCCGGAGATGGTGCAGCTCATCGCCGCGGGCCAGTCGGCGAGCGCGACCTACACAATCGAGGCGCGCGGGATGGCCAAGGGGAACTACACGCTGAGTATCGAAGGTGTCCTGACGATTGCGGTGACCGTCAGCTGACCCACACGGGAAGAATCAGGAAACGCGCCGGCGCTGGCGGACGAGCCGGCGCCGCTCACGCGCCGTGTACCCGCCCCATACGCCGAGCTTCTCCCGGGCCGCGATCGCGTACTCGAGGCAGGCCTCGCGCACGCTGCAGGTCTCGCAGACCGCCTTTGCCTCTTCGCCCGGGTCTTCGTCGTCCTCGGGGTAGAAGACGGCCGGGTTCGCGCCCTTGCACAGGCCTCGTTCCCGCCAGGTCAACACGCTCATTTCCCGCACCTTCCGTCGGCTCTGCTCCGCCGCGACTCCCCCACAATCGGCTGACCTGGTGGGCGAGTTGAGCAGTCCGGCCGTGATGTTGGACCCGCCCGTACGATGCTCCGATGGCCGCCGCCCCGCCGCGTCCCGTCCGGCGCCCGGGCACCGCCTTCGCGCTGGCCGGCGCGGCCGCCGCGCCCGGCGTCTTCCTGCATCTCGCCGGCATCCACCCCGAGCCGGTGACGGCCGCTGCGACCTTCGGGTTGGCGGTCGTCGGGGCCGCCTTCATGCTCGCGTGGGCGGCGGAAGCCTCCCAGGTCGACATCTCGGCCGGCCTGGCCCTGGCGCTCCTCGCGCTGGTGGCCGTTTTGCCCGAGTACGCGGTCGACTTCGTTTTCACCTGGAAGGCGGGCAAGCACCCGGCCGAGTTCGCGCCCGACGCGCTGGCGAACATGACCGGCGGCAACCAGCTCCTGATCGGTGCCGGGTGGTCGCTCGTCGTGCTCGTGGGCGCGTACCGCATACGCCAGTCGCGGCGCGGGCGCGAACTGCGCGACGTACGAGACATGCCCGCATCGACCGAGGTCGAGCTCCAGCGGAGCAACAGCGTGGCGATCGCGTTCTTGCTGATCGCGACGCTCTACGGGCTCACGTTGCCGCTGCACCGGACGCTCACGCTGATCGACGCCGCGATCCTCGTGACCGTCTTCGTCGTCTACATGGTGCGGGTCGCGCGCGCCCCGGCCGGTACCCCGCACCTCGTCGGGCCCGCGCGCACGATCGGGACGATGTCGACCGCGCGGCGACGCGCCGCCGTCGCCGCGCTGTTCGGCGCCGCGATCGTCACGATCCTCGTGTGCGCGGAGCCATTCGCGGAATCGCTGGTCGACACCGGACGCAAATTCGCGATCGACGACTTCGTGCTGATCTCGTTGATCGCGCCGCTCGCGTCGGAAGCACCCGAGTTGCTGATCGCCGGCATGTTCGCGTGGCGACTCGACGCCGACGCGGGACTCGGCGCGCTCGTGTCGTCGAAGGTCAACCAATGGACGCTGCTGGTCGGCACGTTGCCGATCGTGTTCGCGATCTCGTCGGGCGGCCTGCACGGATTGCCCATCGATACGGTGCAGCGCGAGGAGCTGTTCGTTACTGCGGCGCAGTCCGCGTTCGCGGTCGCGGTGCTGGCGAACCGGCGGATCAGTGTGCGGGAAGCCGGCATCCTGCTCGGCGTGTGGCTCGCGCAGCTGTTCACCAAGCTCCCGCTGTTCGCATCGATCCACGACGAAGCGCGGATCGGCATCGGCGTGCTCTACCTCGTGATGGCACTGGTGATCGTGTGGCGTCAGCGCGCCCACCTCCGTCCGCTCCTGCACGACGGGCTGGTCGTGCCGGTCGCCACGCTGGTGGCGGGATCGGAGCCGGAAGCCGTCGACGGCGGCGAGTGATTGAATGGGAGCGGTGGCGAGTCGGCCGGGTGGCCGCGTGCGGACCCGCTCTTCGGGGTGGTGATCCGTCCGAGGAACGTCCGGACTCCACAGGGCAGGATGCTGGGTAACGCCCAGTCGGGGTGACCCGCAGGAAAGTGCAACAGAGAGCAGACCGCCGATGGCGACCGGGCCGACCTGCAGAGGTATGTCCGCCGCACAGGTAAGGGTGAAACGGTGCGGTAAGAGCGCACCAGCACCCGGGGCGACCCGGGTGGCTCGGTAAACCCCATCCGGAGCAAGGCCGAGCAGGGGGAGGGTGGTCCCGCCCGTCAGACCCCGGGTAGGCCGCTGGAGCCGGCGGGCAATCGCCGGCCGAGATGGATGGCCGCCAACGGACCGCAAGGTCCCGAACAGAATCCGGCGTACAGGCCGACTCGCCACCACCAGCGGCCTGAGCTGTGGAAATGGGAACAGCGACTAGTCACTGACAATCGCGCTCTTCGTTCCTCCTTCTGGTCTCCCGCGGTCTCTACCGAGAGCAGCTTGCGCCCGGCGCACGCAGCGCCGGGCGCAAGCTTCCGCACGCGTCACTCGCTGTCGTACTCGTCGTGGCGGCGCCACCAGAACCCGCTCTCGTTGCGACCGAGCGGCGCGCGGTCGAGCCACGAGTACATGCCCCAGATGCCGTCCAACCCGCGCGCGTACGCCGAGTAGGTGTGGTACACGACGCCATCATCGAGCACGAACGCGCTCACGCCGGGGCCCTCTCGCCTGTAGGTCTTCCAGTCCGTACCAACAATGCTCGCTGCGAACTCGTCGAGGCCTGCACTTTCCTCACCCGCCGGCCGAAGGTCCATCGGGCGGAAGTTGTACTCGACTGCCCCCGACTCCCACTCCTCCTTGGTGACCGCCGCCTGGAAGTCGTAGTTGAAGTCGCTGCCGAACGAAGACGCCCAAGGGAAGCTCCAGCCCATCCGCTGCTTGTACGCCCGTAGCTGCGCGTACGGAGCCCGCGACACCGCGCAGAGCGTGACGTCGTGATTCGCGAGGTGGACGACGCTGCCGTCGAAGCCATCCGCGATCGCGGAGCATGACGGACAGCCGGCCGAGTACTCGGGCCCGAACATGAAGTGATACATGAGCAGCTGCGAGCGTCCGCGGAAGAGATCGGTGAGCGACGCGGTGCCGGCGTCGGTCTCGAACTGGTACTCCTTGTCGATTCGAACCCACGGCAGCTCCTGGCGTTGCCGAGCGAGTTCGTCGCCCCGCTTGGTGAGCGCCTTCTCGGCGTCGAGCAGCTCGAGCCGGGCCGCAAGCCACTCTTCACGCGTTCCGATCTTGTGATCGGTCATTGTCTGTCTCCTCTTGTCCGTCTCTTGTTACGAGAGGTGGGATGACGGCTCACATCGGTGGCGTGAGTCCGGGCACCGACGAGGGTGCGATGAGAATCAAGATTCCAAGTCCGACGATCGCGAGCGCGAGCGCCACGTCGATGGCGGCCTTGGCGGGCAGGAGCTTCTGGGCGAGGATCGGGACGGTGATGACGCCCATCCAGGCGACGCTCATGACGCTGAGCGCCACGAGCACCAGCATCAGCCCGATGCTCGAGCCGACGCAGCACAGCCCGAAGTCGAATCCGGAGGCGACGCCGTCGCGGCAGCGCCGGCGGAACTCCTGCTTGAGCGGTGTGAGCTCGTAGACCCCTGCCGCGATCACAATCGCACCGGCGGCGAGATACCCGTGCGGCTGGTACAACGCGAACACCGCGACGCCCACGAGTGTCCAGAGGGCAAGGTAGGACCCGACGAAGACCGGCACCGCGCGCACGCGACCGCGGCCACGAGCGGTTCTCAACACCGCCGGAACCGCGCCCGGCAGCATCATCGCCGCCATCATCGACACCCACAGGACGACAAAGGACCCGAACGAACCGAGCCGCGTCGCAACGCCCATGTCCATCCCGTGCATCTGCCGGGCTGCGACAACCCATGATGCGGCCGCGAGCCCGAGCGTCGCCGTCAGCGCGGTTGCGATCACGGCGGTCTCTGCGCTCGCGGTGTGCGCCGAGCGGACCGGCGCTCGAGTGTCCATCAGCCTTCGCTTCCGGACGGGCGGTCGGGTCCCGGATCGCCGCCCGCGACGCGCACCTCGAGCCGCTCGAGGTAGTGCGCCCAACCACGGCCGTGGTCGTCGACCGCGTCGTCCGGCAGGCCCGAATGCACGAGGCGCACGCGCGTTTTGTTGCCTTCGGGATGCAGCGTGATCTCGATGGTGGTTGATCCCGGCGGGATCGAGCGGCCTTCCTCTTCCCAGCCGAAGGTGAACACGACCTTCTCCATGGGGACGACCTCGACGTACTGCCCCGCCGATTGGAACTGACCGGCGACGAGCACCCGGTAGATGCCGCCGGGCCGCGGGTCGATCTCGGCGACCGTGCCGTGCCACTCCACGAGACTGTCGGGTTCGGTCAGGAACGGCCAGATCGTCTCTGGTGTCGCCTCGATCATGATCTCGCGCACGAGCTGGGCCATCAGCGCTTCTCCTTGTCTCGTTGGGCGGCTTCGGCGACGTCACGGAGTCGCTCCAGCCCGGACGTCCAGTACTCGTCGAGGAACTTGCGCAGCTTTTTCATCTCGTTCCGATCCGCGCGGTACAAGCGGCGCGTCCCGTCACGGCGCTCGGTCACCAAGCCCGCTGTCTTGAGGACCGCGAGGTGCTGCGAGATCGCGGAACGGGTGACGTCGGCGAAGTGATCGGCGATGTCGGTGGCCGGCAGCTCGCGCATCCACACCAATCGGAGGATCTCCCGCCGCCGGGGCTCGGCCAACGCCTTGAGTGCAGCATCCACCCGACGAATATAAGCACCTACTTACGTAAGCGTCAACTAAATATCGTCAGCGATCACTCCCGAAACCACACCGGCATCGCTCCCGCCGTATGACCTACCCCGGATGGCGGACCGGTTCTTCCAGCGGCGGTGGCTGGAAGCCGCCTACGACGGCTGCGACGTGGCGCGCCAGGTCGATGCTCTCGCGGTCGCGCAGGTACGACGTGACGATCTGTATGCCGACGGGCAATCCCTCCTCGGTCGGGCCGATCGGCACAACGCACGCCGGATAGCCGATGACGTTGACCAGCCCGGTCCACTGAGGGATCTCCATCATGATGTTGCGCGGGACGCCGTCGACGTCGATCCAACGAGCGAACGGATCTCCGTCGAGATCATGGCGCGGCGCGACCGATAACACGACCGGGCACAACAGGGCGTCGGAGTCGTCGAACCAGGCGCGCCAACGGTCGCGTAACACCTCCCGTCGTTCGTGATTTCGCAGCCATCGGAGGTGCGTCCCACTCGCGGCCGCTTGGATGTCGGCGGGAAGACTCGGCGAGGCCGCGGATCCCGCGAGCGCCATCCAAAGGTCGACCTGCTCGCGGAAGCTGACACTCGGATGCGATGCTTCGACGCGGGCGCCCGCCGCGCGCAACTCGTCGGCGGCCCGTTCGAGTACCGCACGATACGCGGCCGCAACCGGAAGATCCGGTTCGTCAAACCAAGTACCGATCCGATATTCGGCGTGCGGTGTAGAGCTCGAACAGCGCGCGCGCCGAGAACTCCCGCGCTCGCACCGCGGCCGCTTGCCTGGTCGTCGACCAGAATGCAATGTCATCGGCAAGCACGGTGCGCATCCTTCCAGGAAAGGCCGTGGAAGTGATGGAGAATCGTGATCCGGCGACGGCTACGGAGACTCTGGCTCGTCGTCTTTGCCGGACCGTTCAAGGAGCTCGGTGAGCGCAACCGTCTCCGACGCGGTCAAGCCGCCATCAACGGCGACGTAGCTGATGGGCTCGACGACGATGACGACGCGTACCTCGGCGTCGAGGACGGGCACGTCGAGTCCGTAGCGCTGCTTGAGGCCGCGGTAGAACGCGGCGTCGGGGTCGGCGTCCATGGATTCGACCCGCCCCCGCACCTCGAGCGTCCGGTTCGGCGATCAGGATCCTGGACGTGGAACGAGACACGGCCGTCGGCGAGGAGGTTCCGGTACTTCTGGCGCGTGGTCGTGTGGGAGAACCGGGCCCGTTCTCCGTCCCACGCGAACCACATGACGCTGCTCTGAGGACTGCCGTCGGGCCGCAGCGTGGCCAAGTGCGCGAAGAGCGGATGCACGAGAAGATCCCGGTGGCTGGCGGGGAGTTCGGCGGTCATTGACGACTCACTACTCAGTGTCTTCGCTGGGAACGATCTCGAGGCGTGTGATACGTCCGTCGTGGAGCCCGAACCGATGCGTCAGATCGACGGTGCCGCCCGGGAAGTTGCCCTCGAGGTGCGTGCACACGTCATGACGTTCGACGCCGTCTACCTCACCCAGGGCAACCGTGCGCTGCACTTCGACGGTGTACTCGTACGCACCGGCGACGTTCGTTCGCCATTGCCGGATCCCGGCGTGACCGCGCCACTCGTGGTCCTCGTCGACCACGGTTGCGTCGTCCGCGAAGCAGGCGATGAGTGCGTCGACGTCGCCGCGGTCGGCGGCGGCCAAATACTCGGAAATGACCGTCGGGACCGACATCGTCATCGTGGTTCCCCCTCCGTCGCTACGAGTCACTGCTAACATAGCAGTGACTCGCTTCGAACATAGCAGTTACGGGAGGGTGACCGAGGATGGCGGAAAAGATCAGGCTCGAAGACCGCGAATGTCCGCTGTCCGCGACGCTCGGCCTGGTCGGCGAGTGGTGGACGCTGTTGATCTTGCACGACGCCTTCGATGGCTACACCCGTTTCGACGAGTTCCAAGCCAACCTCGGCATCTCTTCGAGCCTTCTCACCAGCCGGCTCAAGCGACTGGTCGCGGACGGACTGCTCGAACGTCGGCAGTACCAGGCGCACCCACCGCGCTATGAATACGTACTGAGCGACCTCGGACGCTCGCTCCGGCCGGTCGTCATCGCCCTCGCCGCATGGGGAAACGCCCGCCTCGCACCCGACGCACGCAGCATGGTGCTCGTCGACTCCGAAACCGGTATCGAAGCCGAACCGGTCCTGGTCGATCGAGCATCCGGCCGACGCGTCGACGGACCCGACTTCGTCTTCAGTGCCGGGCCGGCCGCGAGCAAGCCATTCCGCGACCGCTACCGAGGCCGCCGCGGCCCGAACCCATCGGCGCCGGACGGCCGCGCGTCGCGCGAGTCGCGACTCGCGCGCATCCTCGAACGCGTGCGCGCGATTCCGAGAGGATCGGTGCGAACGTATTCAGAGATCGATCCCGAGGCGCCACGGGTCGTCGGCCGTGTTCTCGCGACGACGCATGAGAAGGTGCCCTGGCATCGCGTCGTGCGAGCCGATGGCAGCGCGCCGATGGGCGCCGATCAACTCGCCCTTCTCCGCAAAGAGCGCGTGCCAATGCGCGGTGACCGCGTCGACCTTTCTCGCGCACCCGGGCGGGAGTGACTGCGCGATCGCAGGTCAACGATGAATTCTGCGTGTGATCGAAGTCTGAACTGAAGTCTGAATTGGTGCCGTCGACACAGGAAGAGGAAGACACCATGGGCAAGCTCATCGTGACCGAGTTCGTAACGCTGGACGGCGTGGCGCAGGCGCCGGGCGGGCCCGACGAGGACGTTGACAGCGGCTTCACGTACGGCGGATGGCAGGCGCCGCTGCTCGACCAGGAGGCCGGCCGGGTCGTCTTCGAACAAGCGAGAAGCATGGACGCGCTGCTGCTGGGCCGAAGGACCTACGAGATCTTCGCCAACTACTGGCCCACAGCTCCGGAGGAGATGCCGTTCACCGGCCTGCTCAATTCGGTCCCCAAGTACGTCGCAAGCCGCACGCTCGCCGGCGTTCTGGCCTGGCCGGGCTCGACCCTTGTCAGCGAGGCCAACGCCGAGGGCATCACCTCCCTCAAGGAACGTCATGATGAAGTCCACGTCATTGGCAGTCTCAACCTCGTGCAGTCACTGCTGCGTTTGGGACTCGTCGACCGGCTGCACCTTTGGCTGTACCCGCTGCTGCTCGGCCGCGGCAAGCGCGTGTTCGCCGACGGGACCGTGCCCACCGCGCTGCGCCTGACCGAATCGGTCACCTACCCCAACGGCACGCTCCAACTCGCCTATGAGACCGCCGGAGCACCCACATACGGCAACCTCGCCATCGAAGAGCAGGACTGACCACGCCTCGCCGGAGATGACGAAGTGCTTCAGGCGGACGGGTCGCGACCGGTGTAGGCGAGGAGCTTGTCTTGCGCGGAGGCGTCGCGACCAAGGAGGACTTCGGGTTTGAAGACACCCTCTCGTTGGTCGTCGGTGAACCGGCCATGGATCATCTGGTAGGCCGCCTCGGGCAGCCCGTCGGGCATCGCGGCGTCCTGGTCCGTGGCCCGGGCCAGGTCCCAGCCATGGAGCAGTTGGTCGCTGAAGGCGATCCCGAGCGACGGGCCGGTGCGATCGATCACACCCGGCGCCGCAAAGGTGTCGATGGTCTCGGCTCGGGCGCGCTCGAAGTCCTTGACGGGATCGTCGCTGAGCAGGTCGGGCGGCGAGGGTGACGGCGGCGACGCCTTATCGCCGCGCGCGGCACCGACGAAGTAGTTCTGGGTGTCGAGCATGTGATTCATCAGTGTGCGGACGTTCCACTTGTCGCATGGTGTGGTGGCGTCCAATCGATGTGTTGCCCCGGCCACCTTGGACAGCGTCCAGGCGCTGGAGCGCTCGTAGAGATTCAGTAGATCGAGATCCATCCGATTCCTCCTGTGCGATGTGCCGGTTTACATACCCGATCGGCGGACGCAACAACTGAACCGCCCCGTCGGAACGCCGACAGGGTGACAGGGCAGAGGAGCGATCCTAGGCTGGTCGAAGCAGACCACTGGCTGTCGTCACACTTGTTCGCCGGTCTCGCCGCCAAGGCCGCGAGCGGTAAGGAGTCGTCGTGCCTCTCGACCCACAAGCTCGCACCCTCCTCGACCAACTCGGGGCAATGGGCGCGCCACCCATGTCGGAGCAGACTCCCGAGGAGGCGCGCGCCGGCTTCTTGATGCTGACCGCGATCGCCGGGCCGGCTGAGGAGCCAGTGCGGACCGAGGACCGGTCGGTGCCGGGCCCTGCGGGCGACATCCCCGTGCGTATCTACCGCCCGACGGCCGACACGCCACTGCCGGTCGTCGTGTACTTCCACGGCGGCGGCTTCGTGATCGGCGACATCGCCACCCACGACACGACCTGCCAGCGACTGGCTGCGGGGGTGCCAGCGTTGGTGGTCAGCGTCGACTACAGGCTCGCGCCCGAGCACCGCTTCCCAGCCGCCGTCGAGGATTGTGAAGCCGCCACCGCCTGGGCATCGGCGCACGCCCCCGAGTTCGGCGGCGACCTTCCCGACTGGCAGTCGCCGGCGACAGCGCCGGGGGCAACCTGGCCGCAGTGATCGCCCGTCGCGCCCGCGATGCCGGTGGACCGAACATCGCCTTTCAGCTCCTCGTATATCCCGGCACCGACATGACATGTTCCCTCCCGTCGCACACCGAGAACGGCACCGGCTACCTCCTCGACTCCGACACTATGAAGTGGTTCCTCGACAACTACCTCGCCGACGCCGACCGCCGACAACCCGACGCGTCGCCTCTTTTCGCCGATGATGTGTCGGGCTTGCCGCCCGCATTTGTGCTGACCGCCGAGTTCGACCCCCTGCGCGACGAGGGCGAGGCCTACGCCGAGCGCTTACGTGCGGCCGGCGTCGCGGTCACGACGTCGCGCTACGACGGCATGATCCACGGGTTCTACGGGCTCGACAGCATCTTCGACGCGGCCAAGAAAGCGACCGCCGAAACGGTGGTGGCATTGCGCGACGCGCTGGCTTGAACGACGTTTAGTGCTCGGCTGGCCTCGGCTATGCATTCGCCGGGCGACTCGGGACTCTCCGGCCGGGTCCTCGACGGTCGCGCACTGCGGTCGTAGGGTGACGGTCGTAAGTCCTGCGGGGTTCGGATCGGGCGGGGCACCAGGGAGGGTCGTGCGCCAGTTGTCCGGGCCGCAACAGGTGGTGCTGCGCATCGCGGGGCTGGTGATCGTGGTCGCGGCGGCAATCGGGTTCTGGCCCGTGTCGGCCACGGTTAGCAATGGCACTTCGTATTCGTGCGGCAGCGGGTTCGTGCACAGCCGACATACCTGGAACGTCGACACCGCTGCCATCGGCAGGCGAGCACTATCGATCGACGCGTCATCCGCGACACCCGTTTCGGCGTGTCCCTCCAAAGTGTTCGGGCGACGCGACCTCGCGTACGTACTCGTCGGGTTTGCGTTCGTCTGTGGCGCGGGCGCGCTTGCGCTCCTGCAGGACAAGGCTCTCGTGCGCGACCGGCCGGAAACCCGCGCGACCCGCAACGATGCGGGCCTCTTCGGGACCCTCATCTTCGATCTCTGGTGGCGCCGACGAACGCCCGGCGAAGACCGCACGCTTCCTGGCCCGACGTCAGATCGCCGGCCTCGACCAATCTGATCGCCCAGCCGTCGTTACGAACGTCTTACCGCCGTCGGTGCTCCTGCTCTGTGAGATGTTCGTCAAGCCTTGGAGATCGGAGAAATAGATCGCGTTCCCGGGATCGACGTAGAGATCGGTGTCGCCCCCTCCGACGCAGGTCGCCGGCTTTCCGACACCGACGTTGCCGGGCGTCAGTTGGTAGCTGTTGCCGTGATCGCGAGACGAGTAGAGGAAGCTCTGCGTCGTCGAGAACCCGAACGGAAAGCTCGTGTAGGTCGCCCCGTCGGAGGCGACCCGCACGTCCGCGACAAAAGCATGCCGACGCCAAACGATCACCGTTACCGTTTCCCACCACCACCGGGAGGAAGCGACCTCCAGCCCGGAGCGACTGCTGCGGACCTTTCCGTACTTACCGTTCTGACGTGGAAGGCCGATCTTGGTGGGTCGCGGCCGCGGTGCGACAATGGCTCGGGATCCGGATCGTCGGACATGCCAGATACTCGGACACGAGGGTACGAGGTGAATCGTCGCATGAGAATCGATCGGCACGTTGCATTCTGGGCGGCGGCGGTCATCGCATTGGCCGTTTGCGCGTCTGCATGCGCGACCAGTTGGCCCATGTATCACCGCGACGCGGCCCGGACCGGCAACGACGGGTTTGATCGGCGGTTGTTGCCTATCAAACCCGCCTGGAGTACGCAGCTGGATGGTGCGGTGTACGGCCAACCGCTCGTGTGGTCGAGGCGCGTGTTGGCAGTGACCGAGAACGACACGGTCTACGCGTTGGACGGGCACGACGGTCATGTGTTGTGGTCACGGCATCTTGGTTCGCCGATGAGGAACGTGGTCGCCCAGGTGGGCTGCGGCAACATCGACCCGCTCGGTATCACCTCGACACCGGTGATCGACACCACGACGCACACGATCTTCGTCGTCGGCGCCATCCAAGACGCGAGCAAGGTGATCCACCATCAATTGTTCGGTCTGGATGTGGCGACCGGCGCCGTTCGCGTCTCGGCCAATGCAGATCCGGGTGGCGTGCAGAATCCGCTGCTCATCCAACAGCGTGCGGCTCTGGCGCTCTCGAAGGGCCGCGTGTTCATCGGTTACGGCGGCTACGCGGGCGACTGCGGCGCCTATCACGGCTGGCTGGTGTCTCGCACGGAAGCAGGGACCGCCAAGTTGACGTTCGATGCCACTCCACATACGGGTCAGGGCGCGATCTGGGCACCGGGCGGACCGGCGGTCGACACGGCTGGGAACGTCTACATCGCGACCGGAAACCCGAACCCGATCGTGAATACCGCTGACTACGGCGAGAGTCTCCTCAAGTTCGATCCGGCGCTGCATCTGTTGCACCACTTCTCCGCGTCGAACGCGACCGACGACGAGGACCTCGGCTCGGTCAGTCCCGCGTTGTTGGGATCGAACCTCGTGTTCCAGATCGGCAAACAACACGTCGGCTACCTGCTCAATGCCACGGACCTGTCGAAACTGCAATCGATGCACGTCTGTTCGGGTGAGGCGTTCGGCGGCACTGCGTTCGATGGCAAGCACCTCTATGTGCCGTGCCAAGAACACATCCAAGAGGTGAACATCAACGCCACCGCCCGATCGATGTCGCTCGGCTGGACCGGTCCGACCACGAGTAACGCCGGGCCACCGATCCTCGCCAGCGGCGCACTCTGGTCGATCGACATCGCGGACGCCAAGCTCTATGCACTCGATCCGTCGACCGGCAAGACCATGACCACAATGACGCTCGCCGCCGTTCCGCATTTCGCATCGCCTTCGGCTGCCCTGGGACTCTTGCTGATCGGTACCAACACCGGCGTCACAGCTTTGGACGGACCGTCCGGACCACCCCCACCCGCCTGAAACCGAATGGAGTCGACCCAGAGAAAGCGAAACGACAGCGCCGCGACCGGAGGGAGCGGAGCGCGGAGTCGACCCATAGACGCGGTAGAGGACGCAGTGGAGAATGTCGGTCGCGTTACCGGGCGACAGTCCGTGTGAACCGGGCCGATTTGAGGGATACTCGAATCGGGCGCGTGCCCTCATTCCTCCTCTTCGTCTGAACAGTTTCGTTCGTGTCAACAGTTTGCGTTCGCGTCAACAGCTCCTATGTGGCAACTTCCTCTCGAGACCGTCGGTGACGCCCACCCCGGGAAGAATCGCGCCCCTCGGCGGCGCGGTGCGCGCGTGTTGCTGGTGGTAGTGGTCGTCGCGGTCGGCGCGGCGGGGTCGTTGGCGACGTTTTTGCCGGCGCGTGCGGTGGGTGGGATCGTGCAGTTCGGCGGGTTGACCGGGTCGAGTGCGCCGTTTGACGTTGCAGTTGGGCAGAACGGTCAGATCTTCTTCACGGAGAAGTCCGCGGGCAAGATCGGCCGGATGACCCTCACGGGTGCGGTGAGCGAGTTTTCGATCCCGACCGCGGCCAGCGCGCCGACGGGGATCGTCGCGGGCCCCGATGGAAGTGTCTGGTTCAGCGAGTCGGGCCGGGCCAAGGTCGGCCGCATGACGACGGACGGAGTGTTCAGTGAGATCGCGTTGCCGGCGGGAAGTGTTCCGGACGGGATCGCAGTTGGCTCGGACGCGAACATTTGGTTCGCCGATACGGGGCTCGACAAGGTGGGTCGTATCAGTGTGGGCACGTTGCAGGTGAGCGAGTTCGGCGGTTTGAGTGGTGCTCCGAAGGACATCGCGGCGGGCGCTGACGGCAACTTGTGGGTGACCGAGCCGGCCGGTGCGAGGATCGCGCGGGTGTCGACCGCGGGGTCGGTCGTCGATGAGTTCGTTGTTCCCGCGAACGGCACGTCAACGGTTGCTCCGTACAACGTGTCGGCGGGACCGGACGGCAACATGTGGTTCACCGATACCAGCGGCCGGGTCGGGAAGGTCACCCCGGCGGGGACGTTCACGACGTATCCGTTGTCGCCGGGTGCGGTGCCGCACGGCATCACCGCCGGTGAGGACGGCGCGTTGTGGTTCGCGGATAGCAACCTGAACGAGCTCGGGCGGATCACCACCACGGGAACGATGACCGAGTACGGGATCGCGGCAGCTCCTGAAGATGTCACCGCCGCGACGGACGGGAACGTGTGGGTCACCGAGGCCGGCGCGAATGAGGTCGGACGGCTCGCCGCTGCGACGACCAACTTTTCCTATGTGCTGGCTCGGACCGACGGGTTCGTGGGCGGCACGCTGAGCGCGCCTCCGGGTCGGGTCGTGTTGTGGACCTTCATGGGCGCGACTGCGCAGAACGTGACTGACAGTACCGGCATGGGCCTGTTCGCCTCGGCGAACCGGTCTGCGGTCAACTACTACTACTTCGTATCCAACGCCGCGGGCACCTACCCGTACACCGACACGCTGCACCCGGCGCTCACCGGAACGATCTCGGTGCCGATGACCGCGGCGCCGGGACCGACCGCGGGCACCTACACCCTCACGTGGGCGTCCGCGGCGCCGGCCACCAACTTTGTGTTCGATGTCCAGATGAAAGCTCCCGGCGCGACCACCTGGACCCCGTTGGTCAGCGGCACCACCGCGACCGCCCAGACCTTCACGCCGTCGGCCGGTTCGGGCAACTATCAGTTCCAAGCGCGGCTGCGCAGTACCGCCAACAGTCACACGTCAGGCTGGTCGCCGACCCTGGCGCTGTGTTGCGGGAACTGGCCGATGTTCCACTACGACAACCGCCACACCGGCGTTTCCCCCGATCCCGCGCTCGGCGCCGCCGCCGCCCCCGGCCTCGCGTTGCGGTGGAAAACCGCGGTCGCCGCCGGGCACGCGCCGGTCAAGTCGTCCCCCGCCGTCGCGTACAACCCCACCCGCGCCAAAACCCTCGTCTACGCCGCCACCACATCGGGCACGATCGACGCCATCGACCTCGCCACCGGCGCCATCATCTGGACCACCTCCGGATACGGCGCCATCTATGCGTCGCCGGTCGTGGCGGCCAACACCGTCTATCTCGGCACCGTCTTCTTCTCGAGCACCGGCATCCACGGCCAACTCGTCGCCCTCGACGCCACCACCGGCCAGCTGCAATGCACCTTCGTCGCGCACGGAACGATCTTCGCCTCGCCCGTCGTCGGACAGGTCGACACCACCGGCCCCGTCGTCTTCTTCGGCGACACCGGGATCTCCGAAACCAGCAACGCCGGCCACGAATGGGCCGTCAACGGCGTCGGCAACACCGCCGGTGCCTGCACCCAACGATGGGTGTTCAACGCCTGGAACAACAGCGGCACCAACCACTCCAGCACCGGCTCATGGTCCCCACCCGCCCTCGCCACCGACTCGACCGGACGCACCCTCGTCGTCATAGGCAGCAGCCAACCCGACGACTCCGTCTACGCCCTCGACGCCCGCACCGGCACAAAAGTCTGGCGCTTCCAAACCGAAATCGGCGACGACACCGACGTCGGTGCCGGCCCCACCATCAGCCCACCCGGCACCAACGGCTTCGCGCACGGCGTCGTCTACATCGACGGAAAGAACTTCAACGAATACGCCCTCGACCTCCTCACCGGGACAAAGATCTGGGAGTTCAACCTCCAAGCCCACGCCGGCGGCATCAAGGCCGAAAACGAACAATCAACCGCCGCGTTCACCCTCGGCCGCGTCATCGTCCCCTACGCCGGCTACCTCTTCTCCCTCAACCCCACCACCGGCACCCAACAGTGGCGATCCCCCACCGCCACCGGCCAATACTTCACCTCCCCCACCATCTCCGGCGCCAACGGCGACCGAGTCATCCTCCTCGGAGACGACGCCAACACCGAACACGCATACCGCCTCGACGACGGAACACCACTCTTCACATACACCACCGCAGGACCCATTCTCTCGTCCACCGCAATCGCCACCGGCACCCTCCTCTTCGGCTCCAACGACGGCTACCTCTACGCGTTGGGCTGAGCGTTCAACTCGGGTTCATCGCGCGGTGATCGCCCCGAAGGTCCGGCGACGGGCAGCGGTTGGTGGCGTGATCGGTCCGGTTGCCTTCGTCACGGCGTGGTCTTCGGCCGGGCTCGTCAAGGCGCGGTACTCGCTCCTGCACGATCCGATCAGTGATCTCGCAGGCGTGCACGCGTCGACGCGGCCGGCGATGACCGCGGGATTCGTCGTCCTCGCCATCGGGATGTGCTTCTACGCGTGGGGCCTGCACGACGCGCTCCGGGGAGCAGCATGGGTCTCGGCCGCGATCACCGGCCTCGCGACCTTGGGCGTGGCCGCGTTCCCACTCCACCATTCGTCAACCGTCGACTCCGTGCACGGCACGTTCGCCGGCATCGGTTACGTCACGCTGGCCGCGACCGCGCTCCTGAGCGCTGCACCGCTGTCGCGGCGGGACCTCCACGGATGGGCGCGCACCGCCACGATCGCCGGCGTGGTCAGCGGGGTTGGGCTCGCGCTCACGCTCGCCGGATCTTTCCACGGGCTGTTCCAACGCATCGGGCTCACCGCCGGCGATGCATGGGTCGTCGCGAGCGCGGTCGCGATACTGCGCGCGTCGTGGGCCCGCGCCGAAGCGTTCAGGCGTTGACGACGACGCGCACGATCGCCGCGTAGAAGACGAGTCCGGCGGCGATCACGAGCGCGTGGAACACCTCGTGATAGCCGAATACTGCGGGCACCGGGTCGGGCCGTCGCGTCGAATAGACGACGGCGCCGAGCGAGTACACGACACCGCCGACGACGAGCAGCGAGAACGAGATCACACCGAGGTCGCGCCACAACGTCGGCGAGAACGCGAGCGCGGTCCAACCGATCGCGATGTAAAGAACCGCGACCAGCCACCGGGGCGCGTGCAGCCACACCATCTGCAGGACCACCCCGACACCGGCGAGCGACCAGACGACGGAGAGGAGGACGCGCGCATTGCCGACGTCGAGGGCTGCGACCGCGACCGGTGTGTACGTGGCCGCGATGGCGACCATGATCATCGAATGATCGAGTCGGCGCAGGCGCAGACGCGTCGCGTCGGACCAATGCCCACGGTGGTACAGGGCGCTGGTCGTGTACATCGCCGTGAGGCCCAGCGTGTACACGACCACCGCCCACCGCACCGACGTCGTGGACGCGAGGGCGATGAGCACGACACCGAGGACCAGCGAGACGAACGCAGCAATCTGGTGGGAGACGCCCCGAAAGCGCGGCTTGTCGAGCTGCATTGGGATTTCGGGGTCGCTCATCGCTCACCTCCCTCGCTGGCGTCGTCCCAGGCTCGCGCGCCCCGGCGACAGGTGGCATCATCGCCGCATGACCGGAGCAACCTGGACCGACGACGCCTGCTCGCTGGTCGACGCATTCCGACGCGGTGAGCGCTCCCCTCGCGAGGTGTTGGAGTCGGCCCTGGCCGCGATCGAGACCAGCGCGCTCAACGCGTTCTCGTTCGTCGACCGCGAGCGAGCCTTGGAGGCTGCAGAGCACGCGGACGTCTCGCGGCCGTTCGGCGGCGTTCCCGTCGGCGTCAAGGAGCTCGAGCCGGTGGCGGGTTGGCCGCAGACCGAAGCGTCGCTCGTCTTTCGGGACCGCGTCGCCGACCGCACCAGCACCGTGATCGAGCGGCTGCTCGGAGCCGGCGGCGCAGTTCCCGTCGGCCTCACTACCGCGAGCGAGTTCGGCGGGCTGAACGTGAGCGTGACCAAGCTCAACGGCGTCACTCACAATCCGTGGCGACACGGACGAACCGTGGGCGGATCTTCGGCCGGCAGTGCGGCAGCGGTGGCCGGGGCAATCGTTCCGCTCGCGACCGGCGGCGACGGAGGCGGCTCGATTCGCATCCCGGCCGGCTACACCGGCTTGCTCGGCATGAAGGGCACCTACGGCCGGATCCCGCGCGGACCGCATGCCTACTTCCGTCCGGGCACCATCGTGCTCGGGTGTCTCGCCCGTTCGGTGCGCGACGCGGCGCGCTACTTCGACGTCTGCGCCGGATACGACTCGCTCGACCCGTCGAGTCTTCCGGCCCGACCCGGGTGGGAAACGGGCCTCGGCACGAACGAGCTCGAAGGTCGTCGGGTCGCGGTGGTGCCGGCACTGGGCGGCGTCACCCTCGAGCCCGGCGTCGAGCAGCAGCTGCGCGCGTCGGCCTCGGCCTTGATCGCGTCCACGGGAATGGTCGAGATCGACCTCTCGATCGAGGTTCCGAACCTGGCGGCCCAGTGGATGATGGGCAACCTCGCGACGCTGCTCGCCGATCTCGGCGACCGCTGGCCGCGTTGCGCCGACCACCTCACGGACGAGCTCACCGTCGGGCTGCTGCTCGCGCAGTCGATGTACAACCTTCACTCGGCGGCGGTTGCCGAGGAACTGCGGATCCGGGCGTACGAGGCAATGGCCGCCGCGTTCGCCGATGTCGACTTCGTCATCTCGGCGACCAATCCGGGCCCCGCGTTCGCGGCGGACGCCACCATGAGCAATCCAACCGCGAGCTTCATCGATTGGGCGAAGGCGAACAAGTTCGCGCGGCTCGGCTTCCGAGGAGTCATGGGCGGCGTCCGCCTCGCGGGAGCCGCCTTCCCGAAGCTGCCCTCCACGCTGCTCAGTGTCGCATCGGACCGGTTCCCCGACCTCGTGCACATGGGCGCGCTCACGATCATCTCGAACATCTACGGCAATCCGGCCGTGTCGATCCCCAGCGGGTTCGTCGACGGGTTGCCGGTCGGTATGCAGGTGCTCGCGCGTCACCACGCAGACGAGCTGCTCTTCGACGTCGCACTCGCAGTCGAGCGCACAACGCCGTGGCCCCTGGTAGCGCCACCGGCGCCTTCAGATGCCCCAGGTCTTCCCGAACTGGGCGACGTCGAGAACACGCCCGGTGAAGTCGGTATCGATCTGCGCGGCGAGATACGCGACGGGCGGTCCGACGTCGGCCGGGGTGGCCCAACCGGTCCAGTCGAAGTCGGGGCCGAACTCCATCGCGGTGTGCTCGGTCCTGACGGCACCGGGTCGCAACGCGTTGATCGTGATGCCGAGCGGTCGTAGCTCGGGGGCGGCGGCCGAGGAGAACCGCTCCAGCGCGGCCTTCGCCACCGAGTAGATGACGTACCCGGGCGGCATGTGCGCGCTGACCTCGTGCGCGGCTGCACCCGACGAGATGTTGACGATGCTGCCGCCACCGTTGCGCGTCATGTGCGGCGTCACCTCCCGCGTGAACAGGTAGAGGCTGCGGACGTTGACGCGCATCGAGTCGTCCCACAGCTCGATCGTCGAAACGTCGAGCGGTGCGCGGGTGGGCGTCATCGCGTTGTTGACCAGCCCGTCGAGCCGGCCGAACTGGGCCACGGTGCCGGCGACGAGCTGTTCGATGTCGTGCTCCTCGCCGATGTCGCAACGGATGGCCACCGCGCTGCCGCCCGCGGCGCGGATCGCGTCGACGGTTGCGTGGATCGTTCCCGGAAACTCCCCCGTCGATCCTTCTGTCGTGCGCGCTGCGCAGACCACCGACGCACCCTGTGCCGCCAGGTAGATCGCCAAGCCCTTGCCGATGCCGCGTGACGCGCCCGTCACCACGATCACCCTGCCGTCGAACTCGCCGGGAATCATGACGCCATCCTGGCACGCGCCCTGCACGCCGACGTCGAGGCGTCAATCCTGCAACGCGTGCCAGTGCGTCGAAGACGTTTTTGGGTGGCAGGCCGCCGCCGGCTACGACGCGCCCGGCGCCCGGCGCGCGTAACGGGTCAAGCGTCGGTACCGATGGCCTCGACCGCCCGGCGCACCTCCGAGAGGCGGTACCGGCGGTGTCCGCCCATCGTCTTGATCGCGCTCAACCGGCCCGACCGCGCCCAACGGGTGACCGTCTTCGCGTTCACCCGAAACATGGCCGCGACTTCAGCCGGCGTCAGCAACCGTTCGGCGTCTGCCTGATCGTTCGACATTCCGACTCCGTCCCTTCTCACTGTTCGTGACCGCTCGAAATTGATCGGGAAACTGATCGGGAAGCTGATCGGCCGGTTCGTCGGGAGATTCAGGGAAAACGGATCGCTCCGGCGCAAAACGGCGAGCCGACGGAGCTCAGCGGTGGGCGAAATGACCGGATGGATAGTTGACTTCACTTGACAACTCATGACTCTGGCAACTTGCATAGCAGCGGAGCGCAGGAAGGGCGGGGGGACAGGGAGGGACTCGTGTCTGGCCATTGGGACGGCGGGAAACGCATTTCCGGCCGGCGCCGCACTGCGACCGTTTGCGGGGTCGGGGCAGTCACCGCCTATGGCTGGGGTCGCAAGCGCTTGTGGGACGGCCTTGCGAGCGGCGAGTCGGCGGTCGTCGCGTCGAGCGGGTGGACGGACACCCTCGGCCACGACGTCGCGTACATGGGACGGATCACCGACGTCGAACACGACGATCCTCGAAGCCGCTTCGCGCGCGCGATGGAATCGGCGGTCGACGAGGCGGTCGAGGACGCCCACGACCGCGGCTGGCGACCAGGGCCGGTCGTCGGGCTGATCCACGCGATCGTGCTCGGCGAGGTCGACGCCTGGCGCGAGTTCTACATGGAGCGCGACCGTCAGCTCTCGAAGCGCGAATACCTGCAGCTGATGCCGTCGACCATCTTGTCGACCGCGATGCAGCGTCACGACTTCCACGGCCCGGCCATGTCGGTCACCGCGATGTGCGCTTCCGGAAACGCAGCCATGCTCACGGCCAAGATGTGGCTCGACGCGGGCGTGGTGACCGACGTCATCGTCGTCGCGACCGACGTGTCCGGCACGACCGACAACATCCGCCACTTCGTCGACCTCGGAGTGTTGTTCGTCGACCGACCTCCGTTCGAGGCGTGCCGCCCGTTCCAGACCGGGAGCAAGGGGTTCCTCCTCGGCGAGGCGTCGGTCGCGTTCGTCGTCGCCCGCCAGACCGAGCCCGCGTACCTGCGGGTGCGCGGCGGCGCGGTGACCCACGACGGCTTCCACGTAACGTCGATCGACCCCACCTACACCGAGATCCGCCGCTGCTTCGAGCTCGCCTTGGCCGATGCCGGGATCGACCGCGGCGAGATCAAGTACCTCAACGCCCATGGGCCCGGGACCGCACAATGTGACGCGGCGGAGGCCCAGATGTTCGACTGCTTGTTCCCGGAGGCCGAGGGGATCTTCTCGGTGAAGCCCCTGACCGGGCACTGCCAGGCCGCGTCCTCGGCGGTCGAGATCGCCGCCGCCTGCTTGGCGTTCGAGACGGGGACGATCAGCGCGCCGCGCCAGGTTGCGCCCGGTCATCCGCGCCTGCTGCACGATCAAACCCCCCGCAAGCCCGGAATCATGCTGAAGTCGTCAATCGGTATGGGTGGTCACAACTCAGTCATAGTTCTCGACGACATGTAACCCGCACCCGTTGGGGTCAAGCGCCTCACCCACCCGTCGATAACAACCTCGGTAACAACTACGACACCCGGCGGGTCGCGAGGAGATCTCGGTGGGCAGTCCGCCGCACGCACGCCAGCGAGGAACACCGTCGTTGCGAGCTGTCGACGAGGGCGATCCCCGTTCGCGCCCCACCTCGACCGCGAGCGAGATCAGCCAGCTGACCCGCGAGACGCTCCGCGTCGTCGGCTGGGAGTTCGATCTGGCCGACCGGTCCGTCGTCTGGCATGCGCCGATCGGCTCGATCCTCGCGATTCCGCCGCGAGACGTGGTGACGGTGACGCCGAGCGACGGGGCCGAACCGACCGCGGCCGACGTCGCCGAGTGGCTCGTCGCGCCGATCGTCATGACCCTGCAAGCGCGCGCACCCTGGCGCGACTACGAGCTCCAGCAGACGCTCGAGAACGCGTCGGGTGAGCAGCAGCACTTCCTGGTCCGGGCCCGTCAGGTCCGCGACGGCGACGGCCAGATCACCGGCTGCGCCGGGCTCGTCGTCGACATCAGTGATCGTCACCTCGTCGAGTCGAACCTGCGGGAGCTGATCGACCGCTACCGGCGACTCGTCGACCTGAGCCCCGACGGCATCGTCGTACACCAGAAGGGCAGGGTCGTGTACGCCAACCGCGCGGGTATCGACTGCGTGGGCGCGCACACGGTCGACGAAGTGGTCGGCCGTTCGATCATCGACTTCGTCCACCCCGACTCACTCGGTCCGACGCTCGAACGCATCGGGAAGCTCTCCGAAGGCTCCCCCGTCTCGGATCCGGCCGAGGCGACGCTGATGCGGCTCGACGGATCGCCGTGGCTGATCGAGTCGGTGAGCGTGTTGACCCGTTGGGAAGGGGAGGACGCGTACCAGGTGATCCTGCGCGACCTCGCCGACCGCAAGCGGGCCGAGGCCGCGCTGCGGTATCAGGCGAACCTCGTCGAGCACGTCTCGGACGCGATCATCGGCGTCGACACCAGCGGTCGGGTCGAGAGCTGGAACCGCGCCGCGGCACTGATCTACGGCGTCTCGAGCGACGTCGCCGTCGGCTCGGCGCTGCACGATATCGTCGGCCTGCCGGCCGGCTTCGGAGAGACAACAGTGCGCGACATCGAGTCGGTGCACCGGCGCCTCGACGGCAACCTCGTGATCGTCCGCGCGTCGGTGACGGACATCTTCGACGAGGGTGGGAACCGGACGGGTTTCGTCGTCGTGTGCGCGGACACGACCGAACGCCGGCGCGCCGAGGACGAGCGCCGCGCGGTCGAGCAGCTTCACAGCACGGTCATCGAGGCGGTGGACGAGGGCATCGTCGTTGCCGACGTGAACGGGATCATCGTCGACGCCAACCCGGCCGCGCGCCGCATCCTCCCGCTCGACGCCGAGGTCGGCAGTCGATTGATCGACTGCGTCGCCGGGCCCGACGGCATCGTTGGCGCCGACCGGCGGCCAGTCTCGCTCGCCGACCATCCCGTCGCCCGCGCGCTGGCCCGCAACGAGGCGATGCAAGACGTGCTCATCGGGCTCGTGACCGACGACACGGAGCGCTGGCTCTCGCTGAGCTGCCGGCCGCTGCCGGCCATGGCGGGCGCGGCCTCGGGCACGGTCTGCTCGTTCGCCGACGTGACCAAGGTGATCCAAGCCCAGCAGGAGCTGAGCTACCGCGCCACCCACGACGAGCTCACGGGCCTGTGCAACCGCATGGTTTTCGTCGACAACCTGCAACACGCGCTCGCGCGCGGTCGCCGCATGCAGACGAACACCGCCGTGTTGTTCATCGACATCGACCGGTTCAAGCTCGTGAACGACACGCTCGGCCATGCCAGCGGTGACGAGGTCTTGACGGAGGTCGCCCGGCGACTGCAGGGCGCGACGCGCGCAATGGACCGGGTCGGGCGCATCGCCGGAGACGAGTTCATCGTCATGTGCAGCGACGTCACCGGCATCCAACCCGTCGCCCAGCGCGCGGTCGAGCTCGAACGGGTCATCGCCGAGCCCATCCGCCTGTCGAACGGACGCCAGCCCGCGCTGCACGCCAGCATCGGGATCGCGTTCGCGGCCGGCGGCGACGGCGACGCCGAAGAGCTCCTGCGTGACGCGCACGTGGCGATGCGCCGGGCGAAGGAGCTCGGCGGCACCCAGATCGAGATCTTCGACGCCGACTTGCGCGTGCAGGCCGAACGGCGCCGCCAGGTCGAGCTCGGGCTGCGCGCCGCGCTCGACAACCACGAGATCGACGTGCACTACCAGCCGATCGTCTCCGTCGCCTCGCCCCGCATCCTCGGCGTCGAGGCACTCGCCCGGTTCACGCATCCCGAGCTGGGACCGATCCCGCCCGACGAGTTCATTCGCATCGCCGAGGAGACCGACCTCATCCTCTCGCTCGGCATCGAGGTGCTCGCGACGGCGTGCGCCCAGGCGGCTCGCTGGCGCACGACCGATCCGGCGGCGCGCGACCTCTACGTCTCGGTGAACCTCTCTGCCCGCCAGCTGTACGACCCGCACCTCGTGAGCCAGGTCGAGACCGTCTTGCGCGATACCGGCCTCGAGCCCGACGCCCTGTGGCTCGAGATCACCGAGAGCGTGCTCATGGACGACGCGCCGAGCGCGGCACGCATCTTCGCCGCGCTGCGCGGCCTCGGGACGCACCTCGTCGTCGATGACTTCGGCACGGGTTACTCGTCGCTGGCTTACCTCCAGGCATTCCCGGTCGAGATGCTCAAGATCGACCGCTCGTTCGTGAAGGGTCTCGACGAGGACGACAGCAGCGAAGCGATCGTGCGCGCGATCATCAGCCTCGCCGGCTCGCTCAAGCTGCGCGTCGTCGCCGAGGGCGTCGAGCGGCCGACGCAGCTCGCTCGCCTCGACCAGCTCGGGTGCGACGCCTTCCAGGGTTACCTGTGCAGCCCGGCCCGGCCGGCCGCACAGCTCGACTTCGGGGTCGTGACGCTCGAAGAGGTCCTGGGTTGACGCCGAACGCGGTGGCCGCGGGCGACGACCGGGCGCAGGAGCCGGACACGGACGGTCTGCTCGGCGCGCTCGTGCGCGTCTCCCCCGACCTCATCGCGGTGATCGACCCGTCGGGAGCGCTGAAGTACGCGAGTCCTGCGTCGGAGGCCATGCTCGGCTACGGCACCGGCGAGCTCATCGGCGCCAGCGCCTTCGATCTCGTCCACCCGGTCGACCAGGTCGGAGCGCTCGAGGGATTCGCCTCCACCCTCAGCTCCTCCGACTCGAGGGCGGTCCCGCTCCTCGTGCGGCTGCGACACGCGAGCGGTTCCTGGCTCGCGACCGAGATCATCGGCACGAACCACCTCGCCGACCCCGAGATCGCGGGCATGGTCCTGAACATCCGGGACGTCTCGGCGAGCATGCGGACCGAGGACGCGCTGCGCGCCAGCGAAGAGCGGTATCGCCTCATCGTCGAGCTCGCGCGTGAAGGCATCTGTGTGGTCGACGCGGCCGGGACCACCACGTTTGCCAATCATGCACTGGCCGACCTGCTCGGTACGACGGTGAGCGAGATGCTCGGTGGCTCGCTCTTCGACTTCATCGACGAAGCCGAGCGGTTCGAAGCTCGAGCGAGAATCGTCGGCGCCGGCGACCAACCGCGCGACGAGCAAGATCTCCGCCTCCTGACCGTCGACCGCCGTGTGGTGTGGGCCCGGATGCGCTGCAGCACCGTGCGGCAGCACGACGGGACCTACCACGGCGCGATCATGTTCGTCACCGACGTGACCGAACGCCGCGCCCTCGAGCAGCGGCTCGCCGAAGAGGCACGCCGCGACCCGCTCACCGGGGTCGCCAACCGCACCCAGCTGTTCGAGGTGCTGTCGCCCATCCTCGAGGATGGCGCGCTCACGGCCGCGTTGTACGTCGACCTCGACGGGTTCAAAGACGTCAACGACCAGCTCGGGCACAGGGTCGGTGACGAGCTGCTGTGTAGCGTCGCAGGCCGCGTGCGCGCCGCGATCCGCACCGTCGACACCCTCGCACGCGTCGGCGGCGACGAGTTCGTCGTCATCTGTCGCGACCTCGAGGAGACCGAGGAAGCGGTGGCGATAGGCCGGCGGATCCGTGAGGTCCTCGCCCAACCGTTCGGACTGGCGGTCGGTTCGGTGCGGATCGACTCGAGCATCGGCATCGCGTTCGGCCGCACTCCGGATGCCGACGGTCTCTTGGCGCGCGCCGACCAGGCGCTGTATCGCGCCAAGCGCAAGGGACGCGGTCGCATCGAGATCACATTCGACAACAACGCCGCGGCGTAGGCCGTCGCGGTCGGCAGGCGCGTGCCTGGCATGATCGGACGCGATGGTGGCGCCGACCGACGAACCGCTCGACCCGAGGCGTTGGTTCGCAGCCTCGGTCGCGATCGTCTCGGTGGCGATCCCGGTGCTCGACAACACCGTGTTGAACCTCGCGGTGCCGACGATCCTGCGCGACTTCCACACACAACTCTCGAGCCTGCAATGGGTAATCACCGGCTATTCGCTCACGTTCGCGACGCTGCTCATCATCGGCGGCCGGCTCGGCGACATCTTCGGACACCGGCGGATGTTCGTGATCGGCGCGTCGATCTTCGGCGTCGGATCGTTCCTCGCGTCGATCTCCAGGTCGGTGCCGACGCTGTTCGTCGGTGAGGCGCTGATCGAAGGCATCGGCGCGTCGATGATGATCCCGGCGACCCTGTCGATCCTCTCGACGACGTTCAAGGGCGCCGAGCGGCCGAAGGCGTTCGCGGCGTGGGGCGCGGTAGCCGGCGCCGCGGTCGCGTTCGGCCCGATCGTCGGCGGCTTCCTGACGACCGACTACTCGTGGCGCTGGGCGTTCCGGATCAACGTCATCGTCGCGCCGATCATCGTGGTCGGCGCGCTGGTGTTCATGCACCCCGACGAGCGGGGAAGCCGACGGCCGCGCATCGACGTGCGGGGGGCGGCGCTGATCGCCGCGGGATCGTTCAGCTTGATCTTCGGTCTGAGTGAAGGCACCACCTACGGCTGGTGGAACCCGATCAAGGACCTCACCGTCGGGAACTGGAACGCGTGGCCGGCGTCGCGGGCGGTTTCGGTCATCCCGTTCGCGTTCGTCCTCGCCACCGTCGTATTCACCGCGTTCGTCGCCGTCGAGCGATCGATGGAGCGCGCCAACCGCGATCCGCTGTTCGAGTTCGGGCAGCTCCGGCACCTGGGGTTCCGATACGGCCTGCTCACGACGATGGTTCTGGCGATGGGCCAGTTCGGGCTGTTGTTCATCCTTCCCGTGCTCCTGCAGAACGGCGAACATCTGTCCGCGCTGCGCGCCGGCGAGTGGATGCTTCCGCAGGGTGTCCTCATCGCGCTCGCTGCGCCCGTCGGTGGACGGCTGACCCGTCGCTTCAGCATCACGAGCATCGTGCGCACCGGCCTCGCGCTCGAGTCGATCGGACTGCTCTGGGTCGCGATCGCGATCGCACCGCACGTCTCGTTTCTCGCGCTGCTGCCGGGAATGATCGTGTTCGGCCTCGGCGTCGGCTTCGCGAGCTCGCAGCTGACCAACGTGATCCTGTCGGACATCGACGCGGACAAGGCGGGCGTCGCCAGCGGGGTCAACACGACCGTCCGCCAGGTCGGGATCGCGCTCGGCATCGCGACGTTCGCGTCGTTCATCGGTGCCGCTACGCGTACCTCCGGAACCCCGGCCGCGGTGGCGAACGGCGCGCGGCCGGCGATGGTGTTCGCGGCCGCGGTCGTCGCGTTCGGCGCCAGCCTGTCGTTCCTCATCCCGCGCGTGACGGTCGCGCGCAACTCCGCGTCCGAAGAGGTCGTCGGCGCGCTCGAATCGATCGACGTCGACCCGTCCGCGATCGGATAGCGATCTCAGAGCGCGAGCTTGACCGGGAGCGCCTTCAGCCCGTTGTTCAGGTTCGAGCGGATGCGGACGGGTGCACCGGTGAGCTCGATGGTGGGAAACGTCGCGAGGAGCTCCTCGAAGAAGACGCGACCTTCGAGCCGCGCGAGGTGTACGCCCAGGCAGAAGTGCTCGGCGATCCCGAACGAGAGGTGCGGGTTGGGCGATCTGCGGATGTCGAAGCGTTGCGGATCTTCGAACACGTCTTCGTCGCGGTTCGCCGACGTGTAGAACATCACGACCTTGTCGCCCGCCGCGATCTTCGTGTCGCGCAGTTCCGTGTCGGCCGTGGCCGTGCGGCGGAAGTAGTGCAGCGGATTCTCGTAGCGCAGGATCTCCTCGACCGCACCCGCGACGAGCGACCGGTCGGCGCACATGTCGGCGAGCTGATCGGGATGATCGAGCAACGCGCGCAGACCCGACGAGAGCATCGTCTTCGTGGTGTCGTTGCCGGCGGTGACCAGTTGTACGAAGAAGCTGCCGAAGTCGATGTCGGTCATGTAGTGGCCGTTGAAGTCGGTCTCGAGCAGCAGCGTCGTGAGATCCTCCCGCGGCTCCTCGGCCCGACGGAGTGCCGCGAACTGGATCGCGTACATCGCCATGTCGATCGTGGCCTGCGAGACATCGGAGTTGTAGTCGGCGTCCTGACTGCTCGTGTTCATCTCCGCCAGCCGGTGGATGAACGGGAGGTCGTCGGCGGGCAGACCCATGAGCTGACCGACAACGCGCGACGGCAACGTGGAGGTGACGTCGTGCACGAACTCGACGTCGCCCTGGGCCGCGGCCTCGACCATGATCTCGCGACAGATCGCACGGATCTCGTCTTCCATGTTCGCGATCACGCGCGCCTTGAACCGGGGCGCGATCGGGCGCCGGTAGTCGACGTGACGGGGCGGGTCCATCGCCAACAGCATGTTGCGCATCATGTCGAGCTGCGCGGGCGCGAGGTTCTCGAGCATGACCCCGCCCTCGCTCGCGGAGAACAGCTTGGGCTCGCGCGCGACATGCACGACGTCGGCGTGCTTGAGCACCGCCCAGTAGCCGGGCTCGTCCGACATCTCCTGGAAGTACACCGGTTGTGTACGCCGCAGCTCGGCGAGGACCGCGTGCGGCGGTGCGCCGACGTAGGTGTCGGGGTCGTAGAGGTCGAGCATCAGTCGACGAGCACGTTCGGTCGAGGCAGCCCCATCTGCTCGCACATCGCGAGGTAGAAGGCGAGCGAACCGGCGCCGTCGGCCACACTTTCGACATTGCCGTCGGCATCGAGGTTGAGGTTCACGCCGTACATGTGGAACCACACCCGGGTGTCGTCCTCGATGCACTGGAGCGTGTGCACCGATCCCGCGGGCTCGTACAGGAACGACCCGGCCCGGTTCACGTACTCGTATTCCTTGTACTTCCACGCACCCGACACCGTGTAACCCCAGACCGGTCCGGTGTGGCGATGCTTCTGCACCTCGAACCCGGCCATGAAGATGTTCTCGACGATCCAGAGCCCCTCGCGCTCTTTGACCTGGAGCACTTTGAGCTGGTTGCCGCCACCGATGTCGACGAAGGGCAGCTCGTCGGCGCCGATGTGGACGGCGCGGGGTGCGGACTCGATCAGGGCCATGACGCTCCTCCGACTCGGGACATCACCGTTCGACGCGAGAGACTAGGTCCGTTGTGACGCTCCTACGACCGCGTTGGGTCGCCGGCCATCTCCTCGTGCTGGTGCTTTCGGCCAGCTTCATCGCACT